>CAZPYU010000160.1:0-20950 GCA_964590905.1 uncultured Thermoanaerobaculia bacterium
CCCCGGGCTCGTGATCCCGACCTTCTCGCGGATCTTCGTCGACGAGTACCTGGTCTCTGGGCGCTCCTCGATCATCAAGCCACTGCTCCTGGGGATGGGGATCACGATCGTCTTGCAGGGGGTCCTGACTTTCCTGCAGCAGTACTACCTGCTGCGGCTCGAGACCAAGCTGGCGCTGCAGAACGCGTCGCACTTCTTCACCCACATCCTACGCCTCCCGGTCGCCTACTTCGCGCAGCGCTTCGCGGGCGAGATCGGATCGCGCGTCGCGATCAACGACAAGGTGGCGATGGTGGTCTCGGGCAAGCTCGCCACGACCGCGATCGATCTCTTCCTGATCGTCTTTTACGCGGCGCTGATGCTCCGCTACGACGTGGGGCTAACGCTGACAGTGATCGGCATCTCGCTCTTGAACGTCATCGCGATCAAGGTCGTTGCTCGCGTGCGGGTCGACGCCAGCCGGAGATTGATGGGCGACAAGGGCAAGCTCTCCGGTACCGCTATGAGCGGGCTCAAGATGATCGAGACGCTCAAAGCCACCGGCGGCGAGGCCGAGTTCTTCGCACGCTGGGCCGGCTACCAGGCCAAGACGCTGCGCGCCGAGCAGCATCTGCGCCAGCTCGCCGAGATGACCGCGGTGGTGCCGACGGTGGTCAACACGCTGGTCACCGGCACGGTGCTTCTGATGGGCGGTCTCAAGGTGATGAACGGCGACCTGACCGTCGGCCTCTTGGTCGCTTACCAGGCGTTGACCGGCGGCTTCACCAGGCCGCTCGGTTCGTTCGTCAACTTTGGCTCTACATTGCAAGAGCTGGAGGCCGATCTCAACCGGTTGGACGACGTCCTGCGCTATCCGCAGGACGCGCTCTACGCTCAAAAGGAGGAGCGGCAAGCCAAGGACGATCGCCGGCTCAAGCTGACCGGCAAGATCGAGCTCAAGGGCGTCACCTTCGGCTATTCGCCGCTCGAGAAGCCGCTCATCGAGGATTTCAACCTGACCATCCAGCCCGGGCAGCGGGTGGCGCTGGTCGGCGGTTCGGGCTCCGGCAAGTCGACCGCAGCGAAGCTGATCTCCGGCCTCTATCGGCCGTGGAGCGGCGAAGTGCTGTTCGACGATGTGCCGCGCGAGAAGATCTCGCGCCGCCTGCTCTCGAACTCGATCGGCATGGTCGACCAGGAGATCTTTCTCTTCGGTGGCTCGATCAAGGAGAACATCACCATGTGGGACGGCACCGTCGCCGCGGCGCGAATCACCGAAGCGTCGCGCGACGCCGCCATCGCCGAGGTGATCGAACAGCGCGAAGGCGGCTATGGCGGCTGGGTCGACGAGGGGGGAGGCAACTTTTCCGGCGGACAGCGCCAGCGGCTCGAGATCGCGCGCTCGATGGTCGGCAGCCCCACGATCCTGATCTTGGACGAAGCGACCTCGGCGCTCGATCCGGCGACCGAGGGGATCGTCGACGACGCGCTGCGACGCCGCGGCTGTACCTGCATCATCATCGCGCACCGTCTCTCGACGATTCGCGACTGCGACGAGATCGTCGTCCTACAGCGCGGCAAGATCGTGCAGCGCGGCACTCACGAAGAGATGAAGGACATTCCGGGCGCCTATGCCGAGCTCATCTCGACCCACTGAGAGTGGACCGCCGGTGAAGCTGCGCGTCGTCGACTCGGCGAGCGCGGAGCTGATCGGGCGCGAGCTCACGCTGGGTGCGGCGCCCGGCTTCGTCGGCCGCGCCGACGATTGCGACTATCCGGTCGCCGACAAGACGATGTCGCGCCGTCACGCGCGGCTCGAAGCGCTCGAAGCTGGCGTCCGCGTTGTCGACAACAACTCCGCCAACGGCGTCACGGTCCGCGGCGAACGGATCGACGAGATCGAGCTTGGCGCCGGGGAGCGGTTCAAGCTCGGGCAGACGACCTTCGAGGTCGTGGTCGAGCTGCCGCCGCCAGCCGAACCGGAGGCAGCGGCGCCCGAGCGTCCGCCGCTCTTCGAACGGACGGCGGCGATCGCCGATATTCAGGCGATGTTGGCCGAGATGGTGCGACCCAAGTCGCTGACCGAGGAGGGGGAGCAGGTCGTCACGGCGGCCAATCGGCCGCTCGTACTCGCCGATCCACGCGCCGTCTACTTCGTCGAATCGGGCAAGGTCGAGATCTTCACCGTGCAACTCGAAGCCGGTCAGCCGGTCGGGGCGCGCACCCACTTCGTTACCGTCGAAGCCGGCCAGGCCTTCTTCGGCATGGACACCGATCGCTACGGCATGGGTTCGGGCTTCCTCGCGGTGGGCAAGGCGGGGTCGGAGCTCGTCCGCTACGACAGCGCTCGCCTGATGCGTTTGGCCGGTCTCGGCGAGCATCGCGAGCGGATCGCAGCGGCGATCGCCACCTGGGTCGAGGCGCTCTCCGCGCGGCTGGTCCGCGACCTTCCGGCCGTGCCGCGGCCCGAAGTTGCGGTCGTCGCCGGCGCCACCGCCACGATTCAGACCGGTCAGCCGTTCGGCTGCGACCGCGGCGTCGCCTGGATCGAAATGCCCGCCGCGCAGTTCCTGTTCGATGGCATGGGCAGCCTCTCCTGGGAGGTCGAGGGAGTGCTCTTCCCGCTCGCCCACGGGACCTGGCTCGAGCTCCTTTCGGGTCTACCGACGATGAGCGTCGAGGCGCGCTCGACTCCCGAATCGATCGGCGATCCGCGCCTCTGGGCCGGCCTCGAGCTCTTCCATCGCATCCTCTGCGAGTGCGAATTCCTCAACAAGCGGCTGGCGACAGCTGACGAGTACTTGCGGCTCGAGGACAAGGCGGAGCAGGTCGAGGCGGCGAAGGAGCAGGCCTATCACGCGATCGGCTCGGTGCTCGGCGGCACCGGGATCTGGCAGACCGGGGCAGTCGCCTCCGACAGCGAGCCGATCTTCAGCGCCTGTCAGCTCGTCGGCCAGGTCAGCGGCATCGCCTTCAGGAACCATCCCGACGCGCGCGATCTCAAGAGCTTCGAGGAGAACATCCTGGCCATCGCGCTGGCGTCGCGCGTGCGCTCGCGTCGCGTCGCCCTGGTCGGCGACTGGTGGAACCACGACCAGGGACCGCTCTTGGGACAGCTCGAGGAGAGCAAGGGCCCGGTGGCGTTCCTGCCCACCGGACCGACGAGCTACGAGGCGGTCGACCCGGCCACTGGCGATCGCCAGCCGATCTCGGTAGCGAGCTCCAAGCGGCTGGCGCCCTTTGCCTACTCCTTCTACCGCACGCTGGGCGACGGCGTCATCTCCGCCAAGGAGGTGCTGCGCTTCGCTCTGCGCGGGCTGGCCCCCGACTTCCGCGCCGTGGCGATGATGGGCATCGGGCTGGGCATGCTCGGCACCCTGCCGCCGATGATCACCGGCAAGGCCTTCGACCAGGCGATTCCCCAGGCCGAGCGCGCCATGCTGGTCCAGTTCAGCCTCGGGCTGCTGATGGTCGCTTTGACCCAGGCGGCGTTCAAGATCACCCAGTCGATCGCCATGCTGCGCGTGCAAGGGAAGATGGACTACGCGGCGCAGGGGGCGGTCTGGGACCGCCTGATGGACCTGCCGCTGACCTTCTTTCGCAAATTCTCAGCCGGTGATCTCTCCGAGCGAGCGGCGGGCATCGATCAGATCCGCGCCATCGTCGCCGGCGCCGGAGTCAGCGCGCTGCTGGGCTCCTTCTCGTCGATCTTCAACGTCTTCCAGATGATCGGCTACAGCGTCAAGCTCGCCGCGGTGGCGATCGGTCTCTCGCTCCTCTACGTCGGGGTCACGATGGGAGCGAACTTCGTCCAGCTACGCTTCCAGCGCGACGAGCAGACGCGGCGCGGACGGATCACCGGCCTGGTGCTGCAACTGATCACCGGCGTCGCCAAGCTGCGCGTTTGCGGCGCCGAGAACCACGCCCTGCGCGTCTGGGCGACAGCCTTCTCGGAGCAGCGCAAAGTCGCCTTCAGGATCGGGCGGGTGCGCAACGTCATGGCGGTCTGGAACGCCGGCTTTCCAGTGCTCTCGTCGATGGCGATCTTCGTCACCCTCGTTTCGCTCAAGAAGTCGGCGGCCGAGGCCGGTCAGCAGTTCGATATGACGACCGGCGACTTCCTCGCCTTCACCGCGGCCTATGGCGTCTTCCTCGGAGCGATGCAGTCGCTGGGCGACGCCTCGCTCTCGATGCTCAAGATCGTGCCGATCTGGGAGCGGCTGAAGCCGATCCTCGAGACTCTGCCCGAGGTCGACGCCACCAAGTCGTTCCCAGGCAAACTCTCGGGTGCGATCGAGATCTCCCACCTGTCGTTCCGCTACACCGCGGACGGACCGTGGATCTTGAAGGACGTCTCGATCAAGATCCGGGCAGGAGAGTTCGTGGCACTGGTGGGCGGCTCGGGCTCGGGGAAGTCGACGCTCTTGCGCATCATGCTCGGCTTCGAGAGCCCCGAGATGGGCGGGGTGTACTACGACGGCCAGGATCTCTCGACGCTCGACCTGCGGATGGTGCGCGCCCAGCTGGGCGTCGTTCTCCAGGAGAGCCGGCTCTTGCCGGCCGACATGTATCGCAACATCGTCGGCTCGTCGTCGCGCACCGTGGCGGAGGCGTGGGAGGCGGCGGAGAAGGCGGGGCTGGCCGACGACGTGCGCGCCATGCCGATGGGGATGCACACCGTGATCTCGGAGGGCGGGGGCACCTTCTCGGGCGGCCAGAAGCAGCGCCTGATGATCGCGCGCGCGATCATTCACAAGCCGAAGATCCTCTTCCTCGACGAGGCGACCTCGGCGCTCGACAACAAGACGCAGAGAATCGTCACCGAGAGCATGGACAAGCTGTCGGCGACGCGGATCGTCATCGCTCACCGCCTGTCGACGATCGTCAATGCCGATCGGATCTGCTACCTGGAGCAGGGGCAGCTCATCGAGCAGGGGACCTTCTCGGAGCTGATGGCGTTGAACGGCAAGTTCGCGGCGCTCGCCCAGCGCCAGTTGGCCTAACGATCCGTGAGACTCTCCAAGCTTCCCCAAGCGAGATCCTTCGCTGACGCTCAGGATGACAGCGGCAAGATTGTCATCCTGAGCGCGCCGAAGGATCTGAAAGCGTGACTCGGATTCGAGCGGTTCTGGAGTCGTTCGGAGCGGCGGGAGAGATCCTCGCCGAGCTCGAGGCCTATCTCGACAATCCGTACGCGAACTTCAAAGACGAAAAGCTTCCATTGCAGGCGGAGCTGCAGGTTCCCTTTTGGCAGCGGTATGTCGCCGAGGCTCAGGGTGAGGGCGTGGTGGCTTCGCTCTCCCGCAGCTTTCCGCAGTTGCTTTTTCCTCTAGCTGAAGGTCTTTCTGTAGATCCGGTCTATCGCGCCGCGACGCGTCGCGGCGAGCTCGACCCTTCGCTGCCCGTCGGCGGAGGAGTCGGGTTGGAGCGGCCCGAATCGCTGGAGCTCACCCTCGACGACGGGCCAGCCGGCCCGGTGCCGATTCTGGTGGCGCGCCACCGGCCCGATTTCGTCCGACTGGTGCAGGCGCTGACCTGCCGCAACGAGCCGGAGCCGGTGCCCGACTCAATGGGGGGTTGCCTGGTGAAGGGGCTCGCCGATTGGGAGCGCGTGCGGGCCTATCGCACCGCTTGGGAGTCGGGGCTTGATCGCACCGCGACGGCGGAGGAGTGGGCGGCGGAGATGACGACCGGCATGGCGCCGCAAAAGGATCTCTGGCAGGACCGGTTGATTCTGATCTCCGACGGACCGTACAGCGCGGTGCCCGCCGCCGAGGTCGGGATCGAGGAGGCGGAGTGGCGCGAACGCTCGGTCGCCATCCGCATCGCGCACGAGAGCTTCCACTACCTGACTCTGCGCTTGGCGGGAGTGATGCGCAGCCACTTTCTCGACGAGCTGCTCGCCGACTACGCCGGGCTCGTGGCGGCCTACGGCTACTACGACAGCGAGCTCGCGTTGCGATTCCTCGGGCTCGATCGCCTGCCCGCGATCCGGCCAGAGGGGCGGCTCTCGAACTACCGCGGGTCGCTCTCGGACGGCGCCCTCGCGCTGCTGGCCCAGTTTCTCGCGACGGCCGCGCGCGCGCTCGCCGCGCTGCCGCAGCTCGACGGCGACCGCGCCACCGAGGCGCAGTCGCAACGGCTGCTGGCGCTTGCCGCGCTCGGGCTGGACGGCATCGCCGCCCGTGGAAGGTTCGATGTCGATCTTGCGCTCGGCGCTGAAGTCGACGCGACATGAAGGCGCCGCGCCGCTTCGTCGCTCGGCTGGCACCGCCGACGATCGACGGCGTGGCGGAGCTGTCGGAGCGGCTCGACCGTTGGGCGCTCGACCGCGGGCTCTCGGACGGTCGCCGACACGATCTCCTCGTCGCCTTCGACGAGCTGGCCTCGAACGTCGCGCGGTACGCCGAGGCGGCCAGCCAGCTCGAGGTTCGCGCTGTCGTTTCGCCGCGACGAACCGTCGTCCTGACGGTCGAAGACGATGGCGCTCCGTTCGACCCGCTCGACCGACCGGCGCCTGCGACCTCCGCCGCGCTAGCCGATCGCCAGCCGGGCGGCCTCGGCATCCATCTGGTGCGGAGGCTTGCGAAGCGGGTCGTCTACGCGCGGAGCGCAGAGCGCAACCGGATCGAAGTCGAGCTGCGGCGCTGACCCGCTATCGAAGCGGTCAGCCGACCCGGAAGACGACGCGAACGGTGCCGAAGTGGACGCGGTCGCCGTCGACCAGAACGCGCTCCTGGATCTTCTCGCCGTTGACGTAGGTGCCGTTCTCGGAGCGCAGGTCGCGCAACGTCCAACCCTTGTCGCCCTGGACGAACTGGGCGTGGCGGCGCGAGACTGTCGGCTTGTTGATGCGGATCTGGTTGTCGGGAGTGCGCCCCACGAACGACTGCGGTTGGAGCACGAACTCGGAGGTGCCGAGGTCGTCGTCGATCGGGACCAACTTTCCGAGCGCCATCTGGGCGGTCTTCGCGCCGGCCGGTGCCGCTGCCGGAGCTCCGGGCGCCGGCGGGGCGCCGCCGGGGCGCGGAGCCTCGGGGGGGAGGATCATCGTGCCGTCGTTCTGGCTTTCGCCAGCACCGGGCGCGGCGGCGGGAGCGAGGGTCGGCAACCCAGGAGTCGTCGCGACGACAGGCGTCGCCGAACCCGAGACCGATCCGAATCGCGGCGGCGGGACCGGCTGCGGAGCGGTGATCCCGGCCTCTACGGGCGGTGCGCCTGCAGCGCCAGCTGGAGCGGCTGCTGGCGGCGGGGGCGGTGCCTGCGCAGCCGGTGGAGCGTTGAGCTCCTCTTCGGAGTCGAACGCCGCCACGAAGCGCCCGCGCAGCTCGCCGGCGTCGTCCAGGTGCGACTTCTGCTCCTCGAGCTTGCCCTCGAGCTCGGTGATCTTCTTGTCGAAGTCGGGATCCTCGAACTCGCCCAGCCGATGGCGAAAGTCGACCTCCTCGCGATCGAACTTGGTCGCCGAGTGCTGGGCCTCGAGCCGGTCGAGGAGAGCCTTCAGCTTGGCGAACTCCTGACGCCCGCGCTCCTTGAGCGGCGCCGCCTTGCGCTCCAGCGCCGCGACGCGCGACTCGTAGTCGCGCTTGACGCGCCGGAAGACGACGTCGGAAACCTTCTCGTGGTCGCCCTCCATCTTCTTGAGCCGGACCGAGACGGTCTCCCGCTCGTGCTTGACGTCCATCAGCTCGTCGATGACCGACGTATCGATCTTCTGCATCTCCTCGAGCATGGCTCCACCCTCGCGAAAAGAAAGTGGCCTGATCCTATACCGCGAGCCACCGAGGAGAGAATCCTCGAGACGGGGAGAGCCTTCAGCCTGTACCCTTGCGTGATGAACAAGGCGGCCGTCCCGACCGATCCGAACGATCCGACCGATCCGAGGGATCCGACCGATCCGACCGATCAGATCACTCGCTTCGATCTGCGGCACGAGCGAGGCGTGACGAAGCACTTCTACGGCGCCGGGGCGCTCGCAGCGGGCAGCGTCGCGTTGGCGCCAGAGCTCGCCGGGCGAGCCGTCTTTGCGGTCTCCTCCGCCCCGATCTGGGCACTGCACGGCGAGCGGCTGGCGGCGCTGGCGGGCTCCTGGGAGCGTTTGGAGCGCCTCGAAGTGCCGGACGGCGAGGCCGCCAAGTCGGTTGCCGAAGCGGAGCGGCTCTGGCGGCGCCTCTCGACCCTGGGGGCGCGGCGGGGGTCGCTGGTGGTTGCCTTCGGCGGCGGCAGCGTCGGCGACCTGGCGGGGTTCGTGGCGGGCACCTTCGCGCGCGGGCTCGACTGGCTACAACTCCCGACGACGTTTCTCGCCCAAGTCGACGCGGCGATCGGCGGCAAGAGCGCCGTCGACCTCCCCGAGGCGAAGAACGCGGTTGGGCTCTTCCATCATCCGCTCGCCGTCCTCGCCGACTCGGAGCTCCTGGCGACGCTACCGGCCGAGCAGCTTCGCTCGGGTCTGGTCGAGGTGGTCAAGATCGCCGCGCTCCTCGATCTCGACCTGCTGGCAGAGGTCGAACGCGACCTCGAGCGGTTGCTGAGCGGCGAGCCGGCGGCGCTCGGAGCGACTGTCGCGCGGGCGGCACGCACCAAAGCGAGGCTGGTCGAGTCCGATCCCGACGAATGCGGAGCCCGCAAGCTGCTCAACTTCGGGCACACCCTGGGACACGCGCTCGAGGCTGAGATCGGTTACGGCCGGATGCTGCACGGCGACGCCGTGGCGCACGGCCTCCGCTTCGCGGTCCGGCTCTCGCTCCTTCGCGGCGCCGATCCGGCTCTGGGCGAGCGGCTGACCCGCCTGCTCGACCGGCTCGCGATTCCGCCGCTGCCGCAGCTTTCGATCGCCGGGCTCCTCGAGCGCATCGGCCGCGACAAGAAGGCGACTGGAGGCGGAGTCGAGTGGATCTTGCTGCCCCGCGCCGGCGAGGCGCTCGCCGCCGCCCAGCTGCCAGCGGAGCTGGTGGCGAAGGAGCTCGCGGCGTTCGTCAGCAGCTTCGACGCGACGCCCTTATAATCGCCTGGTGACCGTGCCGACGAGCTCGAATCCTACGAAGCCCGAGCGGGTGGGGGGGCTGTTGCACCGACTGCGTCTGCGGCCGCTCGTCTTCCTGCTCCTCTTCGGCGTCGGCGTCCTGCCGCTGGTGATATCGAACGCGCTTCTGGTGCGCCAGAACCGTGAGCTTCTGGTCATCGAAGAGAAGGAGCGTCTGACTCAGTCGGCGCAGTCGTTGTCGCGCGAGCTCAACGACTACCTGTTCGGCATCCGTTCGCAACTGCATCAGCTCGGAACGACGCTTCTGGCCGTTCCCGGACCCGCGACAACCGAGGGTCGCCTGCGCGAGGCTTGGCTGGGAAGTTACCTGCACCGCTTTGTCGTCTCGAACCCCAACCTGCTCGCCCTGCGCGTGCTGGCGCTCGACGGCGCCGGCCCTCGCTTGGCGCCTCCCGACCTGCCGGCCGAGCTCTCGGCCGCATTGGACGCCGCGTTCGAGAGCGCGCGCTCCGACCACCGACCGGTCTGGCGGTTCGCGGTGGCGCCGCGTGCGGCCGAGCCGGTGACGGCGCTCGCCGTGCCAGTCACCGACGAAGAGGGCGAAGTCCTCTTCGTGGTCGAGGCGCTGGCGCGTTTGCGCCTGATGGAAGCGGTCTTCGAGCGCGAGGCCACGGGTCGCATCGGGGTCT
Source organism: uncultured Thermoanaerobaculia bacterium (assembly GCA_964590905.1). Lineage (GTDB taxonomy): Bacteria > Acidobacteriota > Thermoanaerobaculia > Multivoradales > JAGPDF01 > JACTMI01. The sequence continues at coordinate 9,655 of CAZPYU010000160.1, forward strand.
TCCTCGTCGGTCCCGACGGCAAGCTGCTCTGGTCCGAAGGGGCGGACGAGCGGGCGCGCTCGGCGCTCGCGCGCTCCGATCTGGTGCGCGACTTCGTGCAGAAGCCGCTCCTCTTGACCGCCGAGTACCCGATCGAGACCGACGCCGGCAAGGTCCAGATGCTGGGCCACGTCAGCCCGGTCGAAGAGTCCGGCTGGGGGATCGTCGTGCACAAGCCGATCGGAGCGGCGTTCGAAGCGGCGCGGCGGATGGTCGTCTCGTCGGTGCTGGCGGCGATCCTGCTCCTGGTCGCGGCGTTCATCCTCGCCGCCTTCGTTTCACGCCGCATCGGCGGCACCATCCACGGGCTCACCAGAACGACGCACGAGATCGCCGCCGGCAACTTCGGACGTCGGCTCGAGGAGAATCGATTCGTCGCCGAGCTCTCCGAGCTCGCCGTCGATTTCAACCGGATGAGCGGGCACGTCGAGGAGCACGTGGCGCGCCTCAGCGACGCCGCGAAGCAGAACCGAGAGCTGTTCATCAGCTCGATCCGCGCCTTCGCGGCGGCGATCGACGCCAAGGACCCGTACACGCGCGGCCACTCCGAGCGGGTGGCGGAGCTGGCGCGCTCCATCGCCCGCCACTTGAGCCAGAGCGAGGAGTTCCAGCAGAAGATCTGGATCGGCGCCCTGCTGCACGACATCGGCAAGATCGGGGTCGAGGATCGCGTGCTGCGCAAGAGCGGCGTGCTGACCACCGAGGAGTTCGAGCTGATGAAGGCGCATCCGGTGATCGGGGCCGAGATCTTGGCGCCGATCGAGGCGCTCAAGGAGATGCTGCCGGTGGTGCGCTGGCATCACGAGAACTGGAACGGAAAGGGCTACCCGGACGGCCTGCGCGGCGAGGGCATCCCGCTCGCCGCCCGGATCGTGGCGGTCGCGGACACCTACGACGCGGTGACCACCAACCGTCCGTACCAGAAGGCGTACGAGCCGCGCTTCGCCGCCGAGGTGCTCACTAAGCTCGCCGGCTCGCGCTTCGACGCCAAGGTGGTGACCGCCTTCCTGCGCGCCTTCGAGATGGGCGATCTGGTGCAGCAGGTGCACGAACAGGGTGCGACGGCGCTCGAGGTCGAGCTGCCGCTCGCGGCCTACGTCTGAGGCGAGGAGCTCGATGGCACACCAATACATCCTCGCCAACCTCTTGGCCCAGAACGACGGCGCCGTCGGAACGCTCTTTCTGGACGACTCCGGCGAGACCGTCGACTTCGCCTGCTCCGAGATCGGCCCCTTCCAAATGAAAGTCTTGGGTGCGCACATCGGGATCTATCTGCGGCTGCTGCGCGAGTTTCTCGCCAGCACGGGGCAGGGCGAGCCGGGTTGGCTGCACATCGAGAAAGAGGATCTGCACATCTTCGCGGTTCCGCTTCCAGACCGCTATTTCCTCGTCCTGGTCCAGCGCGGTCCGGCGCTCGTCGCGCGCTCGCGGCGGGCGCTAGTCGCCGCCAGCGAGCAGTTGACGCGCGAGCTCTTTACCTCCTGATGTCCTCGGCGAGCGGAGTCTGGGCGAAGCTGCGCGCCGGGCTCGCGCGGACCGAGGAGCGGCTCGCCGAGCGGCTGGGCGACGCCTTCGAACGACCGACTCGACTCGACGAGACGGTGCTCGCGGCGCTCGAAGAGGCGCTGCTCGGCGCCGATCTCGGGGTCGCGACGACGGGGCTCCTGCTCGAGCGGCTGCGAGAGCGCGCGCGCCGCGCCGACCTCGAGCCCCCCGGCGCGCTGCGCGACCTGCTGCGAGAAGAGATCGAGCGTCTGCTCAGCGAGGCGCCGCGGCGGCCGCAGGAGAGCTGGCCGCGAGTGACCCTGGTCGTCGGCGTCAACGGCGCTGGCAAGACGACCTCGATCGCCAAGCTGGCGCAGCTCGACCTCGCGGCGGGGCGCAAGGTGCTCCTCGCGGCCGGGGATACCTTCCGCGCCGCGGCGACGGAGCAGCTCGCGATCTGGGGCGAGCGGCTCGGCGTCGACGTCGTACGGGGTGCGGCGGGCGGCGATCCGGCCGCGGTGGTCTTCAACGCGCTGCGGGCGGCGCGGGCGCGGCGCGTCGATCACCTGGTGGTCGACACCGCCGGACGGCTGCACAACCGGGAGCAGCTGATGGCGGAGCTGGCCAAGATCCGTCGCATCGTCCTGCGCGAGGCCGGCGACTTCTCGGTGCGGACGCTGCTGATTCTGGACGGCACGACGGGCCAGAACGCGCTGGCGCAGGCGCGCTCGTTCGTGACCTCGGCGGCGGCCGACGGCGTCCTGGTGACCAAGCTCGACGGCACCGCCAAGGGCGGCATGGTCATCGCCGTGGCGCGCGAGCTCCAGCTGCCGGTGCTCTACCTCGGCGTGGGGGAGCGCCCGGACGACCTCGTCGAGTTCGCGCCGCAGGAGTTCGCCGCTGCGCTCCTCGCCTGATCCGATCCGCCGGGCGTTGCAGCTCGCGGAGCACGGTCGCTACACCGTGGCGCCGAATCCGAGGGTGGGCGCCGTGTTGGTGGCCGCCGACGGCGAGATCGTCGGCGAGGGCTGGCACGAGCGCGCCGGCGGCCCGCACGCCGAGACGCAGGCGCTGGCGGCGGCGGGCGCGCGGGCGCGCGGTGCCACCCTCTTCGTCACGCTCGAGCCTTGCGCCCACGTCGGCCGAACGCCGCCCTGCGTCGAAGCGGTGGTCGCGGCCGGAGTGGCGCGCGTCGTGGCGTCGCATCGCGACGTCGATCCGCGCACGGCGGGGCGCGGTTTCGCCCGCTTGCGCGACGCCGGCGTCGCTGTCGAGATCGGCTCCGGCGCCGAAGCGGCGATCGAGCTCAACCTGCCGTTCCTGGTTTCGAACCTCTTCGGCCGGCCGGCAGTGACCCTCAAGTGGGCCGCTAGCCTGGACGGCAAGATCGCCACCGCGGCGGGCGAGAGCCGCTGGATCACCGGATCCGCCGCACGGCGGCGCGGACACGAGCTGCGCGAGGAGCACGACGCGATTGTTGTCGGCTCCGAGACCGTGCTTCGCGACGATCCGCGCTTGACGCGCCGGCTCGGCAAGGCCGCCGGAGCGATCGTACGCGTCGTTCTGGATCGTCGCCTGCGCATCCCCGCCAGCTCGCGGCTTTTCGACGAACCGGGTCCAGTGGTCGTGTACACTGAATCGGACGACCGCGCGCGCGCCGCGGAGCTTGAGCGTCGCTCGGCGGAGGTCGTGCGCTTGCCCCGCGTCGATGCCTCTAGCGTGCTCGCCGAGCTGATGCGGCGCGACGTGCAGAGCGTTCTCGTCGAGGGCGGCGCCGAGGTGGCGGCGATCTTCTTCGACTCCGGCCTCTGGGACCGGATCGCCTGCTTCGTGGCGCCCATCGTGATCGGCGGCGGCGGCGCACGGCCGGCGCTCGCCGGGAGCGGAGTGGCGCGCTTGGCCGAGGCGGCGAAGCTGGCCCGCGTGCGCACGGTTCGCCGCGGCGACGATCTCGAGATCGGCGGTCTGAACAGCGAATGTTTACGGGTCTTGTCGTCGAGCGTGGGCGCCTGACCGCCGATCCGGAGCGGTCGCCGCGCGGCGGCATCACGCTCCGGATCGGTCACTCGCGAGCGCTCGCGGAGCGGCTCGGCGTCGGCGCCAGCCTGGCCGTCGCGGGCGTCTGCTTGACCGTTGTCGAAGCGAATCCTTCCGGCTCGGCGGTGCAGCTGTCGCCGGAAACGGTGGAGAAGACGCGGCTGGCGAGACTCGCCGGCGGCGACGAGGTGAATCTCGAGCCAGCGCTGCGCGTCGGCGATCCGGTCGGCGGTCACTGGGTGATGGGCCACGTCGATGGCCTGTTGAAGCTGATCGCGCGGCGCGAGTCGGGAGATCACGCGCGCTTTACTTTGGGATTCGAAGCGCGCTTTGGCGCCTGGATCGTCGAGAAGGGATCGCTCGCGCTGGACGGCGTTTCGCTCACCGTGGCGTCGCGCGACGCTAGGACGTTCGACGTCGCGCTCGTTTCCCACACGCTGGCTGCGACGACGCTCGGTGCTGCGCGGCCGGGCGACGAGCTGCACTTCGAAGCCGACGTCGTGGCGCGGTACGTCGCGCACGCGCTGAGGACGCGAGGCGCAGCAGCTGCCGGAGCGGGAGACGATAGTTGAGCTGGCGCGAGTGGGCGCCGGAGCCGTTCGCGCTCTGGGCGCGCTTCACCCCGCGCAGGTGGCCGCCCGCCGACGGCGTCCACGCCGACCCGATTGCGCGCGGCCTGTCACCGGTTGATGCCGAGGTCGCCGGCGAGCTGCCCGGCGACGAGCCGCCCGAGCCGGAGGTGATCTATCTGCCGCCGGTCTCGGCGCTGCTCTGCGCTCGCCGGGACGCGCTAGCGGCTCGCCTCCTCGCCACGGGATCGCATCCGCTGGTACACCGGCGGCTCGACGAGCGGAGCGAGAGCCCGCGCGGCGAAGGGGGCACTCCGGTCGTCGATCTCTTGGCAGCGCTCGTCGGTCTTGCCGCGGCCGACGAGCTCCCACCTCTCGCCGGTAGCTGGGTTGTCTTTCCACTCTTGCCGGGGATCTCCGATCGCGCCGAGCGCTGGCTCCCGTGGCTCGACCGCCTTGCCGCCTCCGGCGCGAGAGTCGTCGTTGGCGTGGTGCTGGAGCTCTCGCCTTCCGACCGTCGGCGCCTTGCTGAGCTCGGCGGCGAGGAGAGCTGGAGCGCGCTCTTTCACGGCGCCCCACCGTCGGAGCGCGACTTCGCTCGCGACGTGGCGCGGCTCGGTCTCGCTACGCTGCCAGAGCGACCGGCGATCGGCGCGGCGCCGCGACGGCTCAGAAACCGTGCGCTGGCGGCGCTTCTCGCCGAGGCGGGGGAGCTCGGGCTACGCCTCGGTGGCTCGGAGTCGGAGGGAGAGGCGCTGCGGGCGGCGGCGCGGCACCTCGACGCCAGCGCCCTCGACGTCGCGGCGCTGGCGCGCGAAGGGAACCTCGAGATCCTCCCCTGGCTCTCATCGCAAGCGCAGGCGATCGTGCTCGAGGCGGTGACTACCGGAAGCAGCCGGGAGCTGGCGCGCCGACGGATGGAGTGGAGCGGAGGGGCCGAAGGGTGAGCGACTCGCTCGGCCTCTACCTGCACGTGCCGTTCTGCCGGACGCGCTGTCGCTACTGCGACTTCTACCGCGTCGGCGAGAACCGCGCCCGCATGAGCCGTTTCGTGACCGCGCTCGGCGTCGAGATCGACGGCTGGGAGAGCCTCCACGGACGCCGCGTCGAGACCGTCTTCTTCGGCGGCGGCACGCCGTCACTCCTCGAGCCCGCCGAGCTCGGCGCGCTTCTCGAACGGATCGCGCTCCGATTCGAGCTGGCGCCCGGAGCGGAGATCACGGCGGAGGGGAACCCCTCGGACCTCTCGCGCGAGCGGCTCGCTGGACTGCGCGCGGCGGGCATCAACCGGCTGAGCGTCGGGGCGCAGTCGTTCGTCGATCGCGAGCTGGCGCTTCTCGGGCGCCGACACGACGCGGCCGCCACGGCCACCGTTGTCGACGCCGCGCGACGCGTCGGCTTCGAGAACCTGTCCCTCGACTTGATGATCGGCATCCCGGCCCAGACCGACGGCAGCTTCGCGACCTCGCTGGCACGCGCAGTCGCCTTGGCGCCCGACCACCTCTCGCTCTATCTGCTCGAGGTCCACGCCGGCTCGGAGATCGACTTTCTGCGCCGCGAGCGCCCCGGTCTGTTCGCCGCCGAGGAGGCTCAGCGACGGCGCTACCTGAAGATGGTCGAGCGGCTCGAAGGCGCGGGACTACGGCAGTACGAGATTTCGAATTTCGCGCGCCCTGGGCGCGAGTGCCGGCACAACTTGCGCTACTGGCGGAGCGAACCTTGGCTCGGTCTCGGGCCGGCGGCGCACTCGCTCGTGGATGGACGCCGCTTCCGTCACCTGCCGGACCTCGAGGGCTGGTCGCGCGACCCGCTGGCGATCGAGGAGCTGCCGACCGACCTTCCGAGCGAGCGCATCTTCCTCGGGCTGCGCTTGGCGGAGGGGATCGACGTGCGCCGGTTCGCGGAGATCGGCGTCGCGCCGAGCGAGCTGGCGCGCCGACTCGACCGCCTGGCGCCGTTCGTGAGTCACGCCGACGGGCGCGTTCGGCTGACCACCGAGGGCTTCCTGCTCTCGAATCCGGTGCTTGTAGAGCTGCTCCGCGAATGAAGGGGCCAAGCGGCGCCGCCGGACAGCTGACGTCGGCGCGCGCCGCCTGGCGGCGTGAGCTGGCGCTCTGGCTCGAAGCGTTGGCCGTCGAGCGCGGGCTCGCCGTCAATACGATCTCCGCTTATCGCGGCGATCTGACGCGGCTCGGCGACTGGCTCGAGCGGACACAGCGGGTCGAACTTCCGGGGGCCTCCTCCCCTCAGCTGGCCGCGCACTTGCGGGAGCTCCACAAGGCCGGCGAGGCGCCGCGCTCGATCGCGCGCCGGCTCGCGGCGATGCGCGGCTTCTACGCTTATCAGGTCGAAGAGGGGATCCGTTCCGACGACCCGACGGTGCACCTCGAAGCGCCCGCGCGGCTGCGACGACTGCCCCGCTTTCTGAGCGAGGCCGAGGTCGGTCGCCTGCTCGGCGCGCCCGACGGCTCGACAGCGGCGAGTCTTCGCGATCGGGCGATGCTCGAGCTGCTCTACGCCACCGGCCTGCGCGTCTCGGAGCTCGTCGGACTGCAACTCGCGCAGCTGCGGCTCGACGGCGGCTATCTGGTCGCCTTCGGCAAGGGGAGCAAGGAGCGCATCGTTCCGGTCGGCGAGGCGGCGGAGAAGGCGCTGCGCCGCTACCTCTTGGAGGCGCGTCCGCACCTGGTGCGCGGACGGAGCGACGCCGTGTTCGTCAGCCGGCTGGGCCGAGCGATGGCGCGGCAGACCTTCTGGAGGATCCTAAAAGCTCACGGCCGCGCTGCCGGAGTCGAAGGGCGGCTCTCACCGCACATGCTTCGCCACAGCTTCGCGACCCACCTTTTGGCGCACGGCGCCGACCTGCGGGCGGTGCAGGCGATGCTCGGACATACCGACATCTCGACCACGGAGATCTATACTCACGTGCTCGCAGAGCGCCTGCGTACTCTCTATGACCGTTTCCACCCTCGTGCCTAACTTGGCGCCGAACTTGGCGCGAAACTTCGCGCTCGCGATCTGCCTCGGCGCTCTGCCGGCGGCGGCGAGCGCCGACCTCCTGGTTCTCGTGGACGGCGCCTATCTCGAGATCGAGAGCTACGAGGCGCGCGGCGACGAGGTGAGCGTCGAGCTCACCGGAGGCGGTCGCCTGACCTTGTCGATCGAGCGGGTCGACCGGTTCATCTCCGAGGAGGTGCTCGCGGCCGAGGCGGAGCTGGTGCGCGCGCCAATTCCGGTGCCGCCGTTCTCCCTCCGCTTCGCCGAGGGTCAGGAGCGCCCCGACACTCCGTATGGCGATCCGATCTACGAGAGCGCGCGCCGCAACGGTCTCAACCCGTCGGTCGTCGCGGCGGTGGTCGCCGCCGAGTCGAGATTCGACTCGCGCGCGGTGTCGAAGAAAGGGGCGCGCGGGCTAATGCAACTCATGCCGGCCACCGGTCGACGGCTCGGCTTTCATCCCGCCGAGCTCTTCGAGGTCGAGAAGAACCTCGAGGCCGGTACGCGATACTTGCGCGAGCTGGCCGATCGCTTCGGCGACGATCTCGATCTGGTGCTCGCCGCTTACAACGCCGGCGAAGGGGCGATCGAGCGCCACGGCGGCGTTCCGCCTTACCGCGAGACGCTCGCTTACTTGCAGAAGATCTACGCCGTCCTCGGACTGGCACCGGCCTCCGGCACGTAACGCAGCACGACGAGGGTGCGGTCGTCTTGGACCGGTGCTTCGCCGCAGTACGCGCGCAGACCGGCCAAGAGGCGATCGCGCAGCTCGGCCGCCGAAGCGAACTCGCCGGCGAGAGCCTGCTCGATGCGCTCGAAGCCGAACGGCTCGCCCTGTTGCGTTGCGCACTCCGCAATGCCGTCCGAGAGCCAGACGACGCCGTCGCCGGGAGCGAGCACGGTGCGGCCCTCGGCGGGCGAACCGGGAAGCCCGCCGAGCGGAGAGCTGGGGAGCGCCATCTCCTCGACCTCGCCGTTCCGCCGCACCACGTAGCAGGGCGGATGACCCGCGTTGGTCAGCCGCAGCTCGCCGGTCGCCGGGAAGAGCTCGGAGATTGTGAGTGTCACGAAGCCGCGTTCGCCGGGTCGGTTGCGCAGCAGGCGGTGCAAGCGCTCCAGGATCTCGACCGAGGTGTACTCCTCCTCGGCGAGCACGGTGAGCGCCGATTTGACCATCGCCATCCGCAGGCCGGCGGCGAGTCCGTGCCCGGCCACGTCGGCGATGACGACAGCGATGCGGCCGCCGGAGCGCGACAGCACGTCGAAGTAGTCGCCGCCGATCGCCGCGCTGGGCTCGAACATCGTCGCCACCTCGACACCGGAGCGGGTCTCGATGAGATCGGGGAGGAGATCGCGCTGGACGCGCCTCGCGAGCTTCAGCTCCTGATCGAGCGCCTCCTTCTGGCCCGCGGTGTGGACGAGCTTTTCGAGGCGCTCGGTCATCGTATTGAACGACCGTTGCAGCTCACCGAGCTGATCTTTCCGGCGCACAGGGATGCGGACCGCGAAGTCGCCTTCGCTGATCGCACCCGTTGCCCGCGACAGCCGGTTCACGGCGCGCGACAGGCCGACGATCATGAAGAGCGCCACGCCGGCGGCGACCGCCCAGATCTCGAAGAGGAGAACCGCGATGCCGGCGAGGGCGATCCAGGCGCCGGAGTCGACCCGCTTCGAGGTCGACCGCAAATGCTCGAAGAGTGCCTTCGGGCTGGCGGCAAGGCTTGCGGCGACGATCACGTCGGGCAGTGGGGTGCCGTCGAGCCGAGGGATCTGATCGGTACGCTCCATCCAGGCCAGGAACGGGCGCTCGGCAAAAGTCGGCTCGTCGCCCTGCGGTGGGTTCAAGCGGAAGTATTCGGCGAGCTCGGCGGGCGTGCGATCGGTACGCAGGCCGCGGATCGTGAACTCGCGCCCGGCGAGCTCGAGCCGGGTCGCGGTCAGCCCGCCGCCGGCATCGGAGCGCAGGAGGTCGACCCAGGCGCGCGTCCGCTGGCGCAGCAGGGCGGCGAGGTCGCCTTCGAACCAGACCACGACTCCTCTAGGACCCGAACGGACCGCGGTCGCCATCGATAGCGCTCCGTCGTCGAGCGCGACCAACGGAGCCCGCGGGCCGGCGGCGGGAGCGTCGCCTGAGATCAGTGCCTCGGGTTCTAGCCACTCCGGCCACGACTTGGGCGCCGGTGCGATCTCGCTCCGCGGCACGCCGAGCCTGTATTCGACGAAGCGAAGCTTCCCGGGTCCGAACAGCTGGGTCGACCGAGCTCCCTCCGGCTGCTCGAGCCAGCGTATCGCGGCGGCGTCGAGATCGTGGCGGAGGTCGCGGAACGAATCGCGCAAGAGGTGGCCGAGCATGAGCCCCCCCAGGAGGTAGGCGGTGAGGAGCGTCAGCAGCGCGATGAGACCGAGCGGGAGGACTCCGACCAGGAAGTAGGAGAAGGCGAGCCGGCGGCCGACCCGCCAGAGGAGCTTGCGCCAGAGGAGGCGACCGAGCCAGAAGAGAGCGAGGAGAGTCAGGCATCCGACGGCGAGCTTGGCGCTACCGGCGACAATGGGACGGCTCTCGAGCCTGGTTAGGGGCGAGAGGAGGCCGACCAGGACGACAGCGAAGACGACCCAGTGCGCTCGACGGAGGGTCGGCCGCGGCGTTGGCGAGGTGGGGGAGGTTGGCACGTCGAGTCTTACGCAGTGAAGAGCCGCCGGTTCCGAAGAGCGGCGCACGCGCGGTGTGGCCTAGAATAGCGCTCGATCCGCGAACCTGGGGAGAGATGACGTGTCCCGACTGCCGCGCGCCCAAGAGCTCCTGAAGACCGGTTTCACCGCTGAGGCCGCCAGCGCGGCCCGCCTGCGCGCCACCGCGGCGTCCGCGGAGGCGGGCGGCAAGCCCAACCTGACGCGGGCGCTACGCGAGCTGGCCTCCGAGAAGGACGCCCTGGCCTACTCCCAGCTCGGCGCCGTGGGACCATCGCGGAGCGTGGAGGAGGAGCTTGCCGCGGCGCTGGCGGAGGAGCGCTACGAGAACGACGCGCTCTATCCGCGCATGGCAGGCGAGGTCGACGCGGCGACAGCTGCCATCTTCCAGGGCGTGGTTGCCAAGCAACAGGCGCACGCGGCGAAGCTCGAATCGCTGCTGGACCAGCTCTCGCGTTCGGGCGGCGATCTGCCGGCGTAGCGGTTCGCTCCCAGCGCCCTGCTAGGATCGCAATCGATGGAGCTCCAAGGCGAATCCTGGCTGACCACGAAGCTCGACACCTTCATCGACTGGGCGCAGAAGAACAGCTTCTGGCCGCTGCCGTTCGGCACCGCCTGCTGCGCGATCGAGTTCATGAGCACGGTGTCTTCGCACTACGACATGGCTCGCTTCGGCTACGAGGTGGTGCGCTTCTCGCCGCGTCAGAGCGATCTGCTCATCGTAGCCGGCACGATCACCGACAAGATGGGGCCGGTCCTGAAACGGATCTACGACCAGATGCCCGATCCGAAGTGGGTGGTGTCGATGGGCGCTTGCGCCTGTTCGGGCGGCTTCTATCGCGCCTACCACGTGATGCAGGGGATCGACGAGATCATTCCGGTCGACATCTACGTGCCCGGCTGTCCGCCCTCGCCGGAGGGGCTGATGTACGGGATCCTCCAGGTCAAGGAGAAGGTCGATCGCGACCGCAAGCTCCTGCGCCGCTCGAAGAAGAACCGGGAGCCCAAGCATGCCGCCTGAGGCGGCGCTCTCCGCGAAGTTCCCGGCGGGGAGCATCGTCGTCGAGAGTGCGCTCGATCAAGAGAGCTGGATCGTACGCCGCGAGGTCCTGCTCGACCTCTGTCGCGATCTGCAAGCGGGGAACGGCTCGCCGCGCTATGACCTCCTTCTCGACCTCTGCGGCGTCGACTATCCCGATCGCAGCGACGAAACTGGCGAGCGCTTCGAGGCGGTCTACCACCTCTATTCGATTCCGACCGGCCGGCGCCTGCGGCTGAAGGTACCGATCCCCGAGCTCGACCCGACGTTGCCGTCGCTGATTCCGGTCTGGAAGGGAGCCGACTGGTTCGAGCGCGAGGCCTTCGATCTCTTCGGCTTTCACTTCGACGGCCACCCCAACCTGCGCCGGATCTTGACCCACGAAGGCTTTCAAGGGCACGCGCTGCGCAAGGACTACGACCCCGCGAAGCGCTGGATTCTG
>CAZPYU010000161.1:0-3431 GCA_964590905.1 uncultured Thermoanaerobaculia bacterium
TGCGCCATCGGCGGCGACCATGTGGCCATCACCCCGGGGGAAGAAGACCTGGTGGATGCCGACGCGCTCTACCGGCTGCTGGAGGAGAAAATCGTTCCCCTGTACTACGACCGGGACAGTGCAGGAATACCCCATGGCTGGTTGCCAATAGTGAAGGAGTCCATCAGCTCCATCACGCCCCACTTCTCCTCGCGCCGCATGATCAACGACTACGTACAGCGCGTGTACGCACCGGTGCTGAGCAGCGGCATGGAATCGTTACGGGAAGGCTAAAGGCGTTCGACTTTTCGAGACCCCGCGGGGGCGTACAGGTCATTGTCTGGGCTGCGCTTGAGCCGCATCTCAACGATTCCATCTGCCTACCGCGTCGCTTACCCGCACGGTAACCGCGGTCAATCCCGCCGCAATCTGGTGAGCCGCACCGGATCGATGCCCGCTCAATGCCATCCGCCGAGTTCAGGCCCTTAGCTGAAGCCACCCTCTCAGTTGGTTGAAGTCTACCCGGTGGTCAGACCAGGTGGCGGCGACCATCAAGTCCTGCTTCTCGGACTGGCGGGGGGCGCCGCAAGCGTTGCGGATTAACTGCCCGCAGCTGAGTTTGGAGGTATGGTCGACAAGCACGGCAGCAACCTGGAACGCGATCAGGACTTTTGCGATGAGTTGCGTTTGACAACCCGGAATGGTCCACTTTGATAGTCAGGAATGGCCCACCCCCTGCGTTAGGTTCCCGATGTAATGGTCCTGTGGGGTATCTTCCTTCAGCCGGCTGCCCAGACCGGTTCCAGGTTGACCTGGCTAGGCTCCTTTCAGGGCGTCACTCCTTTCTCCGCCGGCGCGCCATGGTGCGCCGGAAGCGGAAGGACTCGGTGCCAGTCTCGATGATGTGGGCGCGGTCGGTGATGCGGTCGAGGAGTGCTTTGCAGAGCCTGGCGTTGGGGAAGACTTGCGTCCACTCCGAGAAAGGCAGGTTGGTGGTCAAGATCACCGTCTTCTTCTCAGCACGTTCGGCCACCACCTGGAAGAGAAACTCGGCGCCCACCTCGGCCAGGGGCACATAGCCGACCTCGTCGATGGCGATGACGTCGTACCGGGACCAGCGGGCCAGCACCCGGCGCAGTTGCAGTTGCTGCTTGGCTTCCACCAGTTCGTTCACCAGGTTAGCCGCGGTGGTGAACCGCACCCGCCGCTTCTGCCGGCAGGCGGCAACGCAGAGCGCGGTGAGCAAGTGGGTCTTACCCGTGCCCGAGTCCCCAATGAACACCACTGGCTCCGCTTGCTGGATGTAGCCACCCTCGGCCAGGGCTGCGATGTTCGCCGCTGACACCGATGGAGTCTGGCTGAAGTCGAACTCCTCCAGGGTCTTTACCCGTGGCAAGTGCGCCTCCAGAAGCCTCCTCCCGACTACACGCCGCTCCTGCTCTTCGACCTCGGTCATCAGCAGCGCTTCCAGGTAGGCCAGATAAGTGTGGTGCGCTCGCTCAGCCTGCTCTGCCAGCTGGCGACACTGGCCGGCCACGGTGGGAAGTCGCAACAGTTTGCAGTACTGCGCCACGGTGCTCTGCTTGAGAACTTCCGTCGCCGCGCTCATCGACGTCCTCCCCCGACCAGCAGCCGGTCGTAGTCCGTTACCGTGGGCATCGGCCGGTCAAACTGAGCCAGCAGCCCCAGTTGCAGCGGCGCCACCGGCATGCGCTCCAGCTGGGAGGCCGCCAACAGATGGCGCACCGCCGCACTGTCCTGGCAGCCCAGAGCCACGGTGGCTTCGATGGCCCTGCGGAGTTGCTGCTCGCCGTGGGTCCGGCACAGTTGGAGTAGCCCGATCATCTCCCTGGTCCCTCCCTGCTTCCCATACCGTTGCATCAACCCTTGCCAGAGCAGGTCATAGCTCGTGGGCCAGCGTCCCTGCTTGCGCCACTGCTCCAATGGTTTGCTGCCCGCCAGGGCGCCGGGTTTGTGCTCCAGCACGTCAAGGTAATGCTCCAGATCCATCACCCCCTGGTATCTGCCGTAGCAACGCTCATGGGTCGCCACACGGTGGCCCTCATGCCATATTTCCACGGTGGCCGCCCCAAGCTTCGCTTCCACAACCCTGCCCGCGGTCACCGGGCACGAATAGGCGTTGGTCCGCACCTTTACACAGCCCAGGGTGTTCACCGTGGGAAAGCTCACCTCTACCAGATCAAAGGCTTCGGCCAGCGGCAGCAGGCATGCCCGCTCGAGGAGCATCCCTGCACCCACCGTCTGCTGGCGCTCGGTCACCGTCCTGCCTTCATCATCGCGGCAGGCCTTAAGCAGCTGCGCGTTGAGCTCGGTCAGGTCCGCTACCTGCGGCACCGGGACCCAGTGGTTGCGCCGGAAGGTCCCTACTTCACCTTCGACCCCGCCTTTCTCATGCCCCTCCCCCGGAGTGCAGAACTCGGATGCAAACCGCCAGTGGGAGCGGAACGCCACAAACCGAGCGGTCTCCTCCCGTCTGGAACCCCGCAATACCCGCTTCACTGCCGACCCCAGGTTGTCGTAGCGGACCTGGTGGAAGACCCCTCCGAAATGGTGAAAGGCGTGTTCGTGGGCTTCCAAGAAAGCTTGTTGCGTGGCATGCAGGTAGGCCTGGTGGAACGCGCCGCCACTGGCCATGCTCCGCATGACGAAGACCTGCAAGGTGACTCGCTCACCACCCAGCTCAGCGTCAGCCTCGTACCAGTCCACTTGGGCTTCCCATCCCCATTCGTAGTGTTGCGGCACGAAGGTCTCCCGCGCCGCCAGGCCCAGGGTCTGTTTGCGCTCCCGAACGTACTTCCGGATGGTGGACTCCGATACTGGGCAGCTCGGCCGCTCCCGACAAAGCCGAACGTAGATGCGATGGGCGGTGTGCCGCTGCTTGCGCGGCGCCTGGCGGTCTCCCTCCAGTATGGCCTCGATGAAGTCCGCTACCGGCTCCAGGCGTGGCCGTCTCCGCCCAGGCGCTGGCTTCTGCACCGGCACCGCGTTACTCAGCGCCTCCCGCACCAGCCGCCGATGCACACCTAACTTGCGTGCAACCCCCGAGATGGTCCCCACCCCAAACTCGTATTCCCGTCGAATCGCTTCGAATAGTTCCACCGTGGCTCTTCTCCTTCGCAATTCGCCCCCACTACCGAATCAGCTCTCCACGGTAGTGTAGGCATTTTGCTCATTGGAGGTGGGCCACTCCTGAGTATCGAACTGGCCCAAACAAGGGTATCAAACACATGAGTGGTCGCAATTGGCGAACCGCTTCCCGCGGCAGGTTACGGGGCCAGGGTCTTCAGCCGATCCAGAGTGGGACCATCGTGGCGGGGGTAGTGTTGTTGAGGCTGGTTACGGCGGCCACCGGGCCGCCGTAACCACAGAAGGGGCCGCCAGTTCTGGTTGGAGATGGCTCTGTATTCCTCAGCCTTGCCGTAGCGGAGGGT
>CAZPYU010000162.1:0-4541 GCA_964590905.1 uncultured Thermoanaerobaculia bacterium
TCGCCTTGAAGGGCAGTCACCTCAGATAGCCGAGCGCGCCGAGCTCTTCGACGAGCTCCGCGTCGCGTGCCGAAGCCGCGGCCTCGCCGGCGACGCGCGTCCCCCAACTGGGGACCGTGCGCAGGGGATGGGTGGCGCGAAACTCGGGCGACAAGAGCTCGATCGCCGCGCTGCCAACGAAGTCCAGCGCCACCGGCAGGCCGAGCGCGTAGAGCAGGGTGGGCGCAATGTCGCGGACGGAGATCTTCGGTACATCGGCGCCGCGGGCGAAGAGCGGTCCGGCGACGATCAGGATGCCGCGGGTCGAGAGATCGTGGGTGCCGGTCAGCCGGGCGATCGGAAGGACGGCGCCGGGGATCGGTTGTCTGTCGAGCCGCACCTCGGGCCAGAGCGCGCGAGCGCGGAGTGGCACGGCGAGGTCGGCGCCCGACGCGACCTCGCTCGGATTCGGATCGCGCGGCTCGAACGCCGCGCTGCCGTCCGGAAAACGGATCCGAGCCAGCGCCGCGACCAACTGCGTGGAGAGCGCACGCCGCTCTCCCGCGGTCAGGCTGGGGCGGAGCTTGACCAGCTTGGTCTGCCGGAACGACGGCGAGAGGTGGGTCCAGGCGCGCGAGCTCGCCGTGTCGATTCCTTCGGCGTCGCGAACGAGAAAGCCGAGCGCCTCGAGGACGCGATCGAAGTCGAGGTGGATGGCGACGTTGCGCGAGCGTTCGGCGCGAAAGCCGTGGTCGGAGAGCACCATGACGCTGGTTTCGGGTGGCACGCTCTCGAGTAGCTGACCGAGGGCGCTGTCGAAGGCGCGATAGGCGTCGAGCACCGGCTCGGCCAGCGGCGACGGAGCGCTCCCTGTCGGTGGGCCATCCGGAAATTTCTCGGGCTGAAAGGTGTGCCACTGCCAGTGGCTGACGACGTCGACCGAACGGTAGTAGGCGAGAACGAGGTCGAACGGCTCCGCCACCAGCTCGCGGGTCGCCTGCGTAACGATCCGATCGTGGAGCTCGGCTGCACCGTTGTCGCCAAAGGCGAGGCCGCCGGCCTTCGCCGCGGCCGCCCAGCGCTCGAGGTCGGGCCGACGCGCTTCGGGTGAGATCTCGTGCTCGAGACCGAGGCCGGCGCGGTCGGAGACGATCACTCCACCGACGATCGGCTCGGCCGGCCAGGTGGCCCACCAACCGACTACCGCGGCGCGCCGGCCGACGCGCTCGAGCATGTTCCAGAACGCCGGTCGGCGCCGCACGTCGGAGGTGATCGGGCGGTCGCCACTCGCGGTCGACACCACGAAGTCGATGATGCCGTGCTCGCCAGGGGCCACGCCGGTGGCGATTGTCGTCCAGATGACTGGTGATTTTCCGTAGTCGGTGCGCAGCGGCAGGTAGGTGCCGCGCGCGGCCAAACGGCGCAAATGGGGGAGCTCACCCTTCGCCCACAGCACCTCGATCGGTTTGCGATCGCCGCCGTCGACGCCGACCACGAGGAGAGGCGGCGGCGCGGGTTCAGGCGCGATATCGCAAGAGCCGAGGGCCAGGAGGGACATGGCGAGAACGGCGCGCACGAACCGATCCACTCGATCGACGTTCAACCTCGAGCGGCGCTCACTGCAAATAGCCGAGCGCGCCCAGCTCGTCGAGGAGGATCTGGTCGCCGGCGGCAGGCTGTGCAAGTCCCGTTTCGCGAGCTCCCCAGGTGGCAATCGAGCGCGCCGGATAGCGAGCCCGAAACGAAGCGTCGAACAGCTCGAGCGCCGGGAGTTGGAGAAAGTCCTGACCGCTGGGCATGCCGAGGGCGTACAGGATCGTCGGCGCCAGGCTCTTGATGCTAACCGCCGCCGTATCCGCGCCGCGAGCGAAGCCAGCGCCCGCCGCGAAGAGAACGCCCTTGGTGGTCTTTCCGTGCCCTCCGGTGATCTCCTGGAATCTCATGATCGCCCCTTCGAGCTCGACGCCGTCGATCAGGATCGCGTCGTCGGCCTGCTCATTACGTACCACCGCAATCAGCCGAGCCGCGGCCAGTCGCTCTTCCGGCAGCGGCTCCTCGATCCGGAATGCAGCCGCCTCCGAACGAAAGGTGCAACGCGCCAGAGCGGCAGAGACCCGTGCCTTCAGAGCCGCTGACTCCGCCTCCGAGAGCCCAGCTCGGAATTGGATCAGCAGGCGCTGACGAAGCCCTTGCAGATCGTCGGTCCAGGCTTCCGAGCGGGTTCGATCGACGAGGCGGCCGTTGAGTTGGGTCAAGCCGAAGCTGGCGAGGATCCCGTTCAGATTGATCGCCGCGCGCTTGGCCGGCTGGCGGCGATAGAAACCGTGGTCCGAAACCACCAGGACTCGGGTCGCGAGCGGCGCTGCGGCGAGCATCTCTCCGAGCGCGCGGTCGACACCGCGATAGGCGGCACCGACCGGTCCGCCGTCCTGCTCTCCGCGTCGCCAAGCGGCGCGCGACCAGAAGCGGCCGTAGTGGGGGTGGCTCGCGAGGTCGACGCTCCGCAGGTAGACCAGAGTGAGGTCGTGACTGGCGGCGACGGCCGACTCTGCAGCTGCCACGACGATCCGGTCTTGTTGATCGAACGGGGCCGGCGTCCCGAAATCGATGCCGCCGGCGGCCGCCTCGGCGCGCCACCGTTCGAGGTCGGGGGCGCGCTCGGGCGGCCAGATCGAATTCGAGAGGCCGAGGGCGGCGCGGTCCCCGACGATCATGCCGTCGACTTCCTCGACCGGCCAGCTCGCCCACCAGCCGATCACCGCCACCCGCCGCCCGACCTTGCCGAGCATCTCCCAGAGGGCGGGTCGGCGGCGGGCTGCGGACGAGACCGGGATCTCTCCGCCTGCGGTCGCCACCACGAAATCGGTGATTCCGTGCTCCTCGGGTCCAACTCCGGTCGCGATCGTGGTCCAGATCACCGGCGAGAGCGCGTAGTCGGTGTCGAGCGGACCGAACGTCCCCTGGTCGGCCAGTCGGCGGAGAGTGGGAAGCTCGCCGCGCTTCCACAACTCCGTAATGACCGCCTGATCGGCGCCGTCGATGCCGACTACGAGGAGCGGCAGATGGGTCGTCTCCGGAGCGTCCGAGCAGCCGACAAGCGCCCCGACGATCCAGGGCGCGCACCACCGCGCTGCTCGTGCCATCGCGAAAGGATATCGGATCGAGGCGCGAATCCGGCGGTCGAGTTAGACTGATCCGAGTGTCCGAAGCGCTCATCCAGATCGGCGACCGCTCGCTGTCGCCGCGCTCGCGCACGCCGCGGCCCGACTGGCTGCGCATCCGACTCGCGACGCCCGCCGAGTTCCATCGCGTGCGCGCGCTGGTCGAGCGGCTCGATCTCCACACTGTCTGCCAGGAGGCGCGCTGCCCCAACATCTACGAATGCTGGGGGAGCCACGGCACGGCGACGTTCATGATCCTGGGCGACGTCTGCACCCGGCGCTGCGGCTTCTGCGCCGTCACGTCGGGGCGTCCACCCGAGGGGCCGGATCCGCGCGAGCCCGAGCACGTCGCCGACGCTGTCGAAGCGATGGGCCTCCGCCACGCGGTGATCACTTCCGTCGACCGCGACGATCTCGACGACGGCGGTGCCCGCCACTGGGCGGCAGTGATCGCAGCGATTCACGCCCGCCTTCCCGACTGCTCGGTGGAGGTCTTGACTCCCGACTTTCGCGGCGTGCCGGATGCCCTGGACCTGGTGCTCGCGGAGCGCCCAGAGATCTTTTCGCACAACACGGAAACGGTGCAGCGCCTCTACCGCACCGTGCGCCCGGGCTCGCGCTACGAGCGCAGCCTCGCCCTCCTCGCCGCGGCCTCCAGCAGGCGCGACGCCGGCGCTTTCGGCGGCCGGGTCAAGACCGGAATCATGCTCGGCCTAGGCGAGAGCCCCGACGAAGTTCGCGCGACGCTCCGCGACATCCGCTCGGCGGGAGTCGAGATCCTCACCGTCGGCCAGTATCTCCAGCCGACCTCGGAGCACCTTTCGGTGGAGCGCTTCGTCCATCCCGACGAGTTCGGCGAGCACAAGGCCTACGCCCTCGAGATCGGTTTCGCGCACTGCGAGTCCGGGCCCCTCGTGCGCTCGAGCTATCACGCCCACGAGCAGGTCGGGCGCCCGCTGCGCGCGAAAAACGAGCTCGGAGCCGGAGCCGTCGCCGGCGGCTGAGCTAGGGCTCGGCGCTGTCGCGGGATCAGCTCTTGGTGGTGCCGGCTGATCGAGCTCGATCGACGGGGCGGCGCCGGCCGAAACGATGCCTTGCCGAGAGACCAAAATTCTGGTCCAATGGCGGCGATGACGAAAACATTGCCGATCTCGGAGGTCAAGGCGCGGTTGCCGGAGCTCTTGGCGGGAGTCCAAGAGCGGGAAGACGAGGTCGTGGTGACGAAGCACGGCCGGCCGGCGGCGGTGCTGGTGAACTTCGAGGAGTACCAGCGGATCAGGGAGACGCTCGACGTCCTGAGCGACCCAGAGCTCATGGCCCAGATCGGGCGCAGCAAGGCCTTCTTCGCGACTGGCGAGCGCGGCGCCGGATTCGAGGACGTGTTCGGAGAGCCGATCGCGC
>CAZPYU010000163.1:0-10060 GCA_964590905.1 uncultured Thermoanaerobaculia bacterium
CGTCGAGCGGCAGCCCGGCGCGCAGGAAGGCGACCAGGAGATCGAGGAGATAGGCCAGGCTCCAGGCGATCTTGGCGCGCCGGTCGCGACGCACCGAAAAGAGCCAGAGGTCGGGGGTGAAGAAGCCGAAGAGGGCCGCGACTCCCAGGGCGAAGTCCGGGATCGGTCCGAAGCGCTCGCTCCCGAATTCGACCAGCGCCAGTGGAAAGAGCACCGCGAGCACCAGCTTCAAAATCCAGAACAGGAGCAAGAAAGAGCGCGGATCGAACCCGGCTTGACGCACCGAGCGACCGTAGAGACCGTGGATTCTGAAGGAGCGCGTCTCCGAGCCCGCTTCGTCGAAGGAGCGCGCCTCGCGGCGCAGCGCGAAGACAACGAACAGGGTGACGACTGCGACGCCCACGAGCGCGAGATCGAGCCAGAGGTTCATTGCGCGACCCTCATCAGGCGGCGAAGCCAGAGGAACCCGACGAACTGGAAGAGGATGGCCACTGTGAGCAGTTGGACTCCGATCGGATGGGTGGTCAGATCGTAGAACCACTCTGGCCGTTTCCAGAAGAAGAACGGCAGCAAGAGGTAGGGCAGGATCGCGGTCAAGATCGCCGACGCCTGCGCTCCGGCGAGCTGAGTGCGCAGCTCACGGTCCTGGCGCAGCCGCTCGCGCGCCACCTGGTTGACCGAGCGTAGGACCGGCGAGAGGTCGCCGCCCGCCTGCCACTTGACGATCAGAACCTGGGTGATCAAGCGCACGCCTTCGGAGTCGTAGCGCTCGACAATGCGCGAGAAGCTCCGCCGCACCGAGAAGCCGAGCTGGAGGCGCTGATGCGCCTCGAGCAGCTCGCGCTTGGACGGATCCTCGGAGGAGACCGCGGCGGCGGCGAGGGCGTTCTGCGGCGGCTCGCCGCCATCGAGGGCAGCGCACATGATGTCGATCGAATCGACGAACTTCTCGAGGAACTTACGGGCTCGGGCGTGGGCGGCCGAAGCGACGAGCGAGAAGGGGATGACCGCCGCCAGCGTGCCGGCGAAGAGCGCGGCGATCGGCAGCTGCGGTACCGCGGCCCAGACGCCGTAGGCGACCGCGCCGGCGAAGAGCGCTACCGCGGCGACGAAGCTCCAGGCCGGCAGATCGAGCCCGGCGCAACGCAGCCGGCTCTCGAGAGTGCCGGGCAGGCGCAGCTCGGCGCCGCTGCGGGTATCTTCGCCCATCGGCGCCGTGACCTCGCCGACGACGCGATCGAGATGCTCGCGATCGCTCCTGCGTCGTCGTCCTTCGCGCCAGAGCTCGCCGGCGGCGAAGACCGCGACGCCCAACCCTAGGAGCAAGAGAACCGCCTCGAAAATCCCCGACATGATGGTTACCCCCCTTCATCGACCGGCGCGCGCCAGCCGGCGCGCACCAGTCGATCGTGAAACCGCGTCTTCTCTCCGGTCACCCGATGCCCGCCGGCGCCGCTGCCACTTTTCTCGGCCTCGAAACGGAAGAGCTCGCGCGAACCGAGCTGCTCGCCCTCCCAGACGGTCTCGCCGATCGAAGTGACGCGCCGCGCGCCGTCGGCGAAACGGGTGGTCTGGACGACGATGTGCAGCGTCGCCACCAGCAGCTCGCGAATCGCTCGGCTCGGCAGCTCGAAGCCGCCGAGCAGCACCAGGTTCTCCAGCCGGCGCAGCGCGTCGCCCGGACTGTTGGCGTGCACCGTGGTCAGGCTCCCCTCGTGGCCGCTGTTCATCGCCTGCAGCATGTCGAAGACCTCGGGGCCGCGCACCTCGCCGACGATCAGCCGATCGGGCCGCATGCGCAGCGTATTGCGCACCAGGCTCCGCACCGTGACCTCGCCGCGCCCTTCGACGTTGGGCAAGCGCGCTTCGAGAGATATCACGTGCGGGTGGTCGAGCTTGAGCTCGGCCGTCTCCTCGATCGTGATCACCCGCTCGTGGAGCGGGATGAAGCGCGACAGGACGTTCAACATCGTGGTCTTGCCGGACGCCGCCCCGCCCGAGACGACCAGGTTGAGGCCGCTCTTGACCGCCGCGGCCAAGAATTCACCCATTGCCGGCGACAGCGTGCCGTTGGCGCACAGCTCTACGATCCGGAACGGGACGGCGCGAAAGCGACGGATCGAGACTGTCGGCCCCTTGGCGCAGAGTGGCGGCAGGAGGGCGTGCAGCCGACTGCCGTCGGCGAGCCGCACGTCGACCATCGGCGAAGCCTCGTCGAGGTGGCGTCCGTGCGCCGAAACCATGCGCATCAACAAGCGGCGCAGATGCCCCTCGTTGTCGAACCGAACCTCGGTCCGCTCGAGCTTGCCGAAGCGATCGACCCAGACCTCGTCCGGCCCGTTGACCAGGACGTCCGAGACGGTGGGATCGGCGAAGACAGCGTCGAGCGGGCCCAGGCCGGTGAGCTCGGAGACCAGCTCGCCTTCCAACCGTTCGCGCTCTACCGGCGACAGCGGCGGCGCGCCGCGCTCCTGGAGAGCCTGAGCAAGGACCTTGCGCGCCTTGGCGCGAGTCGTTGCGGGATCGATCTGGCCGCCCGGACCGTCGGCCTCGATCTCGCGCAGCACGCGCTCGAACATCTGTTGGCGTAACCGCTTGGGTGGAGCGAGGCGGCGAACGACAGCCCGTCCCCCACGCGCGGCGGCCTCGGAGCCGTGGCGCTCTTGCCAGCTCTGATGCAGCCGTTCGCGCAGGTGGGTGCTCGCTGAGGTCACCGCGTCTATCTCCGGATCGGAACCGCCACGCCGCGCGTCGCCTCGACGATTTCGCCCGCAAGCTCACCGACAGCTTCGACGAAGGGGCCGCGGCGTTGAGCCAGGATGAGCGGCGCCCCGCGGCTAGTACCGGCCACGACAGCGCGATCGTACGGCACCACGCGGTCGATCGGCCGCCCCAGCCGCTGAGCGACCAGGCCGTCGGAGAGCGTCCCTTCCGTCGTGGTGTACTGGTTGAGAACCACCCGCGTGCGGTCGGCCAGGCCGAGATCCTCGAGCAGACGCAGCAGCCGCTCGGTCGACACCACGGCCGGGGTCACCGCGGTGGTGACGACGGTGATCCGATCGGCCAGATCGAGCGCCGCGAGAGTCATCAGATCGATCGCCGGCGGAAGGTCCACGACGACGCAGTCGAAACGGCGGCGCAGCGCGATGAGACAGCGGGAGAGATCCTCGGGGGTGACCCGCTCGGCTTCCACCGGGTCGCGCGGCGCCGCGAGCACCGAGAGACCGGTCTCGGGCTGGTGGAGGACGTACGGCGTCAGCGTGGTGGCGGCGTCGAGATCGCGCAACAGATCGATGAGATCGCGATCCGGAGCTAGGCCGAGGTGGGCGGCGGCGTTGCCGAACTGGATCGCCGCGTCGCAGAGCACGACGGTGCCGGCCGCCTTCGAGCCGGAGAGGAGCAGGGCGCAGTTGCTCGCCAGCGTCGTTGTGCCGACACCGCCCTGCGCGGCGATGAAAGCGACCAAGCGCCCGTCCCGGCGGGGCTCGGCAGCGCTGCTCTCGAGCGCCGCGAGCGCGGCGGTCAGCTCGGCCTCGGAGGCCGGGAGCGGCACGAAATCGGTGACGCCGGCCCGGGCTCCGACCCGGAACAGGTCAGCGCCTCGGTCGGCGGCGAGGAGCGGGTTGTAGAGGCCGAGGATCAGCCGCCCGGAGCGCCGCAGCTCCCGCGCCACGTCGAGAGCCAGCTTGCGCTCGGCGGAGAGATCGAGCAGGACAACTTTGGGGTCGAGCCAGCTCGCCGACTGGAGTGCCGAGGTCGGCGAGGCGGCCTCGCTGGCGTGAAAGGAGAGGTTGGGAAGCGCACGGCGCACCGACTCGATCAGTACCCGCCGCGTCTCCGCTTCGGGGTGGACGACGAGAATCGAAATCACGCGGGAACCGGCCATCGCTCTCCTGATCGCGGACGCGCCCCCTTCGCCCCGCCGTTGCCGGGCGAGCGAGTCCACCTCTCAATTTACAGCGACCGAGTGTAGCAGAAGCAGATGAGTGACGGCGGGCTCTGCGGCTAGGTGCGAGGAGCGATGATTCGCCGGCCGCCGAGGTAACGCCACAGTGGCTCCGGGATCTCGACCGTGCCGTCGCCGCACTGATAGTTCTCGAGGATTGCTACCAGCGTTCGGCCCACCGCGAGGCCCGAGCCGTTCAGGGTGTGCAGAAAGCGACTCTTGCTGCTGCCGCTACGGCAGCGCAGCTCGGCGCGTCGGGCCTGGAACTCCTCGCAGTTCGAGCACGACGAGATCTCGCGATACGCGCCTTGGCCGGGCAGCCAGACCTCGAGGTCGTAGGTCTTGGCGGACGAAAAGCCGAGATCGCCGCTGGCGAGCGCAACGACGCGGTGCGGCAGCTCCAAGAGCTCGAGCACGCGTCCGGCATGCCGCGTCATCTCTTCGAGCTGCGCGTAGCTCGACTCCGGCCGCGCGAGTTGTACCAGCTCGACCTTGTTGAACTGGTGCTGGCGGATCAGCCCGCGAACGTCGCGCCCGTGCGAACCGGCTTCGCTCCGGAAGCAGGGTGTGTAGGCGGTGTAGCGGATCGGCAGCGTCGCTTCGTCGAGCGTCTCGCCGCGATGGAGATTGGTGAGCGGCACCTCCGCGGTCGGTACCAAGAAATAGTCGTGGCCCTCGAGCTTGAAGAGATCGTTCTCGAACTTCGGCAGCTGACCGGTGCCGAAGAGAGCTTCCCGGTTGACCACGAAGGGGGGCAGGACTTCGGTGTAGCCGTGCTCACCGACGTGAAGGTCGAGCATGAACTGGATGAGCGCTCGCTCGAGCGCGGCACCCGCACCGAAATAGACCGTGAAGCGCGCCCCAGTGACCTTGGCGCCACGCTCGAAATCGAGGATACCGAGCGCCGGTCCGAGGTCCCAGTGCGCTCTGGGCTCGAAATCGAAAACGCGCGGAGTACCGACGACGCGCTCGATCCGATTCGCGGCGGCATCCGGTCCAGGGGGCACGGATGGGTGCGGCAGGTTGGGCAGGCGCTGCTCGATCTCGGCGGCGTCGCGCTCGAGCAGCTCGAGCTTGCCCTCGATTCTGGCGATCTGGCTCTTGGAAGCGGCGACCTCGGCGAGCATCGCGTCGGCCTCGCGACCGGCGCTCTTCAGCCGGCCGATCTCGCGGCTTGCCTCGTTCTTCCGGCGCTTCAGTTCCTCGACCTCGACGAGCGCGCGACGGCGCTCGGCATCGAGCACAAGCCAGCGCTCGAACGGCGCCACGTCGTGCCCGCGCAACCCCAAGGCTTGGCGGACGCGGTCGGGCTCTTGGCGAAGAAGATCGCGCGACAGCACGGAGCGCGGCAGTGTAGCGACGCGGCTCGCAAGGCGTCAACGCGCCGACTCGGGCCGACTCGGGTCGACTCGAGCCAAGGGGGGACGCCGGTTACACTTCGCGCACGGTGGATCCGCTGCGCTCCTCGAGCTTCCGACCCGCCGCGTCGTGGGCGCGGCTGCTGCCGTCGGCGGCGCTCCTCGTCGTCGTGTTGCTCGCCGCGCACTTCGGAACCGATCGCGCGGCGGCGCCAGCGATCGCCTTTTCGGGCCTGGTCGCGGCCGCGGTGCTGGCGCCGCTCGCCATCGCCACTCGCGGCTTCGGGGCTCCGCTCGCGGCGCTGCATCTGCTCGTCGCTCCGACGCTGATTCTCGCCCCGCGCCACGGCGCGCTGCCGCTCGCCCTCTTGACCGCGATGCTCGCCGTCGCGGTGGCGTACGTCGGCGGCGAGCTCGCCCGCGCAGCGGGCCGACTCCGTTTCGGAGCGCTCTTCGCCCTGGCTGTCGCCGCTCAGCTCGTGGTGCACGCTGATCGCCTCTGGCTGGCGCCGCGCGCGCCGGCGACCTTCGCGTTCCTGGTTCTAGCGCCACTCGTCGCGGCCGGGAGCCTCTTCGCGCTGGGGCGAAGCGAGCGGACCGATCAGACCGATCAAATCGGTCGCAGCGATCGAACGGCGGCGCTCGTCGTGGGCGGCGCCGCCTTCGCCGCGGGTCCAGGCTTGTCGCTCGGGAGCTCGGCCGCTCTCGTCGGCGCCGCGATCCTCTCGCGCCTCGTACCTCGCGCTCCCGCCGCGCTTTGGGCGCTCGTCGCGACGCTGCCGGCGCTGACCCACGAGCCGGCATGGGCGGCCCTCGCCTTGACCGCTCTTGCGGCTACGTCCCTGCACGCTCGACCGCGGCTCGCGACCAGCGCTCGCTTCGTCGTCGGTCTCCTGGTTTTCGGGACAGTGCTGACCGCCGCGCCGCCCTGGCAGCGCCGCTCGCCGCTCGAAAGCCTTTTGGCGCGGGTGGGATCGACGCCGTTCGCGCGGCTCGAGGAGCCGGCGCTCGGCGGGCCGCGAACGCTCGCCAAGGAGTCGCCGCGAGCGGAGTGGGCGCTCGCTTCCGGCGCTGTTGGCGCGGTCGCTCTCGACTCGTTCCTGCTCGACGGTGCCCAGCTCGCCTGCGACACCCCGGTGGCGACGATCCGAATCGAAGGGGGGGATGGCAGAGTGCTCGAGCGCGACCTCGTCGTCGGCGCCGACAGCGGCGACTGGGCGTCGGGCCGACCCGACGTCGCGGCGACAGTCGGTTGCGCGAAGCTCGTTCCGCACGCGCTCTGGTTTCCCGAAGCGGGGCGCTTCTTCGGGCGCAGCTTCCGTGCCCGTTTCCGCATCACGCCGAAATTCCCGGCGCAGCGGCTAATCGTCGAGCGCGCGGCAGAGCTTCCGGACGGCGTGCGGCTGGTCGTCGAGCGCGTGTGGGTCGAGCGATGATGGCGCGCCTCGCGCCGCTACTCGCCGGTCTGGCGGGGACGATCGCCGCGGCCGAGCTCTTGCCCGCTCGGCCCGGATCCGGCATCCGCGCCACGCTGGTCTTGCTTCCGGTCGCAGCGGCGCTCTTTGCGCTCCTCCACCGCGAGCTCTCGGCGCGCGCGCCGCGCGGCGCCGAGCCGGTCGTCGGCGTCGCGTGGCTCCTCTTCGCGCTCCACGAGGAGAGTGTCGGACTACCCTGGAGCGGACGGCTCCTGGCGGCGAGCTGGGCGCTCCTCGTCGCCTGGCGTGCAGCTCAACTGCTGCCGGACCTGCGGCGGCAGCTGGCGCCGTCGAGATTGAAGCGCAAGCTCTGGCTCTTCGCGCTGCTGCCGTTCACAGTCGGCCTGGCGCTGCTGCCGTGGATCGCCGCCGCCGACGAGCCGGACGGCGACGAGCCGTACTACCTCCTGTTGACCGAGAGCCTGGCGTCGGACGGCGACTTCGACCTCGCCGACGAGTACGGCGAGGCGGTCTCCCGCCGCTTCGGCTCGCGCGCCATCGCGCCGCAGCCGGGCGATCCGACCGACGCTACGGGAGCGATCCGGTCGCGCCACGAATCGCTCCTGGTTCCGTATCTGGTGCCGTTCTGGGTTGCGGGCGGACTCTTTGGCGCCCGCCTGGGGATGGTCGTCCTCTGGGCGCTCTTCTCGATGCGGCTCCTCCGTCTGCTGCTCGCGGCAGGGCTCACGCCGCGCGGCGCCTTCCGCGGCTGGGCGATCGCCACCTTCTCGCCGCCGGCGCTTCTCTTCGCGACCCAGATCTGGACCGAGATGGCGGCCGCGCTAGCGGCGACAGTGGCGCTCGAGCTGACGCTGGCTCGACTCGGCCGGCGGGAGAGCACACGGCGCGGCGAGCTGCTTGTACTCGGCGCCGCGCTGGCGGTGTTGCCGCTCTTGAAGCTCCGCTTCGCTCTGATCGCCGCTCCCTTGGCGCTCGTCGCGCTCCTCTCCGGCCGCGTGCGCCTGCGCGCGCGCGCCGTCGTAACGGCGCTAGTCGCCGCGGCGCTGGCGCTCGTCCTGCTGCGCAATCGAGCCAGCCTCGGTAAGGCGATCGGCTTACATTCGTGGCACGACCTCGACCTGCTCGAGCTGCCGTTCGCTACCTATCTCTTGCGACTCGACGGCCTCTTCTTCGATCTCGCCTTCGGCCTCTTCGCAGCGGCGCCGATCTGGCTCCTCGCTCTCGCCGGATTCCGACGACTGGCGGCGCGCCGCCGCACACTGCTGGTGCTCCTCGCGGTCGGCCTACCGTATCTCGTGATCACCGCGCGCCAGCAGTTCTGGTTCGGCGGCTGGTCGCCACCGTTTCGCTACGGCGTCGTGTTGTTGCCGCTCCTGGCGGTGGCGCTCGGCGCCGCCTTCGAACGCCCCGCTTCGCGTCGTGGGGCGGTCTGGCGTGCCGCGCTCGGTCTCGCGACCCTCGTCGTGACGCTCGCCTTCGTCGTCGAGCCCGGCTGGGCGACGAGCTTCGCCGACGGCAGGAGCCGATTGCTCGACTTGGTGTCGCGCCCGTTCGCGGCCGATTTCGCGCGCTTCGCTCCGAGCGCGTTGCGCCCTCGCCTCGCGACCTGGCTCTTGCCGGCAGCGCTCGTCGGGCTCGCCTACCTCGGCGAGCGCGGACGCCGACGAGCTCTCTTCGCAGCGCCGGCGTGGGCCGCCGCCCTCCTGCTCGCCGTCGTCGCCGGCGTGACCGCAGCGGCGCACCGGTTGCCGACGCGCAGCGTCGAAATCGAGGACCCCTGGATCGCCAAGCGTGGCGGCGAGCCGTATCCCTCGCTCTGGACCTACGATCGACCGCTCTATTCGGGCGGCTGGACTCTCGGCGAGAGCGCTTCCGTCGCCCTGGCGCCGGTGACGGGTGGCGCGACGGTTACGCTCGCGGTGCGACTGCGCACCGAGCTCGAGCGGCCGATGATCGTGGAGATCTCCGCTGGCGACCAGGTCCGACTTGCTCGCGAGGTGGCGACCGGAGGAGTGTGGGACACTGTCGAACTCGCTCCAATCCGTTGGGAGGCGGGCGCGATCTTGGAACTGTCAGCGCGCCGTCCCCCGTCGACGCCCGCCGACGCGACGCTTCTCGTCGACCGCATCGA
The DNA here is from genome assembly GCA_964590905.1 of uncultured Thermoanaerobaculia bacterium. GTDB lineage: Bacteria > Acidobacteriota > Thermoanaerobaculia > Multivoradales > JAGPDF01 > JACTMI01. The sequence continues at coordinate 8,872 of CAZPYU010000163.1, forward strand.
CTTCGATTGGCGATGAGCTCGCGCGTCGCAGTCGTGGTCCCTTCGCTCGGCCGCTCGCCGGTCTTGGGGGAGGCGCTGGCCCGGCTGCGCGGCGAGCTCGCCACAGTCGCGGGCGAAATGGTTTGGGTTCATCAAGGAGGGCTGTCTACGCCGGAGCTGGCCGGGTTGAACGAGCAACTGCTCACGCTGCCAGGGCAGGCCAGCTTCGCCCGCGCGGTGAATCTCGGTATCGCCGCGACCACGGCGCCGCTGGTGGCGGTCGTCAACGACGACGCGCTGGTCGAGCCGGGCTGGCTCGGGCACCTCGTCGCCGCGCTCGACGCCGACGTTCGACGGGCGGCGGTTCAGGGAGTCGTCCTGCAGCTGGCGCGACCCGAGCGTTGCGACGGCTGTGGCATCGGCTGGGATAGCTGGGGGCATCCGGTGCAAGTGGCGCGCGACGAGCCGGCGCCGCCCGCGTCCGCGTTCGAGCTCTTCGGCGTTTCGGCCACCGCGGCGCTCTATCGTCGGCAGGCGCTCGACAGGGTCTCGCGCCCGGCCGCCACCCCTTTCGACGAACGGCTCGGCAGCTGGTACGAAGACGTCGAGCTGGCAGTGCGCCTGCGCGCCAACGATTGGAGCGCCCTCTGCGTGACATCGGCTCGCGCGCTTCATCACGGCTCCTCGACCGGCCTCACCATGCCGTTCGCGCGCGCTCGCCGCGTCGTCCGCAACCGCTGGCTGCTCTCGGCACGGCTCCACGGGCGTCGGTTTCCGCTCGCGATTCCGGCCCTCCTGGCGCGCGATCTGATCGAGCTCGGGCGCGCAGTGGCTGGGCGCCACGCCGCCGCCGCCGCCGGCGTGATCGCCGGCCCCTGGTCGGCGCTTCCCTTGCTTCCCAGTTTCGTGCATCGCGGCCCACCGCTCGTCGCCGCGGCGGTTCTCGAGCGCTTCCGAGTAGGCTCCCCGAGGTGAGCGCGCCCGAGCTCTCGACTGTCGTCGTCAGCTGGGCGTCGCGGCAAGATGTCGTCCGACTCGCCGAGCGCTTCCCGCGCGATCCTCGGCACGAGCTGATCGTCGTCGACAACGGCTCCGAGCTGGGAGCGGCAAAGCTCGGAAGCCAGGTGCGGCTGGTGACTCCAGGAACTAATCTCGGCTTTGCCGCGGGCGCCAATCGCGGAGCGCGGGAGGCACGAGGGGCTAACCTGCT
>CAZPYU010000164.1:0-3813 GCA_964590905.1 uncultured Thermoanaerobaculia bacterium
GATACGGATGCGAAGCGCGGGTGCGGCCATGGCGGCGGGCGAGGTTATCAGCCTGCTACGATTCCCCAGCGTTCGCTGCGAAAGAGGAGGGCCGATGTTGCCGACCTTGGAGCTCAACTTCCTCGCCGTGGGGGCAGCGGCACTCGCCACTTTTCTCCTCGGCGCGCTCTGGTACTCGCCCGCGCTCTTCGCCCGGGCCTGGATGGCAGCGCACGGCTACAGCCACGACGATCTGAAGCGCATGCAGCAGTCGGCGGCGCGGGCGTACACGATCTCGCTCGTCTGTTACCTATTCGTTGCTGCAGCCCTGGGCGTCATCGTCCATTACATGAACATCCGGCGCATCGAACAGGGGCTGCAGCTCGGGCTGCTCGCCTGGTTCGGCTTCGCCGCACCGCTCGGCCTGGTGGCGCACGCCCTCTCGGAGAAGCGCCTCGCCGCCTGGCTGATCGACGCCGGGTACCAGCTGGCTTACTTGCTCCTGATGGGCGTCATCCTCACCTTGTGGAGGTGAGGATCCGCGAGAGCGCGAGCCGGCAGATCTCGGCGCAGAGCGCGGCGAAATCGATGCCGAGCACCGCCGCCGACTGCGGCAGCAAGCTCGTCTGGGTCATCCCCGGCAGCGTGTTCACCTCCAGCACGCACGGCGTGCCGTCGGCGGCGAGCTTGAAATCGACGCGCGAGAAGTCGCGCAGCCGGTGGGCGCGATGGGTGGCGAGCGCCAGCGCTTGCAATCGATCCGCGAGCGCGGCGGCGATCTCGGCCGGAAAGATCTCGCGCGTCATCCCCGGCGTGTACTTGCACTCGTAGTCGAAGATCTCGTGCTCGGGCACGATCTCCCCCGCCGCGAGCGCGACTTCGCCCAAGACGCCGACAGTGAACTCGCGCCCCGGGAGATATTCCTCGACGAGCACGATCGAATCGATGGCGCGCGCGGCCGCGATCGCGGCCGGAAGCTCTTCAGGATCGTGCGCCACTGAAACGCCGACCGACGAGCCGGCGTTCGCCGGTTTCACCACCAGAGGCCAACCGAGCAGAGCCAGGTCGACCTCCGCACCCGAGAAGACGCGCCAGTCCGAGGTCGAGATCGCCGCTTCGCGCAGCAGGCGCTTCGAGACCTCCTTGTCCATCGCCAGCGCGCTCCCTAGAGCACCGCTCCCGGTGTAGCGCAGACCGGCGAGGTCGAGCAACGCCTGCAGGTGCCCGCCCTCGTGCACGCCGCCGTGCAGAGCGAGGAAGAGCAGATCGAAGCCTCGCAGCGTCTCGCCGGCGACGAGCGCCGGCAGGTTCTCGCGCGCCGCGAGCGCGCGCAGCTGCTCTGCGCTCGGCGGCTTGCGTGCCACGCTGGGGTCAAGCCGTTGGCGCTCTTCTGTTGCGTCGAGCACGCCGTCGACAGTGTCGACGACCACGACCTGGTGTCCGAGCGCGCGCAGCGTCGGCGCGACTTGCGAAGCGCTGGCGTAGGCGACGTCGCGCTCGGGAGTCGCCCCTCCGGTCAACAGTGCGATGCGGGCCACGAGGGTACCGCCTGCGCTACTCGTACTGGATGAAGCCGGGGGCGAGAATGCCGGCGGGGTCCCAACGTTTTTTCGCGGCGCAGAGGCGCGCCCAAGCCGCGTCGCCGAAGTGCGCTCGCCAGCGCTCTGGCGTGTCGAAGGTGATGTAGCCCGAGAGGTAGCGCTTGCCGCCGTACGCGATCGACAGCTCCGAGGCCATGTCGAGCTGCACCAACATCTCGTCGAGCTTGACTCGCGGCACGCCGCCCAGAATGCCCCATCCCAGCACCTGCTCACCGCCGGGGTGCGCGAAGAGCGGCACCTGCGAGGTGTCGGTGCGTGCCGGCCAGAGGAGGACGTGCCCGCCCGCCCCTAGGGCTCCGGGAGGGAGGTTGGCGAGCATCGTTTCGATGTACTCCTTCGCCGTCTCCCACGGGAGTGTGGTCTCCATCCACGGGTGCGGATTCTCCCAGTAGCCCGAGAGCTTCCAGGCCTCGAACATCGGTTCCATTCGGCGCGAGAACTCGAGGATCGAGAGATCCTGGGTGTGTGACCGCCGCCAGGGCGAGAGCCTGGCGAGAACCTTCTCGTCGTCGGGCTCGCTCCCGGGAGTGAATTCGACGGTGAGGAACATCGGGAAGAGCCAGAGCCCGAAGCCGATCATCCCCTTGCCGAGCTCGAGACCGTCACCTATCTTTTTGAATCCAAGTGGCGCCGGCGTGCAGATGCCGCCCGCCGTCGAGAAGGTCGAGTCGGCCGGATCGAGCACCTTCACCGCGTCTTCCATCCAGCGCCCGAGGTCGTCGTAGACCAGGGTGTACATGCGGATCATCGGCTGGCAGCGGCGCAGGCGCGTTCGGATCCGGGTGAGGATCGCGATCTGCCCGAGGCCGCAGCGCACCATGTCGAAGAGCTCGGGCTCGCGGTCGCGGGAGCAGACGTGGATCTCGCCGTCGCCGGTGACGCACTCGATCTCGAGCGCGTTGTCGGCCTGCGAGCCGTAGCGAAAAGAGGCCACGCCCAGGCCGGCCATCGAGGTCGTGCCCGAGATCGTGACGCCGAGATTGTTGGTGAGGACAGGCGGAATCAGCCCTTTCTGGGTCGAGACTACGACCAGGTCGCGCCACACCACGCCGGCCTCGCAGTCGGCCCAGCCCTCCGCTTCGTCGATCGCCGTCACCCGGTTCATCGCCGAGGTGTCGACCAGCACGCCGGGCGTCAACGACTGGCCGCTCTGGGTATGCCCCTGACTGCGCGGCGCGATCGGCACACCGTGGTCGCGGCAGAAGCGCACCACGGTCGCCACCTCGGCGGCGTCGCGGCAGCGCGCCACCGCGCCCGGCACCTGGTAGCGCCAGCGCCCGAAGTCGGTCTGGAACTGCTCGCGCGTCGCCCGGTCGAGCAGGATCCGCCCGGGCAGGAGCGCGGCCAGCCGTTCGATGGCGGCGGCGAGGTCGGTCGTCGGAGCGGGGCTCATCGAGTCTCCTGGAGTCGTGTTCGGGGTGATCGCGACGGAACGCCGCGCGGGCCGACCGCGCGATTCTCCCGGATCGAGCGCGCCGAGTGCAAGTTGGGCTCGTGGATCAGCCGCTCGCGCTCGGCTTCAGGATCGCCAACAGACTCTCAGCGCCGCAGACGGTGACGCCCTTCGCCGGTTCGACAGCGAAGTGGGTGAAGCGGCCGTCCTCCACCACCGCGGCGAAGCGCCGGCAGCGCCGCCCGAGGCCGCTCGCCGAGAGATCGACTTCGAGCCCGAGGGCACGAGCCAACTCGCCGTCGAAGTCGGCGAGAAGCGCGATCTCGTCGCCCACGCCGTGCGCCTCGCCCCAGGCCGCCATCACGTACGGATCGTTCACCGCCACGCAGACGATGGCGTCGATCCCCGCGGCGCGCAGCTCGGCGGCGCGTTCGAGGTAGCCGGGCAGGTGGACGTTCGAGCAGGTGGTCGTGAAGGCGCCCGGCACGCCGAAGAAAGCGATCGTGCGGCCGGCGAAAAGGCTGGCTGTGTCGACCGGCTCGATGCCGTTCGCTCCGAGTCGTCGCAATCTCACCGCCGGCATCCGCTCCCCGACCGCGATCATTCGGGCTCCCCGCCTCTCGGCCTCATTCTGTCCGATCCCCGGCGCTTGCCTGCGTGCGCTGGGCGCGCGAGACGAGCGGAATCGTGCGCGCCCCCGCCAGCGCGATCCAGCCGACGACCGCCACCGCGACGGCGAACAGTCCGAGCGCCAGCCCCCACCAGATGCCGGCCAGCCCGAGCCGCTCCGGCCGACCGAGCCAGGCGCCGAGCGGCAGCCCGAGGGCGTAGTAGCCGACC
>CAZPYU010000165.1:0-7676 GCA_964590905.1 uncultured Thermoanaerobaculia bacterium
CGCCAAGTTGTAGAGCGGCTGCTGGTAGCGGGCGACGAGCTGACCAAAGGCATCGCCATCGCCATCGAGAGCTGCTCGCGCCAGGTCCGCATCTTCGTCTCTGACCATAAATACAACCGACTCGCCGAATAGTTGGTGGCCGAGGCCCTTCCCTCCGTTCGAACTGCGGGCGCACGCCTTCGCAACGGAAGGAGGTCGCTTCGTCGCACCGTCGTGCAGCGGTCGGCAAACAAGATAACACCCTGTCGACAAAGCCACTACGGGCCGGTGAGCCCGTCCCTGTCATGCCTCTGTTGAGGCGTTCGGAGGCTCCTGGTACGCTCCCGGCCGGCCGGAAAATCCAGCCAGTCTTCGGGAGCCCTCGAGCCATGCACGAGCGTCGCTACGGAATCGTCTTGGCCCTGATCGTGGCGGGCGCCCAGCTCGCCGGCAGCGCCCGGGCGCAGATGCGCGTCTTGCGCACCGATCAGCTCGACCTCATCCATTTCGGGTCCACCCGCTACGTCGTCCCCCACGCGGCGCGCTGCTTCCAGAACGCCTACGACTTCCACCACGAGATCTTCGGCTGGACGCCCTCCGAGAAGGTCACCATGCTGATCCACGACTTCTACGACCATTGCAACGCCTCGGCGTCGAGCGTGCCGAGAAACAACATCATGGCGGCCGTGGCCCCCTTCAGCTACGCCTTCGACATTCTTTCCGGCAACGAGCACATCAACTGGCTGATGAACCACGAGATGGTGCACATTCTGGCGAGCGACATGGCGGCCGGGCGCGACCGAATGGCGCGCAAGCTCTTCTTCGGCAAGGTTTACCCGACACAGGAGCAGCCGCTCTCGATGCTCTGGAGCTTTCTCACCTCACCCCGCCTTTACTCGCCGGGCTGGTACCACGAAGGGGTCGCCTCTTTTACCGAGACCTGGATGGCCGGCGGGCTGGGCCGGGCTCAGAGCGCCTACGACGAGATGGCGTTCCGCACCATGGTCTTGGAGGGCAAACCGATCTACGACCTGGTCGGCCTCGAGTCGTCGGGCACCACCGAAGAGTTCCAGGTCGGCGCCAACAACTATCTCTATGGCACTCGCTTCGTCAGCCATCTCGTCGACGAGAGCGGACCCGAGCGGATGGTCGACTGGGTAGCCCGCAAGGAGGGCACCGAACCGTACTTCGCCGCGCAGTTCGAAAAGCTCTACGGAAAGAAGCTCGACGCGAGCTGGAGCGAGTGGATCCGGAGCGAGGGGGAGTTTCAAGGCAAGAACCTCGCGAAGCTCCGCGAGCATCCGATCACCCAGGTCGAGCCGCTCACCAGCCGGGCGCTCGGCTCGGTCTCGCGGCCGGCGATCGATCGGAAGCTGGGCAAGGTCTACCTCGGGATCAGCTATCCGGGTCAGATCGCCCACCTGGCGGAGCTCGACCTGGCGAGCCGCGAGATGCGCAAGCTCCTGCTGCTCAAGGGCGCGGCGCTCTTCTGGGTGACCTCGCTCGCCTTGGATCCCGAAGCTCAGACGCTCTTCTACATCACCGACAACAACGACTATCGCGATCTCAACGCCCTCGACCTGAAGAGCGGGAAGAGCCGTCTCCTGCAGCGCGACGCGCGCGTCGGCGACCTCGCCTTCGACGCCTCCGACCGCTCGCTCTGGGGGGTGCGCCACTACAACGGCATCTCGACCCTGGTGCGCATCCCGCCCCCGTACACGGAGTGGAATCAGATCCACTCCTTCCCCTACGGCAACGACATCTACTCGCTCGACGTTTCGCCGGACGGGAGCCGGCTGGTCGCGGCGCTCACCCACGTGGACGGTACTCAATCGCTGGCGCTCTTCGATGTCGCCAAGCTGCGCGCCGGCGACGCGACCTACACCGTGCTCGGCGAGTTCGAGAACACCTCGCCTGCCGATTTCGTCTTCTCGCCCGACGGCGGTTTCCTCTACGGCTCGTCGTACTACTCGGGCGTCTCGAACTTGTATCGGTACAGCTTCGCCAGCGACGAGATCGAGCCGCTGTCCAACATCGAGAGTGGCCTCTTCCGCCCAGTGCCGCTCGACGACGGGCGACTCTTCGCGATGCTCTTCACCTCGGCCGGATTCCAGCCGGTGACGCTGGCGATTGCGCCCGTCGAGAAGATCAACTCGATCGACTTTCTGGGCGCGGTGGTCGCCGAGAAGTATCCGGTCCTGAAGAGCTGGAACATCGGCTCGCCGGCCGAGATCGACCTCGAGCAGGAGACTCGCTACGACGGCGAGCTCTCGATCGCCGGCTCGCTCGGTCTAGCCTCGATCTACCCGATCGTCGAGGGCTACAAGGATTCGGCGTCGGCGGGACTCCACGTCGACATCCGCGATCCGGTGGGACTGTCGACTCTCGGCATCACCGTCTCCTACTCACCCGACGACGAGCTGCTCACGGAGGAGCGCCTGCACGCTCTCGCCGTCTACCGCTACTTCACCTGGCAAGTCGAGGCGAGCTACAACCGCGCCAACTTCTACGATCTCTTCGGCCCGACCAAGAGCGGTCGCAAGGGCTACTCGCTCGGCATCGAGCACTACAATTCGCTCATCCTCGACGAGCCCAACCGGCGCCTCGACGTGCGCACCCGCATCGCCGGCTATCGCGACCTCGACACCCTCCCGGGCTTCCAGAACGTCGCCTCGCCGGCCACCGAGCTCACTGAGCTCGAGAGCGCGCTGCACTACAAATCGGTGCGTAAGTCGCTCGGCGCGGTCGAGAACCAGGCGGGCGTCGAGCTCGAGCTCGTCGGCGGCGATCAGTTGGTCTCGGGGGATCACTTCCCGTACCTTCGCCTCGACCTCTCGGCTGGCACCGAGCTGCCGCTCCAGTTCTCCTCGCTCTGGCTCCACTCCTCGTTCGGCGGCGCCTTCGGCGACCGTGACAACGCTTTCGGGAACTTCTACTTGGGCGGCTTCCGCAACAACTGGGTCGACTACCACGAGCAGCGCCGCTACCGCGAGGCGATCGCGTTCCCCGGCTTCGAGATCGACGAGATTGTCGGCCACAAGTACGGCAAGACGCTGCTCGAGTGGAACCTGCCGCCGCTCCGCTTCAAGGCTGGTACGTCCGCTGCCTTCGTCAACTGGGTGAACATCGCCCTCTTCGGCGGCCTCGTGGTGACCGACTTCGACCACAGCGAGCTGCAGCGCGAGTTTTCGACCGGCGGGATCCAGGTCGACACGCGCTTCACTGTACGCGCGCACATGCAGTTCACGCTCTCGCTGGGCGCCGCCTTCGGACGCGAGAGCGGCGGCGAGTCCGTCGACGAGTACATGGTCTCGCTCAAGCTCCGGCCGCAATGAACCTGCTGCTGCGCGCCGCGCTCAGCCTGGCGCCGGTCACCATCTTCCTCGTGGTGCTCTGGATTCTCGACAGCTACAAGCTAATTCGTCCTTCGCTGCTGCTGCGGGCGGTGCTCGCCGGAATCGTCGTCGCGCTGGCGAGCTACGGAATGGCGAGAGGACTTCTCGCGGGTGTGGGCCTGACACCGAGCATCCTGTCGCGTTACGTGGCACCGGTGTACGAGGAGATCGGCAAGGCGCTGGTCGTCTTCTGGGCGATCCGCACGCGGCGCGTCGGTTTCATGGTCGACGCCGCCATCCTCGGCTTCGCGGTCGGCACCGGCTTCGCGACGCTCGAGAACCTCTACTACCTCTCCGCGATCCAGGAGACCAACCTGACGCTCTGGGGGATCCGCGGCTTCGGCACTGCGATGCTCCACGGCTCGACGACCGCCATCGTCGGGATCGTCGCGCAAGCGCTCGAAGAGGCCCGGAGCCGCACCGGCTTCGCAGCGCTGCTGCCCGGTCTGGCGCTCGTCGTCGTCGTCCATTCGGCGTTCAATCACGTCGTTTTGCCTCCCACCGCATCGACAGCGCTCCTCGTGGTCGGCTTCCCGATTCTGATCGTCCTCGTCTTCCAGCGCAGCGAGAAGCTGCTGCGCGGCTGGCTCGACGTCGGCTTCGGCTCCGACGTCGAGCTGCTCGGCATGCTCAGATCGGGAGAGATCGCCACCACCCGCATCGGGCAGTACCTGCGCTCGCTGCGCGGCCGATTCCCGGGCGAGGTGCTCGCCGACATGCTCTGCTTCCTGCAGCTTCACGTAGAGTTGTCGATCAAGGCGAAGGGGCTACTTCTGCTCTCGGAAGCCGGTATCGAGCCACCCGCCGATCCGCAGATCGGCGAGCGCTTGCGCGAGCTCCGATTCCTGCAGAAGAGCATCGGAACGACGGGGCGGCTGGCTCTCGCGCCGCTCCTCCACACCGGCAGTCGCGAGCTCTGGCAGCTGCGGCTCCTGGAGTCGCACGTCGCCGTGAAGGTCTAGGAGACCCGTAATGACATTCGAGACGAGGCAGGAAGCTGGCTGGACGGTGGTCACGCTCGTGGGGCGGCTCGATGCCACCAGCTCGGTAGAACTGGACCGCCGTGGCCAGGAGCTGGTCACCTCTGGCGCGACGCGGATCGTGCTCGAGCTCTCCGGTCTCGACTACGTGTCGAGCGCCGGCCTGCGCTCGGTGCTGACCACGGCCAAGAGCGCGCAGGCGGCGGGCGGCAAGCTCGCCATCGCTGGAATGCAGGGGGTGACCAAGGAGGTCTTCAGCATCTCCGGCTTCGATTCGATCTTGCCCACCTTCGACGACGTCGCCAGCGCGGTCGCCGCGAGCTGACCGTGGAGCCGATCGCCTCGTCGGCGGAGTTCGAAGCGCTGAGCGAAAGGGTTCCAGAAATCGTCGAGTTCGTGGCCAGCCGCGCGGAGGAGGCCGGCGTCCCCGCCCGCCGCGTCGCCCACCTGCGGATCGCGGTCGAGGAGATCGCGCTCAACATCTGCGATCACGCCTACGTGCAGTGCGACGGCGTCCTCGGCGTCGGCGTGCAAGGCGATCGCGACCACTTCGTCGCCGAGCTCTATGACGACGGTCCGCCGTTCGATCCCGAGAGCCGGGCAGCTCCCGACCTGCCCGGCTCGGTCGCGCGGCGCGAAGTGGGCGGTTTGGGCGTCTTTCTGGTCCAGCGGCTGATGGACGAGTTCCGCTATCGGCGCGAGGGGACGCGCAACATCGTTACCTTGGTCGTGCGCGGCGACGCGGGCGGAGGTGCGGCGTGAAGCTGCCGTCGCGGTCGGAAGACCCGGACGTCGAGCTGACGCGGCAGCTGTCGCGCATCATCGGCCAGATCCGCGACGTGATGGACGCCGAGCGCGCCACTCTCTTCCTCTTCGACCGCGAGCGCAACGAGCTCTGGTCGAAGGTTCTCCTCGAGACCGGAATCGGCGAGATCCGGCTCGCCCTGGGAGAGGGGATCGCCGGCCACGTGCAGGCGACCGGCGAGAGCGTGCGCATCGACGACGTCACCCTGGACCCGCGCTTTCAGACTCGCATCGACCGCGCTTCGGGATTCGTCACCCGCTCGATGCTCTGCCAGCCGCTGGTCAACGCCGAAAACGAACGGATCGGCGTGGTCCAGGTCATGAACAAGCGCGGCGGTCCGTTCGACGAGCGCGACGAGGCGCTGCTCGAGGCCCTCGACTCGCAGACTGCGATCGCGATCGAGAACACCCAGCTCGTCCACGCGCTGCGCGAGTCACAGGCCGCCGAAGCCGCCCTGCAGGCCGAGCGCGAGCGGCGCGCCAGCGAGCTGCGCATCGCGCAGTCGATCCAGAACGGCTTGCTGCCGAAATCGTTGCCGCAGAGCGCCGAGTTCCGGGCTCACGCCCTGATCGAGCCGGCGCGCGAGGTGGGCGGCGACTTCTACGACCTCTTCTTCCTCGACGAGCACCGGATCGCGATGACCGTCGGCGACGTCTCGGGCAAGGGGATCCCGGCTGCGCTCTTCATGGCGGTCAGCCGCACCCTCCTGCGCGCCCTCGCCTTCCAGATCGCCGAGCCCGGGGAGCTGTTGGCCGAGCTCAACACCCGCCTCGCCGAGGACAACCCGAGCAACATGTTCGTAACGCTCTTTTACGGCGTGCTCGACCTGCGTACCGGGGCCCTGCTCTTCGCGAGTGGCGGACACAATCCGCCGATCCTCCTCGGCGCCTCCGGCCGCGCGACGACTCTGCCGCGAGTCAAGGGCGTCGTGCTCGGCGCGCTCGCCGGATTGACGTACCAGGAGGAGGCGGTCTCGCTCGAGCCCGGCGATCATCTCTTCCTCTTCACCGACGGACTCACCGAAGCGATGAACGCCGCCGGCGATCTCTACGGCGACCCTCGCACGCTGGCGACAGTCGCCCGCCTGGCGGCGCTCACGCCGAGCGAGCTCATCGGCGAGCTGCGCCGCGACGTCGCCCTCCACGTCTCGGGCGCCGAGCCTTCGGACGACCTCACGCTGCTCGACGTCCAGTACACCCCGACCTGAAGAGCGATCCGTTGGAGTCCGAGAGGTGCTCGCTGCACACTCATCGAGGTCCTTCGCTTACGCTCAGGACGACAGCGACAAGGGTGTCATCCTGAACGAAGTGAAGGATCTCGATGTGGCTGCGTCGAGGAGCTCATGAACTCTGAGCCGTCAGGCCGTCGGCTCGGCCCTCATCCGGTGGCCGCCGCGAGCCGCCGGATGCCGGCGCGGTCGGAGATCAGGATCGTCCGTCCGCCCACCCGCACAAGCTCGCCGTCGACTTCGACCGGCTCGGCGACCAGATCGAGGAGCTCGCCTCCGAGCGGACGTCCGTCGCGGCCGACTATCCAGAGCACCGCAACGTGGCCGTCGCGGCTCCTGGCGACGAACGCCGCCGGCGAGCCGCCCGAGAGGCAGCGGATCGCGCAGTCTTTGTGTGCCTTGCCGTCGCCGGGCTTCATGACGCCCAGGTAGCACTTGCTGTCGACGATCTCTCCGACCAGGCGAGCGCGACCGAGCGGTAGCTGCTCCTCCACCGCCGACGCCTCACGCTCCTCGCCGAGCAGCTCGGCGCGGCTGATCTCGAACAGCTTCTCCGACCCCCGGCGGATCCAACTGCCACTCGCCCGCACGCGCCGTCCAGCGAGCGCCAGGATCTCCGCGGCCGGCCCGTGCTTGCCGAGGCCGACCAGCGGCACCACTTCGAGCGGCGGTTCGTCCGCTCCGCCAGCCGTCGGTATCCAGATCGACGGCAACGGCTCCAGTCGCAGCAACCCTTCGATCTGCGACTCCACGCCGTACTCGAAGCTTCCCGATCCGAGCGGCCGCTGCGCGGCGGCAACCGTGAGGCCGAGACCTGCGAAGAGCGTCGCGACAACAGCTACGACCCCTAAATGAAAGCCTTTCAGCCGAGGTGGAAAGGGCAGGTATCCGACGAAAAAAGCCTCGCGATCGTCGCGGGTGGGCGTCGCCGGATCGAAGGTCGCCGGCTCGACGCGGGTCCCCGGTGGCAGTGGACGAGGATCGAGGAGGATCGTGCCGTCGACGACGCGGACCCGGAAGGTCGGCACTCGCTCGGTGAACGGCGGCGGCGAGGCGCCGTCGTCGGGCCGGTACTGGTAGCCGTGCCACGGACAGGTGATGCAGCCGTCGAGGATCTTCCCCTCGCCCAGCGGACCGTTCTGGTGTTGGCAGACGTTCGAGATCGCCGAGATCTTGCCGTCGTAGCGAAAGACGGCGACGCGCTCGCCCGCCAGCGAAACCACCTTCGCCCGCTTCTCGGCGATCTCTTCGACTCTGCCGACGGCGACGAAGCCGTCGCCAGAAGCGAC
>CAZPYU010000166.1:0-9284 GCA_964590905.1 uncultured Thermoanaerobaculia bacterium
GGCCCATGAGCTTGGCCGGTTTCAGGTTCGACACGATCACCACCTGCGTCCCAACCAGCTCCTCCGGCCTGTAGGCCTTGGCGATCCCCGCTATGAGCTGGCGCGGCGCGCCCTCGCCGACGTCGACAGTCAGCTTGAGCAGCCGCTCCGACTTGGGCACCGATTCACAGGTCAACACGTTGCCCACTTTCAACTCCACCGCACCGAACTGCGCGATGTCGATCAGGTTCGGTACCTGACCCGGTGTGGCGGGCACCTCGGACGTCGCCGGCGCCGGCGGTGCGATCTCGCTCATGAACTTCTCCTTGTCGATGCGGGGAAAAATCGGCGACAGCGCCGGGAGCTCGCGGCCGGTCGGCATCCCGCCCCAACCGAGTGCCTCCAACGTCGTCGGCGGCGCTCCGGCGCCGATACTGGCGAGCACCCGCGCCGCCGTCGCCGGCATCACCGGCAGGAGGCCGGTGGCCACGATGCGCACGCTCTCGAGCCCGTTCCAGATAACTCGCGAAAGCGCCTCGCTCGGCCCTTCGCTCTTGATCCGCTTCCACGGCTCGCGAGCCACCAGATACTGATTCGCCTCCGCCAGCAGGCGCCAGAGCGCACGCAGGGCCGCCTGAAACGCGAGCGCTTCCATCGCCTCGCGATACTCCGCCACGACCCTGCGCGCCACCACGATGAGCGGATTGTCGTCGCACGGCGTCGGCGGCGTGCGGCCGTCGAACGCCTGGCGCGAGAGCGTCACCAGCCGGCTCGCGGTGTTGCCGAGGTCGTTCGCCAAGTCGGCGTTGAAGCGGTCCACGAACGCCTCGTCCGAGAAGCTGGCGTCTTGACCGAAGACCATCTCGCGGAGCAGAAAGTAGCGCAGCGCGTCGCCGCCGAAGCGCTCGATCAGGTGATCGGGGCGCACCACGTTGCCGACCGACTTCGACATCTTCAGGCCGTCGCGCTGCCACCAGCCGTGCGCCCAGACGGTGGTCGGCAGCGGCAGCCCGGCCGACATCAGGAAGGCGGGCCAGAAGACGGCGTGAAAGCGCACGATGTCCTTGCCGACGAGATGGAGGCGGACGTCGCCGTTCTGCCAGTACCAGCGAAAGAGCTCCTGCTCCTCGGTCGGCCCGCCGAAGCCCAAAGCCGAGATGTAGTTGGTCAGCGCGTCGAGCCAGACCCAGACCGAGTGGCCGTCGTGGGCCGGGAACGGCACCCCCCAGCCGAGCCCGAAGCGGCTGACCGAGAGATCCTTCAGGCCGCCCGCCACGAACGCCCGCACCTCGTTCAGCCGCGACTCGGGGCGCACGAACTCCGGATGCGCCTCGTAGAGCTCGAGGAGCGGCTTCTCGTAGCGCGAGAGGCGGAAGAAGAGGTTCTCCTCCGATTTCCACTCGGTCGCGGTACCGTGGTCGGGGCAGAGGTTGCCCGGCTGGCGCAGCTCCTTTTCAGTGTAGAACGTCTCGCAGCCGGTGCAGTACCAGCCCTCGTGGCGCGCCGCGTAGATGTCGCCCGCGGCCACCATGCGGCGCAGAATCTCCGGCACCGCCCGTTCGTGGCGCGGCTGGGTGGTACGGATGAAGTCGTCGTGCGAGATGTCGAGCTTCGCCCAGAGCTGGTGGTAGCGCGCCACGACGCGGTCGGCGAGCTCGATCGGCGCGATCCCTTCCTTCTGCGCCGCGCGCTCGATCTTCTGGCCGTGCTCGTCGCTGCCGGTCAGGAAGCGGACGTCGTCGCCGGCCAGGCGCCGGTAGCGCGCCAGCGTGTCGGCAACCACCGTTGTGAAGATGTGCCCGATGTGGGGCAGGTCGTTGACGTAGTAGATCGGAGTCGTGATGTAGAAGCGCAAGCGGCCGCCCTCGGAGCGCGCGATCCTATCAACCGCGTTTCGAGGTCGACTTGGGCGTCACTTCTCCACGAACGGCAGCGGCGAGTCGGCGGCGCCCCAAGCCGTACGCAGACGCTCGCGCTCGCTCGTGCTGGGTCGACCGCTGCTCTCGAGGCTGGCGACCAGCCCAGCGAGCGACCAACCGTTCTCGCGGTAGCGGGTGAGGTCAATCGCGAAGACCTCCGCCGCCTCCTCGTCGCGGCCGGCTACGAGAAGCGCCTCGCCCAACGCCGGCCCGGTCGAGATGTACCAGTCGGGCGGTTCGTCGTAGCCGAGCGTCCCTTCGGCGTCGAACGCGGCACGCAATTTCGCGAGCCCGGCTTCGACGTCGCCGCCGGCAAGCGCCAGCTCGCCGGCCAACCAGTCGCGGGCGATGCCGAGCGGGATCGTGGCTGGATTGAGCCCTTGCAGGGCGCCCTCGGGGAGCGCCGCGTACGCTTTCTCCACTTCGACAAGCTCGGCGCGGCATTCGGCGAGTCGGCCGGTGCGCGCGAAGGCGATGCCGCGCGCCGCGCGCCAAACCGCTGTGGCGTAGAGGAACTCCTCCGGCGGCGCCGTCTCGGCGAGCGCCTCCGTCCAGCGCCCGAAGCGGACCTGCGTCCAGATCGGATACTCGAGAAAGAAGTCGTAGCCCGGGAAGGCGCGCAACATCTCGAGCGGCATCCCGCCCGATGCCGTGCGCCCGTTCTCGAGCGCCTCGGCGTAACGCCCTCCTTGCAGCGCCGACCACCAGAGGAACTGGTAGTTGTGCGCGTAGTACATGGCGTAGAAGCCGCCGAGGACTCCGGGATTGGTGGGCACGTAGCGCCGATCGACAGCGATCGCGTCGCGATTGGCCTGCGCGGCGTCCGCCCAGCGCCCCAGCCGCGCCCAGATGTGCGCCGGCATGTGCACCATGTGCGCCGCGCCCGGCATCGCCGTGGCAAGGCGTTCGGCGGCGCGCAGAGCGCGCTCCGGCTGCGGCGACGCCTCGAGCGCGTGGATCAGCATGTGGTTGGCGCCGGGATGATCCGGATTCCGCTCCAGCACGCGCTCGAGCTGCGCCACGATCTCGAGCGTGCCGGGCTCCGGCTCGCCCGCCGGCGTCCAGAGCTTCCACGGGCGCAGATTCATCAGCGCCTCGGCGTAGTAGGCCTGCACTTCGAGATCGTCGAAATAGCGGCGGGCAAGCTCCTCCATCGCCTCGGCGTAAGCGAGGTCGAGCGCCACGAAGCCTTCGACGCTCTCTGGCGCCGGATCCGAGAGCCGCCGAGCGAGCGCCGCGAGCAGGTCGCGCTCGATCGCCGGCTTGTCGGCGGCAACGGCGAGCCCACCTGCCACGGCACGGGCGCCGGCTGCCGTGCGCTCCGCCAATCCGGGCAGGTTGTAGTGCGGCGAGAGCGACATGCCGAGCCCCCAGAAGCAGGCCGCGCACTCCGGATCGCGCGCCACCGCCTCCGCGAACGAACGTTGCGCCTCTTCGAGGTTGAAAGCGTAGAGCAGTCGTAGTCCTTGATCGAAGTAGCGCTGAACCGACTCCGAGCTCGTGGTGATGCCGCGGTGGTAGCTGCCGAGGTCGTCCAAGAGAGCCGGAACCTTGCGCTCAGCGCTCGCCGCGCCGCCGTGCTGCTGGGCCGGGATGGCCTCGATTCCGCAGAGTGCCAGTACGACCAGAGAGGCTGCATGAATCGTTCGCTCGGACATCTCCACTCCTCTCACAATGAAACCGAAAGAACACCGCTGCGATCGCCCCGAGTTTGACGCCCATCGCTCGCTGGGTCCAGTGCGCTTCCCGGCCTCACCAGCCGCGCTCCCGAAGCGACGCCCAGCGGCCCGGCGCCCCCAAAACGAGGTGGTCGACGAGCCGGATCCCCACCGCCTCCCCCGCTTCCGCCAGTCGGCGCGTGAAGGCCAGATCCTCGGCACTCGGGTTGGGGTCGCCGCTCGGATGAGTATGGAAAACGATGCAGCCCGCTGCTCCGAGAAGCAGCCCTTCGCGCAGAATCCGCCTCGGCTCGGCCGCCGCGCTCGCCAAGGCGCCACGGTAGAGCTCGCGCTCCCCGAGGAGGCGGTTCCGGCTGTCGAGGTAGAGCGCGCCCAGGATCTCCTGGTCGATCGCCGCGAAGCGCAGCGTCAGGTAGCTTGCCACCGCTGCGGGCCGCGCCATCGGCTCGCGGTCGGTCAGCTCGGCGCGCGCCAGCCGCCGGCCGAGCTCGACCGCCGCGAGTAACGTCGCCGATCGCGCCGCGCCGAGTCCGCGTTCGAGCAACACCGCCGCATCGCTCAGCGCCAGGGTCGCGAGCCCGCCTCCGTTCGACTTCAGGAGCTCGCGGGCCATGTCGAGCGCTGAACAGCCAGGCCGCCCGGTGCGCAGCAGGATCGCCACCAGCTCGGCGTCGCCTAGCGCGGCAGCGCCACGGGCGAGCAGCCGTTCGCGCGGTCGCTCGTCCGCCGGCAGCTCGCGGATCAGGGTCGCGAGCGCCATGTCACGAGCTCTGCGGCAAGATGCGGCATCGTCTCGCCCGCCGGTCCCAGCAGATGATGGTCGACGAGCGGCGTGATCGGCGTCGTCTCCCGGTTGAGCTCGAAGAGCAGCGCGCCGGCGTCGGCGGCGATCTCGATCAGCCCCGCCGCTGGCCAGACCGTGGCCGAAGTGCCGACGACGCAGAAGAGATCGGCGCTCTCAGCTACCGCGGTCGCCTGGGCGAAGACCTCCTCCGGGAGCGACTCACCGAACCAGACGACCGCGGGTCGAAGCAGCCCACCGCAGGAGCAGGTCGGCAGCGGCTCAGTCGGCGTCCAAGGCACCGTCGGTCGCTCCTGCCCGCAGCGCGAGCAGCGCGAGATCCAAGCGGTGCCGTGGAGCTCGAGGACGCGGGTCGAGCCGGCACGCTGATGGAGTCGGTCGATGTTCTGTGTCACGACCACCAGGGACGGGAAATGTGCCTCCAAACTTGCAATCGCCCAGTGCGCCGGGTTTGGAAGCGCGGCGAGAATCGCTCCGAAGCGCTCGCCATACCAGCGCCAGACGAGCATCGGATCGCGCGCGAACGCCTCGGGCGTGGCGAGCTCCTCGGGCCGGAAGCGCTCCCAGTAGCCGTCGGCGCCCCGGAAGGTTCCCAGGCCGCTCTCCTGCGAGACGCCGGCACCGGTGAAGACAACGAGGCGCTCAGCGGCGGCGATCCGCCGGCCGAGCGCCTCGGGGAGATGGAGATGCGCCAATCGATGTGGCGCCGGAAGCCGGTTCGCGTCCTACTTCTTGCGGGTGTAGACGAGCTCCATCGTCTTCCACTCCGCACCGTCCGGCCCCTTGTCGAACATCCTGTGGGTCTCGCTGTCAGCGCCGTGCTCGGAGGTCATGCGGACGCTCTTCTTTCCACTCATGGCGTCGTTGTAGCTCCCCCAGAGCTCGCACTTGTGATCGGCGCACTTGCCGGTCGAGACCATCACCCCGGTTCCCATGTTGTCGTTCCAGGTGGACCACCATTCGCCGGAGACGTTGTCGAAGCCGGTCATGCCCTGCCCTTCGAACGGCATCTCCATCATCGTGCTCTCGACCTTTTCGACCATGACCCGCCCGCCGAGCATCATCGAACGCACGGCCGTCCCGGTCGATACTGTCGGCGGTGCGCCGGGGGTCATCCAGAAGGTGCCGGTGAACTCCCAGTTGCCAGCCATGGAGGCCAGCCACTGGTGCTGCGCTCCCGGCGTCATCGCCTTCTCCCAGGCGGCCATCATCGCCTGCTCTTCGGGCGACATCGGTGGCTTGGAGTCGCTCGGGTCGTCTGCCGCGGCGACGGCGGGCACCGCGGCCAGGAGAACGGCTGCGAAGAATCGCGTGAACGGCATGCTGGCGTTTCTGAGCATCATCTTCTCTCTCCTCCTCGAAGGGATTTGGGAACGGCCTTGGACCGGCCGATTCTACCTCTGATAAGGTAGCTCAAAGCACGGCTCCGCCGTGCTTCCGCAGCGACAGACCGACGCTCATGGCCGATCCCGACGACGTCACCCGTCTAGCCCTCACCTTCGACGACGTCCTCGTCGTGCCGGGCTTCTCCGAGGTTCATCCCAACGACGTCGACCTCGCGACCACGCTCTGCCGCGGCATCCGGCTGCAGATTCCGATCCTCGCCGCGGCGATGGACACTGTCACCGAGTCCCGCCTCGCCATCGCTCTCGCCCAAGAGGGCGGCCTGGCGGTGATCCACAAGAATCTGCCGATCGACCTGCAGGCCGAAGAGGTCGACAAGGTCAAGCGCTCGGAAGCCGGGATGATCGTCGATCCGATCACCATGCACCCCGAGCAGCGGATCGCCGAGGCGCTCGAGGTCATGGCGAGCTACAAGATCTCCGGCGTGCCGGTGACCGACGCGGCGGGGCGCCTGGTCGGAATCCTGACCAATCGCGACCTCCGTTTCGAGGCCAATCCGGACCGGCAAATCCGCGACCTGATGACCCACGAGAACCTGGTCACGGTCCCCGAAGGGACGACGCTCGAGGAGGCCAAGACGCTCCTCCACCGCCACAAGATCGAGAAACTGCTGGTGGTGGACAAGCTCGGCGGCCTCAAGGGTCTCATCACCGTCAAAGACATCCAGAAGATGATCGAGTATCCACGCGCCTGCAAGGACGAGCTCGGCCGGCTGCGAGTCGGCGCCGCCATAGGCTCGTCGGGCGACTTCCTGGCCCGCGCCGCAGCGCTCGTCGACGCCAAGGTCGATCTCCTGGTCCTCGACTCGTCGCACGCGCACAGTGGCGGGGTGCTCGACGCCGCCGCCAAGCTGCGCGAACAGTTCCCGAACGTGGCGCTAATGGTGGGCAACGTCGCCACCGCCGAGGCGACGACAGCGTGCATCGAGCGCGGCGCCGACGCGGTCAAGATCGGCATCGGACCGGGCTCGATCTGCACGACGCGCGTCGTGACCGGCGCCGGCGTGCCGCAGATCACCGCGATTCGCGACTGCGCCCGCGCCGCCGCCGAGAGCGGCGTGCCGGTGGTAGCCGACGGCGGCATCAAGTTCTCCGGCGACATCACTAAGGCGATCGCCGCCGGCTCGCACGCGGTGATGATCGGCTCGCTTTTCGCCGGCACCGAAGAGAGCCCGGGCGAAACCATCCTCTACCAGGGCCGCACCTATAAGGCTTACCGCGGCATGGGCTCGCTCTCGGCGATGGCGCGCGGCAGCGCCGATCGCTACTTCCAGGAGGGCGGCGGTTCGCTCTCCAAGCTGGTGCCCGAGGGGATCGAGGGGATGGTGCCGCACAAGGGGAGCGTCCACTCCATGCTCCCGCAGCTGACCGGCGGCCTGCGCTCCGGCATGGGTCTCGCCGGCTGCGCCACGATCGAAACGCTGCGCACCACCGCGAAGTTCCTGCGCGTCACCGCCGCGGGCCTGAGAGAGAGCCACGCCCACGACGTGGTGATCACCAAGGAAGCGCCGAACTACTGGATCGAACGCTAGCCGCGTTCTAGGGTGGCTCGAGCGCTGAGGCGCTCGAGCACGAGCGGGCAGCGGATCCCGTATCTGCCCAGCCGCACCGCCTCGGAGCGCTCCTCGACCCGGCGCTCTGGCGCCGGTGATCGGCATGCCGCTGGGCCTTCTGACGATTCTGGCCGTCGACTGGACGTTCCGGCGCCGGCTCCGCACGGCCGCGCCGCCCTCGCGTGGCGCCACGAGCTCGCTCGCGAGTACAATCTCGCCATGGTCGTTGCATACGAGCTCGAAGCCCCGCTCGCGCCACGGTCGGAGCTCGGACCCTACCGAGTCGACGACTACATGGCGCTGCCCGACGAGCCGAGCTGCGAGCTGCTCTACGGGAGATTGCACGTGACTCCAGCGCCGGTGTTCCGGCATCAGGAAGTCGTGGTCGAGCTCGTGAGCCTGCTGCGCGGGCATGCTCGAACGCACGGTGCGCGGGTCGTCACCTCGCCGATCGACGTCGTTCTCGACGATCACTCGGTGGTCCAACCAGACATCGTCTACATCTCGGCCGCGCGCGCGGCGATCGTTCTCGACCGCGTCGAAGGCGCGCCCGATCTGGTCGTCGAGGTGCTCTCTCCCGCCACCGCCCGGCGCGATCTCGGCGAGAAGCTCAAGCTCTACGCCGATTCCGGTGTCGGCGAGTACTGGTTGGTCGATCCGGTGGCGAGAACCTTCGAGTTCCTCCGCAATCGCGGCCGGCGATTCGAAGTCTGCCTCCCGCTCGACGGTGCCTACTCGTCGGAGGCGATCATCGGCTTCGAGCTCGACCTCGAGCAGTTCTGGCGCTCGCTTCCCGGCTGAGCTACGCGGCGCTCTCGGCCGCCAGCAGCCGCACCATCGCGATGTTGTCGCGGTGGCCGGTGAGGCGGGCGGTGACCCTGCCGCGGATCTCTCCCCGCGCCGAGGATTGCCCTTCCGTTCCTTTCTGCATCTCCTTCTAAGGAGGCATTTCAATCTTTCGCAGGTCGAGGCGCTGGGACTTGCGACTCGTCGGCGGGGCTTTCTTCTGAAGGAGATCGAGGACTCCGTCGGAGCATCGGAAGGACAAGGATCGCTCCCACCACGCTCCACCAGGAGTAGCGGAAGTCGTGGTTGGGGGCGATCAGAAAATAGCCGAGCTCGTAGAGCAGGGCGCTGGCGGCGACACTCCAGAAGGCTCGAGGGGCGCGAGATCCACCCCTCCATCCAGCGAAGATGGCGAGCAGCAGAATCGCGCCGTAGAACCAGGCCCTGTAGAGGAAGGTCGTGTGGATGGCTTCGGTGACGCGCACCGTGGCGCGCTTGAATCCCGCGTTGAAGGAGTGATCCTGGCGAAGGCTCTCCTGAGATGGAAGCCAGTAGGGCCAGTAGGGCTTGCTCCCCTGGAGGCCCAGGACAGCCTTGAACATCTCGAATCGCCGCTCGAGGTACAGCCGGGGGTGACTGTAGACCGCGGCGGTCCAAGCGCCCAGGAGCATGGAGAAGTGGTCCCGGTCAGGGACGAATCCTGGTCTGCCTTCCGGGGGATCCCCGAAGAGAAGCGAATAGTTGCCGTGCGGATCGTAGAGAGGGCGCAACGCCTCGAGCGTCCACTCCCTCCCGTCGCGGTCGTAGGACGCGGGTAGATAGTTGGTCCCCGATTCGAGAGAGATGCCCACGACGTCTTGGAGCAGAGTGGCCTGAGCTGGAAAATCCGGAGTCGCTCGGAGCACCCACGCTTGCAGCAGGGCGGCAGCGAGCGGTAAGCAGAGGAAGAGCGCGAGTCCCGCGGCGACCCGCCGCGAGCGTCTCGCCAGACGCGATCTCCAGGTCTCGGGGAGGATCCGCTCGCAGAGAATCCAACCGGCCCAGAGTGCGATGGGGAAAGCGGCCAGCAGGGCGTTGTGGCGGAGAGACGAGGCGCAAAAAAGGCCGACCCATCCGAGCAGGAGAGCCGCCTTCGAGGATCTCGTCGCGGCATCCAGCATCAT
>CAZPYU010000167.1:0-12797 GCA_964590905.1 uncultured Thermoanaerobaculia bacterium
CGCCACGTCGCGGCGGGCGGACGGATTGTCGAATTCGCCGGCTGGGAGATGCCGGTTCAGTATCAGGGCGTCATCGAGGAGCATCGCGCAGTGCGCAGCGCGGCCGGGCTCTTCGACGTTTCGCACATGGGCGAGATCCGGGTCGCGGGGCCCGCAGCCGAAGCGTTCTTGCAGCGCTTGACCCCGAACGACGTTGCGAAGCTCGCTCCCGGACGGGCGCACTACAGCGCCTTTCTCACCCCCGAGGGGACCTTCGTCGACGACCTGCTCGTCTACCGCCTCGCGGCCGAGGAGTTCTTGCTGGTCGTCAACGCTGCCAACGCGACGGCCGATCTCGCTTGGGCGGAGTCGCATCGCACCGCCGGCGTGGCGATCGAGGATCTCTCCGACCGCTACGCGCTCTTGGCGCTACAAGGGCCGAAAGCGGTCGCGATCCTGCAGCCGTTGACGGCAACGGCTCTGGGCGAGATTCGCTACTACGGATTCGCAGCGGGCGAGGTCGCCGGGAGGAAAGCACTCCTGTCGAGGACCGGCTACACGGGCGAAGACGGCTTCGAGCTCTATCTCGCGCCGCAGGACGCGGCGGCGATCTGGGACGAGCTCTTCGCGACAGGCGCTCCGCTGGGCCTCGTGCCCGCCGGTCTGGGAGCCCGCGACACGCTTCGGCTCGAAGCGGCGATGTCGCTCTACGGTCACGAGATCGACAGCACGACGACGCCTTGGGAAGCAGGCCTCGATTGGATCGTCAAGCTCGAGAAAGGCCATTTCATCGGCCGCCAAGCGCTCGTCGCCGCCCGCGCGGCCGCGCCCAGGCGTCGCCTGGTCGGCTTCGAGGTCCAAGGGCGAGGCATCGCGCGCCAGGGCCACCGGCTTTCAGTCGACGGCCGCGAGGTCGGTGTCGTCACCAGCGGCACGTTTAGTCCGACGCTCGAACGGGCGCTCGGTTTGGCTCACGTCGAGAGCGCTCTCGCAGTGCCCGACACGACGCTCGAGATCGACGTTCGCGGCCGCACCGTGGCGGCGAAGGTCGTCCCAATTCCGTTCTACCGACGGCCGAGATAGCTCGAATTCGGATTCGTCATCGCGAGGAGGAGAGAGGTATGTACCCGACTGAGTTCCGCTATACGCGCGAGCACGAATGGATCCGGATGGAGGACGACATCTGTGTGCTCGGTGTGACCGAGTTCGCCCAGAACGAGCTCGGCGAAGTCGTGTTCGTCGAGCTGCCCGAGGTCGGGCACTTCTACGACGCCGGCGACGAGCTGGGGACGATCGAGTCGGTCAAAGCGGTCGCCGAGATCTACACGCCGGTGGCGGGCGAGATCGTCGAAGTCAACGCGGCGCTGCTCGACGATCCGCAGCTCGTGAACGAAGATCCGCACGGCGACGGCTGGTTGGTGCGGATCAAGTTCTCCTCGTCGTCGGACTTCGACGAGCTGATGGACGCCGAGAGGTACGAGAACTTCACCAAGGAAGGCAAGTGAGCGCCGCGAGCCGTACACATCTGGCTCCGCTCGCCCCGCTCGACACCTTCGTCCGCCGCCATCTCGGCTCCTCGGCGGCGGAGGTCGGCTCGATGCTGGCGACGATCGGCGTCGCCAGCATCGAGCAGCTGGTCGACGAAACGGTGCCGGCTTCGATTCGGCTCGCCGGCGAGTTGGCGATCGACGCCACGGGCGAGGGGCGCGAGCCCGGTGAAGACGAGATCGTCGCGCGTCTCAGGAATCTCGCGAGCAGGAATCGCGTGCTGCGCTCGTACCTCGGTCTCGGCTACCACGGCACCCGCATGCCGGGGGTGATCCGGCGCAACATCCTCGAGAACCCGGGTTGGTACACGCAGTACACGCCGTACCAGGCCGAGATCTCGCAGGGCCGGCTCGAGGCGTTACTCAACTTCCAGACCCTGATCGCGGATCTGACCGCGCTGCCGATCGCCAACGCCTCGCTCCTCGACGAGGCGACGGCCGCGGCCGAGGCGATGCACCTCGCCGCGGCGGTGCACCCGAAGCTCGAGAAGATCGAGCGGCCGCTCTTCTTCGTCGCCGCGGACTGTCATCCGCAGACGATCGCGGTAGTGCGCACGCGAGCCAGTGCGATCGGAGTCGAGGTCGAAGCTGGAGATCCGTTCGCCGCCGACCTCGAGTCCGGGCGGATCTTCGGTCTCCTCGTCCAGTACCCAGCGACCGACGGCCGGATTCACGACTACGGGCCGCTCGCGGCGCGCGTACACGTCGCGCACGCCCTGTTTGCCGTCGCCGCCGACCCGTTGGCGCTCACTTTGCTGCGTCCGCCGGGCGAGCTCGGCGCCGACGTGGCGATCGGATCGACGCAGCGTTTCGGTCTGCCGATGGGCTTCGGCGGGCCGCATGCCGCCTACTTCGCCACCCGCGAGGAGTTCAAGCGGCAGATGCCGGGGCGTTTGATCGGCGTCTCGAAGGACGCCTTGGGCGAGCCGGCGCTGCGGATGGCGTTGCAGACCCGCGAGCAGCACATCCGGCGCGAGAAGGCGACCTCGAACATCTGCACCGCGCAGGTGCTGCCGGCGATCCTGGCCTCGATGTACGCCGTCTACCACGGGCCCGACGGGCTGACCGCGATCGCCCGCCGCGTCCACGAGCTAGCGGAGCGTTTCGCCGCCGGAGTCGTCCGTCGCGGGCACCGGGTGCCGGCGGAACCGTTTTTCGACACCGTCGCGGTCGAGCTGGCGGCGGGCGACGCCGACGCGCAGATCGCCCGGGCGGTCGAGCGCGGAGTCAACCTACGCCGCCTCGATCAGCGAACCGTCGTCGTCGCCTTCGACGAGACTGTCGAGGAGCACGACCTCGCCGATCTCCTGACGCTCTTCGGGGACGAACTGCGCGGGCTTGGTGCGGCTACGAGCGCGGGGGATCCCGAGCTTCCTGCGCCCCACGCGCGCAGCAGCGACTTTCTCACCCACCCGGTTTTTCACCGCTACCAGACCGAGCACGAGATGCTGCGCTACATCCGTCGGCTCGAGGGGCGCGATCTCTCGTTGGCACACTCGATGATCGCGCTCGGGTCGTGCACGATGAAGCTCAACGCCACCTCCGAGATGGAGCCGATCAGCTGGCCCGAGCTGGCAAATCTCCATCCGTTCGTGCCGCCAGAGCAGTCGGTCGGCTACCGGGAGCTCTTGCGCGAGCTCGAAGGGTGGCTCGCCGAGATCACCGGCTTTCAGGCGGTGTCGCTGCAGCCGAACGCCGGCTCGCAGGGCGAGTACGCGGGGCTCCTGGTCGTCAGGGCGTTCCACGAGTCGAGAGGCGAGGGGGAGCGCGACGTCTGTCTGATTCCGGTCTCGGCGCACGGCACCAACCCCGCTTCGGCGGTTATGGCCGGAATGCGCGTCGTTCCCGTCGGCTGCGACACCTTCGGCAACATCGACGTCGACGACTTGCGCAGCAAGGCGGAGGCGCACTCGACTGCGCTCGCCGCGCTGATGGTCACCTACCCGTCGACGCACGGCGTCTTCGAGGCGTCCATTCGCGAGATCTGCGACATCGTGCATCATCACGGTGGCCAGGTCTATCTGGACGGCGCCAATCTGAACGCGCAGGTCGGGCTCTGCCGGCCGGGCGACTACGGCGCCGACGTCTGTCACCTCAACCTGCACAAAACGTTCTGCATCCCGCACGGCGGCGGCGGACCGGGGATGGGTCCGATCGCGGTTGGGAAGCATCTCGCTCCGTTCCTGCCCGGACACCCGCTGGTTGCCTGCGGTGGCGAGCGGGCGATCGGACCGGTCGCGGCGGCGCCCTGGGGGAGCGGGCTGATCCTCGCTATCCCGTGGATGTACGTCGCGATGATGGGAGGAGCCGGCTTGCGCCGGGCCACCGAAATGGCGATCTTGAACGCCAACTACCTCGCGGCGCGGTTGGCGGGTGAGTATCCGATCCTCTACCGCGGCTCGCAAGGGAGGGTGGCGCACGAGTTCATCGTCGACCTCCGGGTGTTCAAACTGTCCGCGGGCATCGAGGCCGAAGACGTCGCCAAGCGACTCATCGACTACGGTTTTCACGCCCCGACGATGTCGTTTCCGGTGCCGGGCACTCTGATGATCGAGCCGACCGAGAGCGAGTCGAAGGCCGAGCTGGATCGCTTCTGCGAGGCGATGCTCGCGATCCGCGACGAGATCCGCGCCATCGAGGAGGGGCGGAGCGATCGCAAGGACAATCCGCTCAAGAACGCCCCTCATCCCGCCGCGGCACTGGTCGCCGAGTGGAATCATCCCTACACTCGCGAGGAGGCTGTCTTCCCGGTCGCCTGGGTTCGAGAGCGGAAATTCTGGCCGCACGTCGCCCGGATCGACAACGTCTACGGCGATCGCAACCTGGTCTGCCTTTGCCCTCCTGTCGAGGAGTACGGATCGAGGTAGGGGAGCGGTGAAGCGCTTCGACGCGATCTTCGCCGGCATCTTCCTCGGCGGCTGGGCGTCGGCGATCTTTTTCCTCGCCTGGGGTCCGCCGGGGCTGGACAGCTTCCTGCCGCCGCGCGCTCTCTTCCCGTTCGCCGCGGCCCTCGGCTGGTTCGCCGGCAACCTCTACATGGTGCGCCGTCGCTCGACGCGGCTGGGCCGGCGGCTGCTACTGTCGATCTACCTCGGCGGACCGCCGGCCATCCTCTGGCTCTTCTGGGCGCTGGCTCCGACGCCGGTGCGCGCCGCCTCTCCCCTCGCTCCACTTCTGGCCGTCACTATCCTCGGCGTCTTCTTCTTGGTACCGGTGACGCTGCGGCGAGCCTAGCGTTCGACGAACATCGCGTCGCCGTACGAATAGAAGCGATAGCCGGTGGCGATCGCCTCGCGATAAGCGGCGAGCACGCGCTCCGTTCCGGCGAACGCCGCGACCAGGAAGAGAAGCGTCGAGCGCGGCAAGTGGAAGTTGGTCAGCAGAGCGTCGACGATTTCGAAACGGAAGCCGGGCGTGATGTATAGGTCGATCGTGCCCGTGCTCGGCTCGATCGCCCCGCCAGAGGCGCGCGCGGCGCCCTCGAGCGTGCGCACTACCGTCGTTCCGACCGCGACGACGCGTCGCCCCTCGGCGCGGGCGCACGCGATCGCCGCGGCGGCGGCCGGGGCGATCGCGTAGCGCTCGGGCTCCATCCGGTGCTCGTGAACGAGCGCTGCGGTCACGGGCTTGAAGGTGCCGATTCCGACGTGGAGGGTGACCGAGACGCATTCGACTCCACGCGCTTCGAGCGCGGCAAGGAGCTCGGGCGAAAAGTGGAGACCAGCGGTGGGCGCCGCGATGGCGCCGGGCTGACGGGCGAAGATTGTTTGGTAGCGCTCGCGATCTTCGGCTTCGTCGGGGCGCGCCACGTACGGCGGCAGCGGGACATGGCCGAGGCGGTCGAGGTGCGGCTCGATCGGTTCGGAGAAGTCGACCGTGCGACGGCCATCGTCCGACGTGCCGACGATGCCGACGGTCAGGCCTGGCGCGAGTAGCAGTTGAGTCCCGAGCCGGGCTTTGCGACCGGGCCGCACCAGGCAAACCCACCGGGTGGATGAGATCTTCTCGACCAGAAGGAGCTCGATCCGCGCGCCTTCCGCTGCGCGGTGGGCGAAAAGTCGCGCCGGAATCACACGTGTGTCGTTGACGACCAGCAGATCGCCGCGCCGGAGGATGTCGGGCAGATCGCGGATCGCGCGGTGCCGGCTCTCGCCCTCGGCGTCGAGCCGCAGGAGCCGGCTCTCGCCGCGCGGCAGAGGGCGCTGTGCGATCCGCTCGAGCGGTAGCTCGAAGTCGAAGTCGGCGACGCGCACTAGCTCCGCCCGACCGCTCGGCGGGGATCGAGTCGATTGGCCAACCCTTCCGCCACCAGGTTGGCGCCGAGCACGGTCATGGCGAGCGCCAACCCTGGAGCGACCGAGATCCAGGGGGCGGTAGAGAGCAGATCGCGCCCGTCGGCGATCAGATTTCCCCACGACGCGGTGGGCGGCGGCGCGCCGAGACCGAGAAACGCCAGCGCGGCCTCGGCGGCGACCGCGCTCGCCACACCCAGCGACGCTTCGACTCCGATCGGAGCGAGCAGGTTGGGCAGCAGGTGTCGGAACGCGATGCGGCCGCGTCCGGCACCGGCGGCGCGCGCCGCGAGAACGAAGTCGCTGGTCGCGAGGCGCCGCGCTTCGGTGCCGACGATGCGAGCGATCGACATCCAGCCGGTGAGCCCGAGAATCAGGACCGTCAGCCCGAGGCTCGGGGCCGCCAGCGCCGCCAGCGCGACGACGAGAAAGGCGCGCGGGAAGGCCTGGGCGGCGTCGAGCAGCGAGCTCAAGAGTGTCGCGGCGGCGCCGCGTGCAAGACCGGTGGCGAGACCGTACGGAACCCCGACCACGAGAGCGAGCGCGATGGCGGCGGCCGCCACCGCGAGCGAGATGCGCCCGCCGTGGAGCAACCGCGCCGCGACATCGCGGCCGAAGCGGTCGCTCCCGAGCCAGAAGCGGAGCGTTGCGATCGGGTCGCCGTCCGCGACCTGACTCGCGGCGATCGTGCGTTCACCGCGGCGATCTCTCAGCCTGAAGATCGGGCCATCGCGAACGATCTCCGCAGCGGCGAGCAGGCGCCCGTCGGCCAGCGCCAGCGTCCCGACGCGCGTCCCCGGCGAAGCGCCGCCGGCCACGGCCGGCTCGAGCGTGCGCTCGGGCGAGTACGGCCAGAGCCCACCGCCGAGCGTCACCGCGACGGCAATCGTCGCCAGCATCGCGATGCCGAGCCGCTCGGGACGCAGCCGTTCAGCCCGGTTCGACACGGCTCCGGATCCGCGGGTCGAGAGCTGCCTGGACGATCTCGGTGACGAGATGGACGAGCACGATCGCGCCGGCGGCCAACGCGGTGGCGCCGAGCAGGACCGGATAGTCGCGCGCCAAGAGTGCGTCGAAGGTGGTGCGGCCGAGACCCGGTCGCGAGAAGACGACTTCGACAGCCAACGCTCCCGAGAGGAGCGACGAGGCCGAGAGTCCGGCGAGCTGGACCAGGGAGGCGCTCGCGGCGCGCAGCTCGTGGCGGAAGAAGAGGGTGCGCGGTGGAAGGCCTCGCCCCCGGGCGGCGGCGAGAAACGGTTCAGACCCGACTTCGAGCAGCGCCGCGCGGGCAAAGCGAGCCGTTCCGGCGGCGGCCGGAAGGCCGAGCGCCAAGGCCGGAAGCGTCAAGTGCCAGGCGAGATCGAGGAGCCGCTGCGGCAGAGGCCAGCTCGTGGCGCCGGGCGATGTCGCGCCGCCCGGGGGGAGCAGCGGCAGCTCGACCGCGAGCGCCAGCAGGAGGGCGAGTCCGAGCCAGAAGGAGGGCACCGACCAGAGCGCCAAAGAGATGCCGCGCAGCGCGCGGTCGAACGTTCCCTCGGCTCGTTTCGCCGCGGCAGCGCCGAGCGGCAAGCCGAGCAGCAGCTCGATGGTCAGTGCAGCGCTGGCCAAAGCGATCGTGTGGGGTAGCGCCTCGGCGAGGACGCGGCTCACGGGGCGCTGCAGAGCGAACGAAACTCCCCACTCGCCGCGCGCCGCCGCCGCGAGAAATCCGACGTAGCGTTCGAGAACGGGCCGATCCAGACCGAGCACGGTCCGGAGGCGCTCCCGCTGCGCGACCGGAACGCGGGGGTCCTCGACGATCGCGCCTGGCCCGCCGGGCAGAGCCTCGAGGAGCGCGAAGCATGCGCTCGAGACGAAGAGCAGCACCAGGAGGGCGGCGGCGAGTCGGCGAGCGAGAAAGGCGATCATTCGAGCGCGGTACCGAGGCGGCGCCAGCGCGGCAGGCTGGCGAGGGCCGAAAGCGAATTCGGCTCGACCCCGGCGATGCCGCGCCGGACCGCGGCGAGCCGCGACGGCTCCCAGAGGAAGGCGTACGGCTGCTCTTCGTGGAGCAGCCTCTGGAGCCGCACGAACAGCGGCCGAGCTAGATCGAGCGCCGGGACGCTCCGGATCTCGTCGAGGAGTCGATCGACTTCCGGGTTCGAATAAGCGATGAAGTTCCAGCCTGCTGCGATCTCGCGCGAGTGGAAGTAGGGGCGAAGATCGAGCGTCGTGTCCACGCTCCAGCCGGCGAGCGTGGCGTCGAAATCGCCGGCCAGGTTCTTCTCGGTGAGGGTCTGGATCTCGTAGAGGCGCGGAACGGCTTCGATGCCGACCCGGCGCAACTGTTCTTGCACGAGCACGAGCGCGTCGGAGCGCTGGCGATTGCCGGAGTTGGTCGACAGCTCGAAGCGGAACGGCTCTCCCTGCCGCTCGAGCAGGCCGTCGCGATCCGAGTCAGCGTAGCCTGCTTCGGCGAGCAAGAGACGAGCTCGCGCCGGGTCGTAGGGCAGCGGCGCGAGCTCGCGATCGCGAGCCCAACTCTCGAAGGGTATCGGACCGACGGCGACACGCGCCCAGTCGCCCCACAGCGCCTCGACCAACGCCTGGCGATCGATGGCCAAGGCGAGGGCCCGGCGAACCCCCGTCTCCGCGAACGGCGCTCGACGCAGATTCCAAGCGATGTAGTCGAACTGCCGGCTGGGGGTGGAGATCAGCCGCAGCGACGCCGTCTTGCGTATGCGCAGCGCATCGCTCGGCGAGAGGCCGTCGGCGAAGTCGAAACGGCCGGCCAAGAGCTGTTCGACGAGCGCCGCCGGGTCGGGCACGACGCGGAAGACGACCCGTTCGGGTCCCGCCAAATCGGCCGCGAAGGAGAGCGGATTGCGCTCGAGGATGAGCTCGATTCCCGGTTGCCAGGAGGTGAGATGAAACGGTCCGCTGGTCACCAGGTGTTCGCGAAACCAGTCGCCCGAGCTGCGCCAGTCGGCGAACGGCCGTGGACCCCAGGCGTGTTCGGGCAGGACCCGACCGTCGTTGACGTCGACGAGCTGGTACGGATACGGCTCGCGAAAGCGGAAGCGGACGGTGCGCTCGTCGAGCGCGACGACTTCGGCGATGGCGTCCTTGGCGTCCGAATAGACCCAGGCGACCTCTTCCGAGCGCTGAGCACTGTAGGTGAAGAGAACGTCTTTGGCGGTGATCGCCGTGCCGTCACTCCACCTGGCGTCGGTGCGCAGGCGGAAGGTCAGCTCGCGGCGGTCGGGTGAGAGCTCCCACTGCTCGGCCAGCGAGGGCTCGAAGCCGGGCGGATGGCCCGCGGCGTCGGGCTGCTCTTCGAGCAGTCCGAGGAAGAGCAGGTCCAGGATCTCGTGACTGAAGCGGACTCCGCCGGAGATCAGCTCGTTGACGCCGCCGAGATCGACGGTAGTCGCCACGACGAAGGTCTCGCCTCCCGCCCGATCGCCGGTCGAATCGGCGCGGCGCTCCTCGCGAGCAGCGCACGCCGCCACGAGCAGTGCCAGCGCGAACGCGCGGGACCGAGCTGCGAGAGAGAGCATCGGGAGACTCGGGCGATGCTAGCCCGAAAAGCCGCCGCTGGTTCCTGCTACGACACAGCAGCGGTGAGAGTCACAGCAGCCGCTGGGCCTGCCGGCTCAGCGGATGGTGATCTTGCGCGGTTTCGTCTCTTCCTCCTTCGGGAGGACGACGGTCAAGATCCCCTCCTGGAACGAGGCATCGACCTTGTCGGTACGGATGCCGGTCGGCAGCGTGAACGAGCGGCTGAACGAGCCGAAGCCGCGCTCGATGCGGTGGTAGGTCTCACCGTTCACCTCAACTTCGAACTTACGCTCGCCAGCGACGGTGAGAACGTTGTTCTCGACGGTAATCTCGACGTTCTCGCGGTTCAGACCGGGGAGCTCGAAGACGAAGGTGAGGGCCTCGTTGCCGCTCTTCACGTCGACAGCGGGCACGAAGTTGCGTCCGGCCACGGCGTCTTTGGCCGGAATGGCGCCGCAGACGTCACCCCCGACGAGACTAGGGGCACTGCCCAACATCTGATGAAAGAGGCGATCGAAGCGGCCGCGGGTGAAATCGGTTTCGGGGCTGAGACGGAGCAGAGTGTTGGACATGGTCACCTTTCCTCCTGAGTGTGGGCGCCAGCTCGAAAGTCGAGCTGGATCTTGCTTAGAAAACACTAAGAATCATCACGAAATTCCAGTATTACTAGAAATCTGCTAAAAAGTAACTCATCGAACATCTAAGTCCTATTTTTTCAATACTTTGAGTCCACAGTTTGGTGGGGTGCTATCCTGATTAGTTGTGTCGATGAGCCGCGTTCGCCGTTCGTCCAGGCGGTTCTGGGGTGTCGCGAGCCTGGTGGGCGCCTTTGTCGTCCTCGACCTGGCGCTCTTCGCCTGGCTCATCTTTCGCTCGCTCTCCCAACGAGAGCTGGATCGCGTCCTGCTCGAGACCCGCCAAGAGGCCCAAGAAATGGCCAGCCGGCTCAACGCGGGTGCGGAACGGACCGGCGGCGATCTCTTTACGGCGGTCGCTCTCGAGCAGGAGACGCAGACCTACATCGACTCGGTCCTGCGCCAGCGCCGGATCGTGCAGACTGTCGAGATCACCGACTCGAACGGCGTCCTGGTGATGAAAGAGCGGCGCGAACGCGAAGTCGCCCTACCGGGCTCCGGCGTGAGACCTGCGCTCGAGCTGACTCCGCAAGAGGGTCGCCTCGAGACCCAGGTCGACGTGCGTCGGCAGGCCGCCGACTTGGTGCTTTCCGCCGCCGATCTCGGTTCCCTCGACGTCACCGTGCCAATCGGCAGCTTCGGTTCGCTGCGCATTGGGCTCTCGGCGGTCGAGATGGACCGCCGCATCGTGCAGCTGCGTCGCGAGTTGGTGCGGCAGACCGCGCTGATCGGCAGCCTGACCGCCGTCTTGGTCGCCGGTTCGGTGGCCTTCATCTCGATCCTGATCCGCCGCGGCGAGCGTCTCGAATCGCAGGCAGCGGAGGCCGAGCGCCTCGCCTACGTCGGAACCTTGGCCGCCGGGCTGGCGCACGAGATCCGCAATCCGTTGAACTCGCTCAACCTCAACATGCAGATGCTCGAGGAGGATCTGCCGACCGGTGAGAGCGGCGAGACCCGCCGCAAGCT
This sequence comes from uncultured Thermoanaerobaculia bacterium, assembly GCA_964590905.1. GTDB lineage: Bacteria > Acidobacteriota > Thermoanaerobaculia > Multivoradales > JAGPDF01 > JACTMI01. The sequence goes on from CAZPYU010000167.1 coordinate 10,960, forward strand.
GCTCGGCATCACCCGCGCCGAGATTGGGCGGCTCGAGCGGCTGGTCTCGGAGTTCCTCTCCTACGCGAGGCCGCGTCCGCTGCGCTTGGAAGAGACTCCCGCGATCGACCTCTTGCTCGCGGTGCGAGAGGTTCTCGCTGCCGAGATCGCCAAGGTGAAGGCGAACGTACGGGTGGTGGACGAGAGCTACGAAGCGTCGGTGAGAGTCGACTCGGAACAGATTCAGCAGCTGTTGCTCAACCTGCTCCAGAACGCGTTGACCGCGACCACGGAGGCCGGTCGCCAGCCGGAGCTGACGCTCTTCGCGCGCCGACAGGCAGGGCGCGTCGAGCTCGAGGTGCGGGACAACGGGGGCGGGATCTTGCCCGCCGACCGCGAGCAGATCTTCGAGGCGTTTTTCTCGACGCGCAAGGGGGGCACCGGGCTCGGACTGGCGATCGCGCAACGGATCGCCCGAGCGCACGGCGGGACCCTCACCGTCGACAGCGACCTCGACTACGGTTCGACCTTCGTCCTCTCGCTGCCGATCGCCGACCCCAAGGACGCGCCGGTGCCGGGCTTGGGATGAAGCTGTGAGCGTCGGCAAGATCGGAGTCCTGACCGGTGGCGGCGACGCGCCCGGGCTCAATGCGGTGATCCGCGCCCTGGTCCGCGCCGGCGAGCGGTCGCACATCGAAACGGTCGGCATCCTGGACGGATTCGAGGGCCTTCTCGAGCGCCGCTTCCTCAACCTCGATCGCGCTTCGACGCGCGGCCTGATCCGGCGCGGCGGCACCATCCTGGGCACCACGAACAGGTCGAATCCGTTTCGCTTTCGAAGCGCCGATGGCGCGATTCGAGACCGCTCGCGAGAGGTCGTCGACAACGCTCGCGCGGCCGGCTTCGACGGCATCGTGGTGATCGGCGGCGACGGCACGCTGCGGATCGCGCACGAGCTGAGCAGCCTCGGGCTTTCGGTTGTCGGAGTTCCGAAGACGATCGACAACGATCTCGCGGCGACCGATTTCACCTTCGGCTTCTGGACCGCGATCGCCACCGCCACCGACGCGCTCGACCGCCTGCGCGATACCGCGGAGAGCCACCATCGCGTCATGATCCTCGAGCTGATGGGGCGCGACACGGGCTGGATCGCTCTTCACGCCGGTGTCGCGGGCGCCGCCGATGTCATCCTGATTCCGGAGCTGCCCTATCGAGTCGAGGCGGTCGAAGCCGCGGTCGAAGGTCGCGCCGCGGGGCGGCAGGCGCATTCGCTGATCGTCATCGCGGAGGGGGCGGCTCCGCTCGGAGGGGATCCGTCGTACGCCACGTTCGGCGCGGGCGACGGCCATCCTCGGCACGGCGGAGCGGCCGAGCGGCTGGCGCGAGAGCTGCAACCCAGAATCGAGCACGAAGTGCGCTGGACGGTGCTCGGGCACTTGCAGCGCGGCGGCTCGCCGGTGCCGTTCGATCGCATTCTCGCGACTCGAATGGGGGTGCGCGCGGCGGAGCTGGCTGCTACGGATCGGTGGGGGCGGATGGTCTGTCTGCGCGATCGAGCGATCGCCGACGTGGCTCTCGACGAAGCGATCGCGCGAATCAAGCGGGTCGATCCCGGCTCGGATCTGATCTCGGCGGCCCGCGCGGTCGGAATCCGATTCGGCGACGAGGGTTGAGGATCAGCCCGAGCTGCCCTTGCCGCCCTGTCCTTTCTGTCCGCTAGCCCCTCCGCGTCCGGCGTCGCCGCGGGGTGCGTCGACGATCGCGTCGAGCTCGTCCTCGGTGATGAACTGGTCGGGTTCGTCGTTGCCGCAGGCCGAACAGAGCGCCTCTTTGCACCCCTCTTCTCCCCACTCGAAGAC
>CAZPYU010000168.1:0-10190 GCA_964590905.1 uncultured Thermoanaerobaculia bacterium
CCAAGCGATGGCGCCGATCGTCCCCGGGACGAAGAGAAAGCGGTAGGTGAGGCGTCGCTCGCGCCGCGCCGCCAACTCGGCGGCGAGCGCGGTCATAACGACGAGCCCCGAGAGGTTGTCGTTGGCCATCTGCGGGTGGCAGCAGTGGGTCGAGAAGAGCACCTCCTCGGTTCTTCGCCCGGGAAGCAGCGCTTCGCCATAGGAGAGCGACCCGTCGACGTGCTCGGCGTCGATGTCGATCCGGTACTCACCTTCGGGCAGCGCGGCGAGAACGCGATCGGGCAGGCAGAATCCCCAGGCCTCCCGGTAGTAGCTGGTGCGGTACGGAATCCGTTCCGGTCGGTCGGGAAGCGAGAAGAGGTGCGGGCGCAGCTCGGCGAGCGGCAGCCGGCCGCTGAAAGCGACGCTGAAGTTGAGCACCTCGAGGCTGTTCCGCGCTGCGTCGGCCACGATGGAACCATCGGGAGCGACGAGGCGTGCGCTGCGCATGCGCCACTCTTTCGGCACCACCCAGTCGAAGACCGCCGTTCCGCTCGCGATCTCGTGCCTCTCGATGGGCGCCTGCTCAGCGAGCAGAGCGAGAGTCGCACGCACTCCCGGACCGGTGATGCTCCTCGGGATCGGAAAGAGGCGGGTGGCCAGCGCGTGGAGCGCGGCGCCGGCCGAGAGAGTTGTCGTCACCGCTTCATCCTTCGAATGCAGGCCAGCTGCGATCGCGTTCAGAGATCACCCGGACTGGCTCCGGCCAGACGATTCCCAGGGCGGGATCGTCGTAGCGCAGACCGCGAGCCGCCTCCGGCACGAACGGCGCTGACATCGCGTAGTGGACTTCAGAGTCGTCTTCCAAGGTCAAGAAGCCGTGAGCAATGCCGGGCGGAAGGTAGACCGCGTTGGCGGCGCTCGCCGAGAGCTCGACCGCCAGGTGCTGGCGAAAGATGTGCGATTCGGGGCGCAGGTCGATCAGGACGTCGTAGATCCGCCCGCGCGGGCAGCGGATGAGTTTGGCTTCGCCGTGGGGGGTCGCCTGCCAGTGGAGGCCGCGCAGGGTCCCCCGGCTCCGATTGACCGAGAGGCTGGTCTGGACGAACTGCGCCGCGAGCCCGCGCGCCGCGAACTCGGTGGCGTCGAAAGTCCGCGCGAAAAGGCCGCGCTCGTCCCGGTGCGACTCGGTCTCGAGCAGGTACGCTCCCGGAATTCCGAGCGCGACGAATTTCACGCCAGCACCGTCACTTCCGGAATAGCCACCACGAAGCGGCCCCCCCATTCGCGAATGCCGGCCATCTGTGCCGCGATCTCCTCCTTGAGATTCCAAGGCAGGATCAATACGTAGTCGGGCTTCGTCTCGAGGATCTTCGCGGGCGCGAAGATCGGAATCCGCGTGCCGGGCAGGAACTTCCCCTGCTTGTGGGGGCTCGCGTCGACAGTGAAGTCGAGGAAGTCCTGCCGCACGCCGCAGTAGTTGAGCAGGGTGTTCCCCTTGGCTGGAGCGCCGTAGCCGACGATCGTCTTGCCGTCGCGCTTGGCGGCGAGGAGAAACTCGAGCAGCTTCCGCTTGGTCGCGCGCACCTGCTCGGCAAAGCGCGCGTAGTAGGCGCGCGTCTCGACCCCCAGCGCGACCTCGCGGGCGACGAGCTCCGCGACGCGCGGTCCGACCGACTGGGTGCCGGTTGCGCTCCGCTGCGCGTAGATGCGCAGCGAGCCGCCGTGAGTGGGTAGCTCCTCGACGTCGAAGAGCTCGAGGCCGTGCGCCGAAAAGAGTCGCGCCACCGCCACCAACGAAAAGTAGGAGAAGTGCTCGTGGTAGATGGTGTCGAACTGGTTCTCGGCCACCAAGCGGACCAGATGTGGGAACTCCAGGGTCAAGACCCCGCTCGGCCCGAGCAGGAGCTCGAGCCCGGCGACGAAGTCGACCAGATCGGGGACGTGCGCGAGCACGTTGTTGCCGAGCAAGAGGTCGGCGGCGTAGCCGCGCGCCAAGAGGTCGCGCGCCGCTTGGCGACCGAAGAAGCGCACCTCGGTCGGAATGCCGAGCGCCAATGCTGCCGCGGCGACGTTCTGCGCCGGCTCGATGCCGAGCACCGGCACACCGCGCTCTCGAAAGTGACGCAGCAGGTAGCCGTCATTCGAGGCGATTTCGACCACCTGATGCTCGGCTCCGAATCCGAAGCGCGCGATCATCGCTTCGGTGTACCGACGGGCGTGCTCGAGCCAGCTCGTCGAGTAGGAGGAGAAGTAGGCGTAGTCGGAGAAGATCTCCTCAGGCGTCGCCGCCGCCGGGAGCTGACAGAGCCAGCAGCGCTCGCAGACCCGCACGCAGAGCGGATAGAACTTCTCGCTCTCTCCGAGCTGTTCGGCCGTGAGGTAGGAGTTGGCGAGCGGCGAGCTCCCGAGGTCGGCGAAGACCAGCTCGAGCGAGGCGCCGCAGAACCGGCAGGCGGGCGAGCGCGGATCGGCGGAAAGTGCGTTCGGCACGGGAGGGTCGGGCTCCGGGGCAGGCAAAGTGGGGAGCGAAAGCGTATCAGCGATATGCTCCGCGGCTCGGCAGGAGCCGTCGCCATGCCCGTCGATCCCGAGCTGCTCTCGATTCTCGTCTGTCCCGAAAGCCGTGGCTCGCTCGAGCCGGTGGCTCTCCCGGCCGACCTCTGCGCGCGGCTGGTCGCGAAGTACCGACCGCAGTTTCGCGACGAAGAGCCGGTGGTCACCGACGGGCTCTACTGCGCGGCATCGGGTAAGGTCTACCCGATCGTCTCCGACATCCCGATTCTGCTCGTGGACGAGGCGCTCCCCGCCTCGGAGATCGGGCGCTGACCGGGAAGTCGACGGCGACAGGCGCTCTCGCGAGACTCTTCGGCCCCTGGGCGCCGCCGGTGCCCGCTGGCGCCGAGCGAACGCCGTTCGCTCTCTTCGCAGCGCACCTGCTGACCATTTGGGGCCTCGCGCTCTCCAACTTGCTGCTCGGCTTCGCGATCGTGGTCGGCGTGGTGCGGTGGCGCCGCCTTCCGGGTCTGTCGAAGCCGGCGCGTCCGCTCTTTCGGCTCGCCATCGCCTACCTCCTCCTCCTGCTCGCCGCGATCGCCGCCTCGATCGACGTGCGCACGAGCGCACGCGCGCTCTCCGAGATCTTCGGATTCGGCACTCTCGGATTGGCGCTCCTCTTGGTGCAGGGCGAGCGCCGGGTGCGCTGGCTGTTCGACGCGCTGATCGTGACCGGAGTCGTCGTCGCGGCCTGGGGGCTAGGGCAGCTCGCGTTCGGTTTCGGCGATCTCGAGCACCGGATCCGCGGGCCGTTTTCCCACTACATGACTTTCGCCGGGTACCTTCTGCTGATCGATCTGCTGCTCGTGGCGCGACTGCTCGGACGGCGGACGGAGATCGTCGGAGGGGGAGCGACGAGCCTGCTGGATCGAGGCGCCGTCGCCTGGCCAGCAGTGGCGCTGATGAGCATCGCGCTCCTCTCGAGCCTGACACGGGGCGCTTGGCTTGCCCTCGCTGGCGCGCTCTGCCTGCTGGTCGGATTGGCGCGCCGCCGGCTCCTCCTCCTGGCGCCGGTCGTCGTGCTCGCGCTCGTCGTCGTTTCGCCCGTGCCGGTTTTCGCCCGACTCCTCTCGATCGCCGACTTGGCCGACGTGTCGAACTACGATCGCATTTGCATGGCGGACGCCGGACTGCGGATGATCGGCGAGCGGCCGCTGCTCGGTCTGGGGCCAGATCAGGTCCGGCTCGTCTACCCGATCTATCGTCATCCGACCGCACCGCGACTCCTGGTTCCCCACCTCCACAACGCCTACCTGCAACTCGCCGCCGAGCGCGGCATCCCGGCGCTTTCGGTCTACCTGGCGCTCCTCGGCTCCTCGACGTTGGCGGCTTGGCGCGGCTTCCGGCGCGGAGGTAGCGGCGCCGAGCTCCACCTCGGGGTGCTGGGCGCGCTCGCGGCCTTCGCGCTCGCCGGACTGTTCGAAAACAACTGGGGCGACACCGAGCTGCAGCGAGTGGTCCTGCTCTTGCTAGCGGCGCCGTTCGTGCTCGAGACGCAGGAGTCGATCGCGTGAGCTCCGCCGCCGGGAGCTTCGTCGACTTCCTCGCGGCGGCGCGCCCAGCTATCGACGCGGCGCTCGATCGGCTGCTGCCGCCGTCGGCGACGCGGCCGGCGAGGCTCCACCAAGCGATGCGCTACAGCGTCTTGGCGGGCGGTAAGCGGCTGCGGCCGGCGCTCGTCCTGCTTTCGGGCGAGCTGTTCGGAGCGGCGCGCGAGCGCACCCTCGCTCCGGCCGCAGCCGTCGAGCTAGTGCACACGTTCAGTCTCGTGCACGACGATCTTCCAGCGCTCGACGACGACGATCTCCGCCGCGGTCGCGCGACGCTGCACCGCGCCTTCGACGAGGCGACGGCAATCCTGGCCGGCGACGCCCTCTTGACGCTCGGCCTGACCACCCTGGCGGCTCTCCCGGAGGAGCTCTCGGCCGCGACGCGCTGCCGCGTGCTGGCGATCGTGGGCGAGGCGATCGGCAGCGCGGGGATGATCGGAGGCCAGGTCGAGGATCTGGAGGCGGAGGCGAGCTGGCCGGCGGAGCCGGCCGCCGCACTCGAGCGGATCCACCGCGGCAAGACGGCGGCGCTGTTTTCGGCCTCGCTGCGTTTGGGAGGGCTCTACGCCGGAGCGGGCGCGGAGACGGAGCTGCAGCTGGCTGGGATCGGCGAGCGGCTAGGTCTTCTCTTCCAGATCGGCGACGATCTGCTCGACGTCGTCGGCTCGACCGCTGCGCTGGGGAAGACCGCGGGCAAGGACGCCCTCGCCACCAAGCTCACCTATCCGGCGCTCTACGGAGTCGAAGAGAGCCGCGCCCAGCTCGCGAAGCTGACCGCCGAGCTCCGCCGCGAAGTCGCCGCGCTGCCGGTCGATGCTACACTCCTGGTTTCGCTGGTCGAATATCTCGAGCGCCGAGAGTCATGACCACGCCCCTGCTCGATCGAGTCCACTCCCCCGCCGACTTGCGGCGGTTCGCGCCCGAGGAGCTCGAGGCCGTCGCCTCCGAGCTGCGCGCGGAGATCGTCCGCATCGTCTCCAAGACCGGCGGCCACTTCTCCTCGAACCTGGGCTCGGTCGAGCTGACGATCGCGCTTCACTACGCCTTCGAGACACCGCGCGATCTCTTGGTCTGGGACGTAGGCCACCAGACCTATCCCCACAAGATCTTGACCGGCCGCCGCGACCGGATGCAGACCATCCGCCAGTTCGGCGGGCTCTCCGGCTTCTGCCTGCGCTCGGAGTCGGAGTACGACGTCTTCGCCGCCGGCCACGCGTCGACTTCGATCTCGGCGGCGCTGGGACTGGCCGTGGCGCGCGACCTGCGCGGCGAGTCGCATCACGTGGTGGCGGTCATCGGCGACGGTTCGATGACCGCCGGCATGGCGTTCGAGGCGATGAACCAGGCGGGCCACATCGGCAATCGCCTGATCGTCATCCTGAACGACAACTCGATGTCGATCTCGCCTTCGGTCGGGGCGCTCACCAAGTACCTCGAAGCGCTGATGTCGGGCCGTCACTACGCGAAGTTGAAGGACGACATCAAGAGCGTTCTGCACCGGATCCCGGGCATCGGCGACCCGATGCTCGAGGTGGCGAAGGGGCTCGAAGAGGGCGTACGGCAGGTCTTCACTCCCGGCACGCTCTTCGAGGAGCTGGGATTCCGCTACGTCGGTCCGATCAACGGCCACTCGGTCGGCGCGCTGCTCGAGGCTCTCGCCGAGGCCAAAGCGATCGACGGCCCGGTCCTGGTTCACGCCGTCACCAAGAAGGGGAAGGGCTACAAGTACGCCGAGGACGAACCGGTCGAATACCACGGTCCGTCGCCGTTCGATCCGGTGGCCGGCATCCAGAAGGCGAAGTCGTCCGCGGCGCCCGCCTACACGTCGGTCTTCGGCAAGGCGATGATCAAGCTCGCCGAACACGATCCGCGCATCGTCGCCATCACCGCCTCGATGCCCGACGGCACCGGGCTAGTGCCGTTCTCGGAGAAGTTTCCAGAGCGCTTCCTGAACACCGGCATCGCCGAGCAGCACTCGGTAACTCTCGCCGGCGGTCTCGCGCTCGGCGGCATGCGGCCGGTAGTCGCGATCTACTCGACTTTTCTCCAGCGCGGCTTCGACCAGATCTTTCACGACGTCTGTCTGATGGATCTGCCGGTCACCTTTGCCCTCGACCGCGGCGGCATCGCCGGCAACGACGGCTGGACGCACCACGGTCTCTTCGACTTCGCCTACTTCCGGATCTTCCCGAACACCATCGTGATGGCGCCGAAGGACGAGAACGAGCTCCAGCACATGCTCGCCACCGCGGTCGAGCAGCACCATCCGACGGCAATGCGCTTTCCGCGCGGCAGCGGCGTCGGCGCGCCGCTCGACGCCGAGTTCCGCCAGCTGCCGATCGGCAAGGCCGAGACGCTGCGCCGCGGTCGCCACGGTCTCGTCTGGGCGATCGGCGCCACGGTCTATCCGGCGATGGAGGCGGTCGACCGGCTGGCCAAGGAGGGGATCGAGCTGACGCTCGTCAACGCGCGCTTCGTCAAGCCGCTCGACCGTGAGCTGCTCACCGCGCAGCTCGAGCAGCTCGGGCTCCCGGGGGCGCGGCTGGCGACGATCGAAGAGCACGTCGTCGCCGGTGGCTTCGGCGCCGCCATGCTCGAGGCGATCTCGGAGCTCGGGCTGGGCGGGGTGGAAACGCTCGTCGTCGGCGTGCCCGACAAGTTCGTCCCCCACGGCTCGCAGGACGTGCTGCGCAAGATGCTCGGCCTCGACGCCGACGCTCTCTACTTCCGCTTTCGCACCTTCTTCACGGCTGGAGCGCAGGCTTCGCGGCACGACGCATCGCCCTCTTCCGTACCCGCTCTGGGCTGATCCGCGCCGCGCCCAGCGGCAGCGCGCGGCGCGCGCCCGGGGAGCGGCTAGACTCGCGGCGATATGGGTGCCGGTCATGCCGCCACGCGGCTCGATCAACTGCTCGTCCTTAGGGGGCTGTTCGAGTCGCGCGAACGGGCGCGGCGGGCGGTGATGGCGGGTGTTGTCGAAGTCGACGGCCGCAGGCTCGACAAGCCCGGATCGCCGGTGGCGGCCGACGCTGCCGTGATCGTTCGGGCGGCGAGCGAGCCGTACGTTTCGCGCGGCGGGCGCAAGCTCGAGGCGGCACTCGAACGGTTCGGGATCGACCCTCGTGGCCTGCGCTGCCTCGACGTGGGCGCTTCGACGGGCGGCTTCACCGACTGCCTGCTGGTGCGCGGGGCAACGCACGTCACTGCCCTCGACGTCGGCCACGGCCTGCTCGATGCCAAGCTGCGCCGCGATCCGCGCGTCGAAACGATCGAACGCGTCAACGCGCGCTACCTCGCGGCCGATCGCTTCGTCGTTCCTTTCGACCTCGTCGTCGTCGATGTCGCCTTCATCTCGGTGGTCAAAGTGGTACCAGCGTTGATCCCCCACCTCGCCCCCGGCGGACGCCTGTTGGCGCTGATCAAGCCGCAATTCGAAGTGGGGCGGGGTCGGGTGGGACGAGGCGGGATCGTCCGCGACGAGGCGGTGCGCACCGAAATCGTGGCGCGGCGCGCCGCCGAGATCGCGGCTCTCGGGCTCGAGCTCGGCGGCACCTTCGACTCCCCTGTCACCGGCGTCGAGGGGAATCGCGAGGCGTTCGCGCTCTTCGCGAGGTTGCGATGAACGACCGCTTCCCGACCATCGGCATCGTGGCCAAGGAGGAAGAGGGGGCGGCGGCGGTCGCCTCCGAGTTGGCGGAATGGCTGGTGCGGCGCGGGCACGTCATAGCGCTCGACGGCGTCCACTGGGAGCAGGGCGGGCCGAGAGGCGCCGAGAGTCTCCTGCCGGAGGAGCGCTGCGACCTGGTGATCGTGCTGGGTGGCGACGGCACGCTGCTGTCGGTCGCGCGCCGCTGCGCTGGAGGTCCGCCGATCCTGGGGGTCAATCTCGGTCACTTGGGCTACCTGACCGAGGTCGGCCGCGACAACCTCTATCCGGCGCTGCTCCAGATCCTGGCCGGACGAATGAGCGTCGAGGCGCGGACGCTTCTCGCCGCGACGCTCGAGCGCGCCAGCGGCGAGCGCTCCGAGTTCCTCGCCCTGAACGACGTCGTGGTCGCCAAAACGGCGCCCTCGCGGATCATCGAGCTCGACCTCGCGATCGACGGCCGGCCCGTCTCGCGCTACCGCGCCGACGGTCTGGTGGTTTCGACTCCGACCGGATCCACCGCTTACAACCTCTCGGCGGGCGGACCGATCGTCCATCCTCTGCTTCCGGTCGTTGTCTTGACGCCGATCTGCCCGCACACCCTGACGCTGCGCCCGCTCGTCATGCCCGACAGCAGCCAGGTCGAGATCCGGCTCTTCACGCTGTCGGAGATGGTCTTTCTGACCGCGGACGGTCAGGAGGGGGCGCAGATTGCCGCCGGAGACCGGGTGCTGGTGCGCCGCCACCCGCAGGCGGTCCAACTGGTGCGCACCGCCGAGCCGCGCTCGATCTTCGAAGGGCTGCGCAGCAAGCTCCACTGGGGGGAGTAGCGGATGGCTGTCGGAAGATGGCGCCGATTCGTCGTGCGGCCGTTCTTCTGGCTTCTCACCCTCCTCGCTGCGCTGGGGCTCGCCCTCGATCTCTTTCTCGACTCCGAGCTGGCTCGTCGGCGCGCCCGCGACCTGATCGCGGCGCGGCTCGCGGATGGGGTCGGTCGCGCGGTCACCCTCGCTGCTGTCGATTTCTCGCTGCTGCCGCTCTCGCTGACGCTCCAAGGGCTGGAGATCGCCGGCGATCGACCCGATGCGCTGCCGCTCCTGCGGCTCGAGCGTGGCACCATCGATTCCGACTTCGATGCGCTCCTCGGCTCGGAGCTGGTGCTGCGCCAGGTGACGCTCTCCGGTCTCGAGCTCGCCCTCGATCTCGGCGCCGAGGGCGCGCCCAACTTGCTGCTCCAATCGCCCGCCGAGGGCGGTCGCGGCCGCGAGATCCGGCTGGGCGGGCTGACGATCGAGCGCGGAGCTCTCCGGCTCGACGACCGGGTGACGCCGTTCACTCTCGAGGCGCAGGGCGTCACAGCGCGCGCCGTGGGCCTGGCGGGTGGGCTCGACGGCGCGCTCGATGCGCAGTCGGTGCGGCTCGAGCTGCCGCGCGCCCGTCCGCTCGAGGTCGCCGTCAGCGGCCGCGTGCGCTGGGAGGGCGATCGCTTGCGCATCGTGCACGCGGCGCTCCGCGCCGCCGATCTCAGCGCCGTGGCGCGCGGTGAGATCGGGCTCGCACTGCCGACGACGGTACATCTAGAAGGAGCGATCGCGACGCGCGGTGAGCTGCTCGACCGGCTCGGCTGGTTGAGCGGGGAGATCGCAGGGTCGCTCGATTTCGAAGGCGACTTCAACTGGGGAGTTAGCGGCTGGCGGGTCGAAGGAGAGCTCACGAGCCCCGCCGTCGAGCTCCTGGGCTTCGAGCTCTCCGAGGTCGCGGGTCGCATCGAGGGCGGTCCGCGTCGGATCGGGCTCGATCTCGAACGGGCCCGTTGGGCCGGCGGCGAGCTCCACGGCTCGTTCGGCGTCGGTCTCGCGTCGGGCTATCCGTCCGAGCTCGAGCTGGCGATCGCCGGCGCGCGCCTTCAGGAGGTGGTCGACCGCTTCGAGCTCCCGGTGCGAGGAGTGAACGGCGTCGCCAGCGGTCCGTTCCGCTATCGCTTCGGACTGCTCGAGGCGGCCCGCGGAGTCGGGGAGGGCGACTTCCGCTTCGCGGCAGCCAGCGCCGACGCCTCCGCCTCGGCGGTCGCCGGCGGAGTTGTGTTGAAGCTGGGAGAAGGGCGCGTCGAGCTGTCGGAGATCGACTGGAGCGCGGCAGGCCAACAGATCGGCGGTCGTGGCGAGCTCGACCTGCTGACCGAGCGCGGAAGCTTTGACTTCACGGTGCGAAGTGAAGAGCTGGGTCGACTCTCCCGGATGATGACCTTCTTGCCCGCGGGGGCTCTCTGGGTTCCCACCGCCGGAAGCGCCGAAATCAGCACCCGGATCGAGCTCGACGGCGAGCGCTTCCGCGCCGAAGTCGAGCTCTCCGCTGGCGCGATCGACGCGCCGGGCCTGGGCGCCACCGGAGCTCAGGGTGCGTTCGTAGTCGACTCGACCGCCTTCACGACCGCCGGGCTCGAATTCGAACGGCCCGGC
>CAZPYU010000169.1:0-4447 GCA_964590905.1 uncultured Thermoanaerobaculia bacterium
GTGCGACCGGGACGATCTCGAGCTCTCCGGCCACGATGCGACCGTTGGTCACGACCGGCTGGGTCGGCACGTTGAGCTGCCAGACTGCATCCACGCCGCTACGCAGCGCGAAGCGGTCGTGGATGCGAACGCCCCCCGCGCGATCGAAGGAGAGGTTTCTGGTCCAGAAGTCGACCGCCGCCGAGCCGAGATAGGCGTCCGAGAGATCGGCTTCGATCTCGAGCCCGCTGGCGAGCTCCTCGAAGACCAGACTGTTTCGACTCTCACGCTGCGCTACCGTGGCTCCGCTGTCGACGAAGCGGACCAGGTTGTGCACCTCGGTCCCCTGCTGGATGCCCGAGTGGGTCCAGATGTTTTCGGTCACCGCCAACCAGTCGCCCCGGAAGAGCGTGAACGAACCCTGGTCCTGGTGGGCGTGCGACTCGACGTACGGGCCGGCGACGAAGGCGAGCCAAGTGGCATCGGTATTCCAGCTCGTGCGGGCGAAGAGATGTCCGGCGCCCAGCGAGTGGTGAACGAGCGTCGCGGGCGCTTGCGCCTCCAGGCCTTCGGGCAGCAAGTCGTGGCGGAGATTGAAGCCGCTCTGCATCTGTGCGACCGCAATACGACGCAGCCACCAGGTCGCCCGCCGGGCAACGTCCTCGCTGGGGTCGGTCAGCGCTCGCGCGGCGAGCACGAGATGCCGGTGGTAGTCGTAGAGCTCCGGTAGCGACGAGCGCGACTGATCGCCGATCGGAGCGAAGCGGTCGAGAGTCGGCACGGTGGCGTGGATCCAGTCGTCGATCGTGTCGCGCAGATGCGACGAAGCGTCGCCCAGATTCACTCCCGTCGCATCGCGCCAGAGCCGGTACAGCTCGAAGAGGTTCTTCTGCGCGGTACCGTAGCCGGTCCCTTCGCGGCTGCCACCACCGGCGAGCTCCTCGTAGTAGGCGACGAGCGACGGCAATTTCTCGGTTTCCAGGAGGGCGAGCCAGTCGGTGCAGCCTGCGCAAGTCGCTTCGCGCGCCAGGCCCCAGGCCATCGTCGCTTCGAGGAAACTGTAGTGGTAGTTGTTGCCTGGGTTGTCGATCGACCAGCCGGACCACGGGAACGACCTGCCGCCCCACTCGGCATCGTCGGGGTGCCAGACGTTCCAGACCGCCTGTTCGGCGAGCAGGCGCCAACGGCTCCGCTGAGCCGGGGAAATCCGTGCCGCGCACCAGTCGTAAACGATCGCCAGATCGCGGATCCGAGGACCGACTTCGAGGTACGAATCGTAGGCCACGGCCGGGCGGCGTCCGGCGGCGATCTCCGCCTCGGCTTCAACTACCTGGGCCTCGATCCACCCGACCCCCAGCGCACAGTAGTCGCGGTCGGTCGGGTCGAGCGGATCCGGCAGATCGAGCCGCGCAAGATAGGCGGCGTCGGTCGCTTCGAAGGCGTAGCCGGGCTCTCCGTCCCAAGCCTGATCGACCCAAGCGTGAAAGCGCGCGAAGGCAGGCGAGCCGGCGTCGACGTAGGAGAGATCGAGATCGAATCCGGCGGCGAAGAGCGGGCCGGCGAGCAGAGCGATCCAGGCGGAACCAACGAACAAGAAAGGTTTCAAAGGTCTCTCGGAAGCGGTTGGTGAGATCGGATTCTCTCGGAGCCGCGACCGAATCCGGTGTGAACTGCGTTGCGGCGTTGCTGCGAACTCCGAGCGTGGCTAGAATCCAGGACGATTCCGCGCGAGGAGCGTCATGAGCACGGCGAAGCTGACTTTGGACGGCAAGGAGTTCGAGTTCCCCACCGTGGTCGGGAGCGAAGGCGAAATCGGCATCGACATCGCGAAGCTGCGCGAGAAAACCGGCGCCATCACGCTCGACGAAGGCTACGGCAACACCGGATCGTGCCAGAGCGCGGTCACCTTCATCGACGGCGAAGAGGGCATCCTCCGCTACCGCGGCATTCCGATCGAGGAGCTGGGCGAGGCGCGATTCACCGAGGTCGCCTACTTGCTGATCTACGGCCACCTGCCGAGCCGCTCCGAGCTCGACGAGTGGCGCGACAAGCTCACCCGCCACAGTCTGCTCCACGAGGACATGAAGAAGTTCTTCGAGGGCTTCCCGGCCTCGGCGCACCCGATGGCGATCCTGTCGGCGATGGTGGCGTCGCTCTCGACCTTCTACCCCGACACCTCCGACCTCGACCTGAACATCGTGCGGCTGCTCGCCAAGGCGAAGACGATCGCGGCGTTCTCCTACAAGAAGTCGATCGGCCAGCCGTTCATCTATCCGATCAACCGACTCTCCTACACCGAGAACTTCCTGCAGATGATGTTCGCCGTGCCGGCGGAGCCTTACGACATTTCGCCGACCCTCGACCGGGCGTTGAATTTCCTGCTCGTGTTGCACGCCGACCACGAGCAGAACTGCTCGACCTCCACGGTGCGGATGGTCGGCTCGTCGGGCGCCAACCTGTTTGCGTCGGTTTCGGCCGGAGTTTGCGCGCTCTGGGGGCCACTGCACGGCGGCGCCAATCAGGCCGTGATCGAGATGCTCGAGCAGATCGTCGCCGACGGCGGCAACTACCGGAAATACGTCGAGATGGCGAAGGACAAGTCTTCGCACTTCCGATTGATGGGCTTCGGGCATCGGGTCTACAAGAACTTCGACCCGCGCGCGAGCATTCTCAAGCGGGCCGCCGACGAAGTGCTCCATGAGCTCGGCATCGACGACCCGCTGCTCGACGTCGCCAAGGGGCTCGAGGAGATCGCGCTTCGGGATTCTTACTTTGTCGAGAAGAAGCTCTACCCGAACGTCGACTTCTATAGCGGCATCCTCTACCGCGCGATGGGCATTCCGACCAACATGTTCACGGTCATGTTCGCGCTCGGCCGGCTGCCGGGCTGGATCGCCCACTGGCGCGAGATGCGCGCCGAGGTGGCGAAGATCAACCGCCCGCGCCAAATCTACGTCGGCCCGACGCGCACGCCCTGGGTGCCGGTCGACGAGCGCAAGTAGCGGTCGACGACCTCGGCCCCGCGGCGGCGGGCGGGGCTAGACTTCGCGGGTGGACACTCCAGAAGCAGGAGCCGCCTCGCAGCCGGGGGAGGTGACCACGCTGCTGCGGGCCTGGCGCGACGGCGACGAAGCGGCGCGAGATCGCCTCATCGAGCGCGTTTACTCCGAGCTCAAGCGCATCGCCGGAGCGCACATGCGCGGCGAACGCCGAGCGCAGACGATCGAAGTCACCGGGCTCGTGCACGAGGCGTTCCTTCGGCTCGCGGACCAGAAGCGGGTGGATTGGCGGGATCGCGTCCACTTCTTCGGGCTCGCGTCGACCTGTATGCGGCGAGTGCTGGTCGATCGGGCGCGCGCGCGCTCCGCCGCGAAGAGAAACCCGGAGGGTTTCGTACTGACCGAAGAGGGGGCGGGCGCTGCCACCAGTCTGGAGGAGCTACTGGACCTAGACCGCGCTCTAGAGCGCCTCGCGGCGAGCCATCCGCGCCTCGCTCAAGTGGTCGAAATGCGCTATTTCGCCGGGCTCGAGCTGGCCGAGATCGCGGAGGTTCTGAGGATCTCGGAGCGCACCGTCAAGCGCGACTGGGCGTTCGCGCGCGCCTGGCTGCTGCGAGAGCTGGAAGGTAAGGGGTGAGCTCCGAGGAGATCCTCGATCTCTTCGAACAGGCGCGAGCGCTCCAGGGCGAGGCGCGCGAGGCCTGGCTCGTCGAGCTCGCGAGCCGCGACTCCGAATCGGCGCAGTCGCTGCGCGAGCTGCTCTTCGCCGACGAGCGGGAGAGCTCACTCCTCGAGCGCCCTCCGGCGGGGTTCGCGGAGCTAGTAGCGGCCGATGCGCCTCCAGAGTGGATCGGGCCTTACAAGATCGCGCGCGAGATCGGGCGCGGCGGCATGGGGAGGGTCTTTCTCGCCGAACAGCGCGGCGACGGATTCACTCGCCGCGTGGCGATCAAGCGGCTCGATCGGCGCGCGGCGTCGCCGGTTTCGGAACGACGCTTTCGCGACGAAGTGAAGATCCTCGCCGGCCTCGAGCACTCCGGGATCGCGCGCTTCCTCGACGGCGGCTGCGATGACAGCGGTGTGAGCTATCTCGTCCTCGAGTACGTCGAAGGTCTCGACCTGCTCGCGCACGCGCGGCAACGCAGCCTCGACCTCGAGGCGCGCCTGGCGCTCTTTCTCGAGGTTCTCGAGGCGGTCGACTTCGCGCACCGCCAGCGCGTCGTGCATCGCGACCTGAAACCGGGCAACGTGCTCGTCGGAGCTGATGGCCGCCCGAAGCTGCTCGATTTCGGCATCGCGAAGCTGCTCGAGCCGGAGGGCGCCGTCGACACCGCAACGCGCACCGAGCTCCGGGCGCTCACTCCGGCCTACGCCAGCCCCGAGCAGATCTCCGGCGGCAGGGTCACCGCCCTATCGGACGTCTACTCGCTGGGGGTGATGCTTTACGAGCTGCTCTCCGGCGTGCGACC
>CAZPYU010000170.1:0-2789 GCA_964590905.1 uncultured Thermoanaerobaculia bacterium
CTCCTCGTCTCGCTCGCGCGCCCGGAGGTCGAACGCGTGCTGCTGAAGGAGCGCGCTACCGTCATCCTAGTGGTGGATACATCTCGGTCGATGCAGGCCGAGGACGTCGAGCCGACGAGGCTTGGGGCCGCCCAGGAGGCAATCCGCACCTTCCTCGACCAGGCGCCGGACGGTCTGCGCATCGGTCTCGTCGTCTTCGCGGGTGAGGCGCAGGTGGCGACGCCGCCGACGCAGGATCACGAGCTCGTCGAGACCGCCGTCGACGAGATCGACAGCTTTCTCGTATTCGGAGGGACCGCGATCGGAGACGCTCTTCAAGTCGCCGTTCATCTCGGCCAACAGGCGACCCTGGAGCTGCCTCCCCCGGAAGGGCAGGCCGCGGCAGGCACAGGTGCGAACGGAACGAGGATGCTTGCCCAGGCAACTGGCGATGAAGAAAAGAGCCCGGTGTCGATCCTCTTCCTCTCCGATGGCACGCAGACGCGAGGAGTCCTCCAGCCGCTCGAGGGAGCAGCGCTCGCCAAGCAAGCCGGATTTCCCGTCTACACGATTGCCCTCGGAACCCCGGAGGGCGTGGTCGATCGCGGTCGGTTCGGCTTTGGATCCCCTCCGGGACAAGACGGTGAGCAGCTCATTCCCGTGCCGCCGGATCCCGCCACGCTTCGCGCCATCGCCAAGACGACGGGTGGTGAGTTCTCGGAAGCGCGAACGGCCGACTCCCTGAAGAACGTGTACGAGAACCTCGGCTCGCAGTTGGGTCGCGAGTCGGGAACAACCGAGATCACCTTCCTCTTCGTTGCGGTCGCCGCAGGTCTCCTGCTCGTTGCCGGAGTTCTCTCCGCGGTGCTCTCGCCCCGCCTCCCGTAGCGGGCTACACGACGACGATCGTGAAGGGCAGGTCGACCTTGTCGTCCCGTCCGGCAGGGTGCATCGTGACCTTGAATGCACCGCCCGCGGCGGGCTCGACGGTCGCGTAGGCATCACCTGTGGCGCTTCCGACTCCGCTCGCTCCGGCGATCCCCGTGAAGTGGACCTCGAAGACGCCTGTCTCGACTCGCCGCACCTGAACTGCCTTGCCGGTGCAGTTGAACTTACGTGAGAAGAGATTGCCGGCGCCCGTGAACTTGTCGGGGAGGTTCGCCATTCCTGCGCTTGTCCCGGAGACGGCCGCCACACCGCGCACGGCTCCGTTCGTGCAGCGCGGCTGGGCAACTGATGGGCTCTGCATGCGCTCGCCGACGGCGAACGCAGACCCGCCCAGCGCGAAGAACAGAGCGATGAGTCCCAGCGCGGTTCCAGGGGTGATCGAGAGACGTCGTACGGATTTCATGGTGCGACTCCTTCCATTGCGGTGTCGGTAGCACGATAGGTTCCTGCGAATGTCGGACGGCACGGCCTCGCCGCAACCTCGATTGACCAAGACGCACAAGCGACTCCTAGGTGGCGCGGGGACGATCGCGGTGGTCGTCGTGGTCTTCGCGTTCTTCCTCCCGCGCGTCGCGGACTACCGCGAGGTGCTGGACGTGCTCCGAGAGCTCGACTGGCAGGACTGGCTCCTCCTGGTCGGAGCGACGGTGCTCAATCTCGCCACCTTCCCGCCGCCCTGGATGGCAGCGCTTCCGGGGCTTGGCTATCGGCAGGCGATGGCGATGACCCAGGCGTCGACGGCGCTCGCGATCGTGTCGCCGGCCGGCGCGGCGGTGGGAATGGCCGGCTCGTACTCGATGCTCCGCTCCTGGAGATTCGCATCGGGGCCTGTCGGCCTCGCGGTTGCGGTCACCGGGATCTGGAACCAGCTCGCGAACCTCGCGTTCCCGGTTGTCGCGTTGGCGCTGCTCACCGCTGCCGACGAGAGCCATCCCGCCCTGGAGACTGCGGCCATCGTCGCCGTGGTGATCCTGGCAGTCGTCCTCGTGTCCTTCGCGCTGACGCTCTCCCGGCCGCGGCGGGCAAGGAGCATCGGCGGACGGGCCGCTCGGCTGGTGAACCTTCTGCGGCGACGCGTACGGCGCGAGCCCGTCTCGTGGGGAGCCGAGAGCTTCGTTCGGTTCCGAGCGCAAGCGCTCGGCCTGCTTCGCCGCCGGTGGCACATCATCACCCTCGGGACTCTCTTCGGCCACCTGACCGTCTTCGTGCTCCTCGTCGTCTGCCTGCGGGTGGTCGGCGCTTCCGCATCGGAGGTCTCGGGCGTCGAAGCATTCGCCGCCTGGGCGCTGGTTCGAATCCTGGGAGCGATTCCGCTGACGCCGGCCGGCGTAGGGATTGTCGAGATAGGCCTTACCGGAGCCCTCGTAGCGTTCGGCGCTTCCAACGCCGAGGCGGTCACCGCGACGCTCCTCTACCGCGCTCTCACCGTTCTTCCGACTCTCGCTCTCGGCCTGCTTGCTGCTGCCACTTGGCGCACCCATCACCCAGGGGAGTCGATGGAGTCGACGAGTGATCACTGACTCGGGGGATGGCTTGTCCCCCGATCAGGGCAAGGATTTAGGTCGGCATTCGAGCACGGTGCGAACCGTGACCCCTGCGACTGTGGCAGCACCGGTCCGCCTCGCTCTGGCGGCGACGATCTTGGCCTCCCTGGCGGCATTCCTCCTCGTGGGACAGGCCGAGGGAGCGAGCCGGGCATGGAGTACCTACCTTGCTCCAGCCGGTGCGTGCAGCGCGTCGGATGATCCGGCGGCTGCTCTCGCTGTCCAGGCCCGTGCGATCAGCTGTCTCGTCAACTGGGCGCGCGTGCAGGACCACCGCGGCCGTTTGACCCAGCGACCTGCTCTGCGGCGCGCTGCCGC
>CAZPYU010000171.1:0-7396 GCA_964590905.1 uncultured Thermoanaerobaculia bacterium
CGCAGGCTCCAGTCGGGGGTCGGATCGCCGCTGCAGGCGGTGAAGAGGCCGTTGCGGATCTCGAACGTCTCCTCGCCGGTCTTGGCCAGGACGGCGCCGCTGAAGTAGTGGTCCGGCGCCACGAAGGCCGAGGCGTTCCAGAAGGTGCCGGTCTCGGTCGCCAGGTCGTACTCCGCGTGCGCCGCCCCGATCCGCTGCGAGCCCTGATCGAGCACCACGTCGCCCTCGGCCTCGACGGTCATCGTGTCGCGGTGCACGAGCAGCCGCTCGGCACGGAGCACGAGCTTGCGGAAGCGGACCTCGACGTCGCCGGTCAAGGTCGCCTCGTTCTCGCCGCTGGTCTCGACCGCGTCGGCGCTGCCGGCGATGACGCCGCCCCCTTTCTCCGACGGTACGCGAAACTCGAAGCTGATGCGCGGCTTCTCCTCTTCCTTCGCTGCCGCGGCGGCGGCGGGTGCGGACGCCGGCGCATCCGGCGGCGCGACTTCCGGCGCAGCTCCCGGCAGCGCAGGAACCGAGGTCGGCGACGCCGGAGCAACGGCCGGCTCCTCGGCCGCGGCTGCCGTCGCACCGAGCACCATCAGCAGGACGGCAGCTAAGCCCGTCGGTCCGCTCGAGCGCCGCTTCATCCGGCGATCCGCTCGACGATCACCGCAGTCGCCTCGCCACCGCCGATGCAGATAGCGGCGCAGCCGTAGCGTAGGTGGCGTTCGGCCAAGCTATCGAGAAGAGTCACCAGGATGCGCGCCCCCGAGGCGCCGATCGGGTGCCCCAGCGCCACTGCTCCGCCGCGCACGTTGAGCCGATCGGGCGCAATCGCGAGCTCGCGCGCGCAGGCGAGGGCGACCACCGCGAACGCCTCGTTGATCTCGAAGAGGTCGATCTCGCCGGCGTTCAGCCCGGCGCGGTCGAGCGCCCGGCGGATCGCGCCGACCGGCGCGGTGGTGAAGCGCTCCGGCGCCTGGGCGAAGCTCGCCTGGGCGAGAAGCCGCGCGACCGGCCTGAGCCCGCGGCGCGTTGCCTCCGCGGCGGTCGCGAGAACGAGCACCGCTGCGCCGTCGTTGAGCTTCGACGCGTTCGCGGCGGTAACGGTGCCGTCCTTCTCGAAGGCCGGTTTCAAGCTCGGCATCTTCTCCAAGTCGGACTTCTGCGGCTCTTCGTCGCGGTCGACCCAGGTCGGCCCCTTGCGGCCCGGAACCTCGACCGCGACGATTTCGCGTGCCGAGGCACCGCTCTCTTGCGCTCGTCGCGCCCGCGCGTAGCTCTCGAGCGCGAACGCGTCCTGTTCCTGGCGCGAGAAGGCGTATTCGCGCGCGCAGAGCTCGGCGCAGTTCCCCATGTGTTGATCGCCATACGGATCCCAGAGGCCATCGTGGATCATCGAGTCGACGAGCTTGCCGTGGCCGAGCCGGAGGCCGTCGCGGGCGCCCAACGCCAGGTAGGGGGCACGACTCATGCTCTCCATGCCGCCCGCGGCGACGAGGGCGAAGTCGCCGGCGCGCAAGTCGTTGGCCGCCGACATGACGGCGCGCATCGCCGAGCCGCAAACCTTGCCGATGGTGATCGCTCCGGTCGCTACCGTGCAGCCCGCGGCGAGAGCCGCCTGGCGCGCTGGCGCCTGCCCGAGCCCGGCGGTGAGGGCGCAGCCCATGTAAACCTGCTCCAGATCGGCCGCCGCCACTCCGGCCCGCTCCGCGGCGGCGGCGATCGCGCGGGCGCCCAATTGCGGCGCCGGGACCTCCTTGAGAGCCCCTTGGAAGGCGCCGATCGCGGTCCGCGCGGCGCTCAGGACGACGACCTCCGACATGCGGTTTCCTCCGGGGCTTGCGAGCCGGGAACGGGCTCGGGAGAATAACCGGCGCCGGGCCGCGAGAGCGCCACGAATCGTAGCATGCCTCGTAGCCGGCGATACTCATGCGCACACTCGGCATCGATTTCGGCGAACGGCGGATCGGCCTCGCGCTCTCGGATCCGGCGGGCAGGTTCGCCCTGCCGCTGAAGACTCTCGCGCGCACCAGCGACCGCGCAGCGATCGCGGCGCTGGTCGAGATCGTGCGCGAGCACGAGGTCGAAGCGGTGGCGATCGGTGAACCGCTGGCCGCCGGAGTCGCGACGGCCGCCGCGCGCCGGGTGCGCTCGTTTGCCGGCCGCCTGGCACGCGCAACTGCCCTGCCGATCGTTTGGATCGACGAGACGCTCACCTCCGCCGAGGCCGAGAGTCGGCTGCGCGAGGCCGGGGTGCCCGCGGCGCGGCGGGCCGAGCGACGCGACCAGCTCGCGGCCCAAACGATTCTCCAGGAGGCCCTCGACCGCCGCTTGCGGAGCGACGGATGGTGAGGGGGCGGCGCCTACTGGCGGCGGTACTGCTGGTCGTCGCGCTGGCCGCCGCGCTGGCGGCGGGAATCGTCTGGCACGTCGCGCGCTCCGCTCTCGACTCCCCCCGCGACTTCGCGTCGGTCGGCGACTCGGTGCTCTTCGTCGTGTCGTCCGGCGAGACATCGCGCCAGATCCTCGAGCGGCTCGAAAGTCAGGGGATTGTCGCCTCGGCGCTCGCCGCCCGCGCTTACCTCTCGCGGCTGCTGGACGACCCGCCGCTGCTGGCCGGCGAGTACCGTATCGTCTCGCCGATCTCGACGATCGAGCTCCTACGCATGCTGCGCGCCGGCGAAGTGGTGACCTATCCGGTGACAATCGTCGAGGGTCTGACCTACTTCGAGACCGCGGACCACCTCGCCGCGCACGGCTTCGGCGACCGTACCGCGCTCCTCGGAGAGCTCGCCGATCCAGGTCGGATCGCCGAGCTCGATCCCGCGGCGTCGAATCTCGAGGGCTACCTCTTCCCCGACACCTATCGCTTTCCGCGCGGCACCAGCGCGAAGCGCGTGGGCGACACGCTGGTCGCCAGTTTTCGAAGCCGCTTCGAGAGCGCGGTCCGTCCCGCGTTCGCACCCGAGGAGAGGCGCTCGCTTCGCGAGCTCGTCATCCTCGCCAGCCTGGTCGAGAAAGAGGCCAAGGTCGACGCGGAGCGCCCCCTGATCGCCGCGGTCTACGCCAACCGGCTGCGCCGCGGCATCGGTCTCTACGCCGATCCGACGATCATCTACGGCCTCAAGCTCGCCGGCCGCTGGGACGGCGACCTGCGCCGCCGCGACCTCGAGGCAGACAGCCCCTGGAACAGCTATCGGCAACCGGGGCTGCCGCCTGGTCCGATCTGCTCCCCCGGCTTAGCCAGTCTCCTCGCCGCGGTGCGCCCGGCGCGCGTCGACTACCTCTACTTCGTGAGCAAGAACGACGGAACGCATCTGTTTTCCGCTAGCCTCGCCGAGCACAATCGCAACGTCGAGGTTTGGCAGCGCCGGTTCTTTCGCGAGCGGCGGCGCTCGGCGCCGCGGCGCTCGAGGCGCGCCCGTTGCGTGGCAGAGCACGGATTGACAGGCTCACAACCAAGGTGGAGACTCTCCCCGGCGGAGGAAACATGAACACGCGTGACCAGTTCGGCAACTACTTGCTGCTCAAGAAGCTCGGCGAGGATGCGCTCGGCGAGACATTTCGCGCCGGTCGCGTCGGGCGCCAGACTCTCGATCGCGTCGTTCTGCTCCGCGTCGTTAACGGTCAAGGGTTCGACGGCGAGCGCATCACCCGCACGATCCAGGCGCGCTCAGGCATAGGGCAGGCGTTGAAGAGCCCCAACATCGGGCAGGCGATCGAGGTTGGGCAGGTGCGCGGCGTGCCGTACGTGATCTACGACTATGCGTCCGGCCGCTCGCTTGCGCAGCTCCACGAGCAGGCCGGTCGGCGCTCCACGCCGATGCCACTCGACCACGCCCTCTTGGTGACCGAGCGCATCGCGCTGGCGCTCGCGGTTGCCAACGAGACCAAGATCGGCGACGAGCGCGTCCAGCACGGCTTCCTGATCCCCCACCTCATCCAAGTCTCGAACGAGGGCGAGCTCAAGCTGCTCGGCTTCGAGGCCTCCAGCGGGCTGCGCGAGTCGGCCACCCATCCGTTGGTTCGGCAGGCGTTCGGCCGCTACCTGGCGCCCGAGACGATGGCCGGTCAGGCCGCCTCGCGTTCTGACGACGTCTACAGCCTCGGCGCTCTCCTCTACGAGATGGCTACTGGCCAGCTCGTTCCGTTGCTGCCGCCGACCGGGCTCGCTTCGATCCTCGACCAGGCGGTGGTCGCCGCCGAGGGGACGCATCTGCCGGCCGAGATCGGCACCCTGCTGAAGCGCACGCTCTGCCCACGCGAGCAGCGCGTTCCCGATGTCGTGGCGTGGCACAAGGCGCTCTCGAAGCTGATGTCGGACTCGGGATACGCCGCGACGACCTTCAACCTGGCGTTCTTCCTGCACGGGCTGTTTCGCGACGAGATCGAGCGCGAGACCCGCGAGGTCGAGACCGAGAAGAGCCAGGCCGCCGCGATGGTCGCCACCACCGACCCGATCCCGGTCGCTGCGCTCGCCGCCGCCCGAGCGGCAGCTCCGAGCCCGGTACAGAGCTCAGGACCGGTCCGCGACGACACCAACGTCCTGGCCGCGGAGTACGGCCTGACGGAGAGGAGCACGGGCAAGAAGGGGATGCTGCTCGCAGCGGGCGTCGGCGCCGCGGCGGTCTTGGGCGTGGTCGGCTACCTCCTCTTCGGCCGCGGGGGTTCCGAAAGTGCTCAGCCGCCCGCCGGACCTGCTTCCGCCGCTAGCCCGGCGGCTGCGACCCCCTCTGCGACCGGCATGACCCCCGAGCAGGTGCAGGCGCTGATCGATCAGGCGCTCGCCAACCAGCGCCAGCAGATCGACAGCAGCTCGAAGGCTCAGGCCGACGACGAGATCAAGAAGCTCCAGCGGCAGCTCGAGGAGGCCAAGGGCCGCGGCGCGGTGAAGGTGCCGGTCCCGGTACCGGCGAGCGTCACACCGGCCAACGTTTCAGCTCTGACGGCGGCGAGGCCCGAAATTGCGGAGGTAACGAGCCCCAATCCTCGGCCGGCATCCTCACCCGCGCCAAGCGATCCGACTCCAACCGCCTCCGATCCAGCCCCTGCGGCTCAGCCGCCCGGCTCCGTGCTGCCCACTCCCCAGCCGATCGCCGCGGCGCCAGCGCCCTCGACCGCCGGGTCGGCTACGCCAAATCTCGGCGACCTGGTCGTCAACGGCCCCGGAGTCACCTCGCCCAGAATCGTCAAGAAGGGCTCGTTCCAGTATCCCCCCGCGGCGCAGCGCCTCCGGAAGGAGGCGACGGTGACGGTGCGCGCTCTGGTGGACGAGAACGGACGGGCGACCGAGGTGCAGCTGGTCGGCAACAAGGTCGGTTTCGGCCTCGACGAGGCCGCCATGGCTTACGCGCGAACCTCCCAATGGGAGCCGGCGAAGAAGAACGGCGTGCGCGTCAAGATCTGGTGGAACCTGACCGTCGCCTTCAAGCTCTGATCTCGGCTCGCCACGCCGGTTCGTGGCCTCGGTGAGCTCCTCGGAGCAGTGGCAACCAGATCCTTCACTTCGTTCAGGATGACACCCTTGGGGCTGTCATCCTGAGCGTGAGCGAAGGATCTCGGCTCAGATGTCCGCGGCTTTGATCGAGGCCACCAGCTGCTGGATGATCGGCTTCATGACCTTGTCGAACATCCGCTCGTCGTTGTCGACGCCGCCGCCGAAGCCACCGATCGACAGCTTCATGTGCGAATCCTCGCCACGCCCCTCGTCGGCCCAGACGATCTCGCCCGTGGTGGTATCGATGATGCGCGCGTTCATCGCGGCCACGAAGGTCTTCTTGCCGCCCGAGAAGCCAGGCAGGCCGCCGACGCTCGGTGCGTGCGCGCTCGTTCCCTGGGCGCCGTACTCGGTCACCGCTCCGGTCAGGAAGTACTGACAGCCGAGGAGCTTCCCGGCCTGGACCGCCGAGGCCGGATCGACGTCGCCGCCGAGCGAGAGATTCTTCTCCTGCATGAGCGCCGCGAGCTGCTCCCTGTCGATGACCCGGAACTTGCCGCTCTTGACGAGCTCGGTGACGAAGACGTCCTGAGCTGCCGCGGCGCCGCCGTGCCACCACCACTGATTGTCGGCCTTGTTCTTGAACTCGAGCACCGCGATCCGCGGCTTCGGATCGGCGGCCGATGCCATCCCTCCGAACGCGAGCAGCGCCATCGCTAGAATCGTCGTTCCTGCCATCCAACGCTTCATTGTTGTGACCTCCCAGATCAGGTTGAGGCGAATCGGTTCCTACCTCAAGTCGTCGAAGACGATCCCGAGTTCTTTCGCACCGTGGTTCCGGCAGATATCGAGGAACTCGGCTACCTTCTCGTAGGGAAGGTCGCCATCGGCGGCGAAGAAGGCGAGCTTTTTCGAGCGCCCTTTCATCACCGACTCGAGGCGGCTCGGGAACTGACCGGGCGGAATCTCCTCTTGATTGATGTACATCCGGCTCTGAGCGTCGATGCGCAAGACGAGTTGGTCTTGTGGGGTCGGCGGCGGAATCGCGCTCTCGACCTTGGGCGGGGTCGACACTTCGTGACCCATCTGGAGCAGCGGCGTCACGACCATGAAGATGATCAGGAGGACGAGCACCACGTCGACGAGCGGCGTGATGTTGATCTCGGCCCGCAGGCCGCCGACGCCGCCACCACCACCCATGCCCATACCTGCCTCCTACGCTTTCCGCTTCTCGGTCACCAGCCCGACTCCCGCGAAGCCGGCCTCGTTGACCAGTTGCATGATTTTCCGCACCCTGCGGTACTTCAAGTTCCGGTCACCCTTGATGACGATGTCCTTGTCCGGAGAGAGCTGGTGGATTTCGAGCAGCTTGGCAGGCAACTCGTGGATGGCGATCAAGTCACGATCGACCCGCATCGTGCCGTCTAACTGGATCGTGATCGTCAGCTGCTTCGCCCCCTCCGGCATCTTCTCGGGTATGTCGGTTTCGGGTAACGCCACGCCGTAACCCTGCTGCAGCAGCGGCGTCACGACCATGAAGATGATCAGCAGCACCAGGCAGACGTCGACCAGGGGTGTGACGTTAATGTCGGCGGTGATGCCGCGCCCCCCGCCGACGGTCATTCCCACTAGCCTCGCCTACGCCTTCCGCTTCTCGGTGACCAGGCCGACCCCCGAAAAACCGGCCTCGTTGATCCACTGCATCACTTTGCGTACCTGCCGGTATTTCAGGTTCTTGTCGCCCTTGATGACGATGTTCTTGTCGGGACTCTGAGCGTGAAGATCGAGGAGCTTCTGCTTCAGGAGACGGTCTTCGACCCAGTCCTGTCCAACCAGCACCGTGCCGTCCAGCTTGATCGAGATCGTCAGCTGCTTGGCCCCCTCCACCATCTTTTCGGGCAGGTTGGTCTGCGGCAGCGCCACGCCGACTCCCTGCTGCAGCAAGGGGGTGACCACCATGAAGATGATCAGCAG
>CAZPYU010000172.1:0-2564 GCA_964590905.1 uncultured Thermoanaerobaculia bacterium
ATGAGCGATCTCTCCCACCGTCGCGGCCGGCCGCAAGGGATGGACTCCGCGGGCGGCGTGCAGATCGTGCACGCGCAGGTGCCGCTCGCCGAAATGCTCAACTACGCTCCCGCCCTGCGCTCGATGACGCAGGGGCGCTCGAGCTTCCACATGGAGTACTCGCACTACGAAGAGGTGCCGCGCCTGGTGGCGGAGAAGATCATCGCCGACTCCAAACGGCACGAAAAGAAAGAACACGAAGAGTAGCGAGCCGAGCGATGACCCAAGCCAACGCGTTGCGCGCCGGGATGTGCGTCCTCCACAACGGCGAGATCTGCCATGTCATGTCCGTCACCCACCGCACGCCGGGCAATTTGCGCGCCTTTGTGCAGACCCGCATGCGCAATCTACGCACCGGCAACAGCTTCGAGCACCGCTTCAGCTCGACCGAAGCAGTCGAGCGCGCCCACCTCGACACGGTGCCGATGGAGTACCTCTACTCCGACGGCGACAGCCATCACTTCATGAACCAGACGACGTACGAGCAGCTGGCGATCTCAGACCAGGTGCTGGGCGACAGCATGCTCTATCTCCTGCCCAACACGGTGATCAAAGTCGACCTCTACGAGGGGGTTCCGGTCAGCATCGAGCTGCCCAACACCGTGGTGCTGCAGATCGTCGACACCGAACCGGGCCTCAAGGGCGCCACCGCCTCGTCGTCCTACAAGCCGGCCAAGTGCGAGACCGGCCTCACGGTCCAGGTGCCGCCGTTCCTCGAAACCGGCGCCAAAATCGAGATCGACACCCGCGAGAACAAGTACCTGCGCCGGATGTGAGGCGAGCGGCGGCGCCGTCGCCTGATCAGACTTCGACGAGGCTCTTGCTGGCGAGCTCGAGCAGGTCAGCCCGGCCCGCTTCGAAGCCGCTCATCGGGAGCGCCAAGCTACGAACGTGCCGGCGCGCGCCGTGTTTCCGTTGGAATACAGGCTGCCGGAGGCTCCAGAAGCCTCCAGCCCTCAGGGACAACCACTGTCATGAACTCAAGGGGTCTACGCGGATTCGAGTGGGTGGCTTTCGGGGCCACCGCGGAAGAAGTGCTTCTCCGGCGCTGACTGACTACTCGCGTGCCGAGGGGGCAGCGTTCACGTTTTCTCCGCGCGACTCCCTATCGCTCGAGCTCGCCGGCGACGACGTTGAGGCCGCCTAGCGAGACGATGGCGTCGGCGACGGCGCCACCTTGGATCAGCTGCGAGAAGGTCGAGAAGATCGGGAAGCAGGGGGGGCGCACCTTGATCCGATACGGCTTGCCGGAGCCGTCGGAGATGCAGTAGAAGCCGAGCTCGCCGTTGGCTCCTTCGACGAAGCCGTAGCGCTCGCCAGGCGGCACCTGGATTCCGTCCATGATGAGCTTGAAGTGGTAGATCATCGACTCCATCTGGTTGTAACAGGCGTCTTTCGGCGGCAGCGCGACGTGCGGATCGTCGACGATGTACGGTCCCTCGGGGATGCCGCGTTCGAGGAGCTGGCGCAAGATCTTGAGCGACTGCCAGATCTCGAGCATCCGGATCCGAAAGCGATCGTAGACGTCGCCGCCGTAGAGCACCGGCACTTCCCAATCGACGGTGTCGTAGAGGTCGTAGGGATGCGCGCGGCGCGCGTCGAGGGCGACGCCGGAGGCGCGCAGGCAGGGGCCGGTCCAGCCCCAGTTGACCGCGTCCTCGCCCGAGATCGCGGCCACGCCGACCGAGCGGTCCATCCAGATCCGATTGCCGGCGACCAGCTTCTCGACGTCGTTTATGAACGGCGGAATGTACTCGAGCAGGCGCTTCGCGTGGGCGAGGAAATCGGGCGGCAGATCGGCGAGCAGACCGCCGATCCGGCAGGCCGATACGGTCAGCCGCGCGCCGCAGACCGATTCGAGCAGGCCGTAGATCTCCTCTCGCGGCTGGTACATGTACCAGAAGTTGGTCAGCGCGCCGGCGTCGACCAGCGTCGTACCGTTGCAGACGCAGTGGTCCATGATGCGCGAGAACTCGGAGAGCACGGTACGCGCCCACACCGCCTTCGGCGGCAGCTCGATGCCCAGCATCTGCTCGACCGTTCGGCAGTAACCGACGTTGTTGATGAACGACGAACAGTAGTTGAGCCTGTCGGTGTAGGGGATCACCTGCTGCCAGGTGTGCGTCTCCGCCATCTTTTCGAAACAGCGGTGGAGATAGCCGATCTCCACCTCCGAGGCGACGATCTCTTCGCCGTCGACCATCGCCACCAGCCGAAAGGTGCCGTGCATCGCCGGATGCGAAGGGCCGATATTGATTGTCATGCGCTCGAACATCGAGTTGCCCTTCTCGGGCGCCTCGAGCTTCGGCATGTAGATCTTGTCTTCGGTCAGAATCCAGCGCTTCGCGGGGTCGTAGTCCTTGCGCAGCGGGTGCCCTTGAAAGCCTTCGTGGGTCAAGATCCGGCGCAGGTTGGGGTGGCCGTCGAAGTGAAAGCCGAAGAGATCGAAGGCCTCGCGCTCGAACCAGTCGGCTCCCTTCCAGACCGGAATCAGCGACGGCAACGTCGGATCGAGCTCGGAGATC
>CAZPYU010000173.1:0-4349 GCA_964590905.1 uncultured Thermoanaerobaculia bacterium
ATCGGCGTGCAGCGCGAAGCGGTGCGCGCTCTCCTGGCCCGCGACCCGCGGGTGCTTGGCTTCGCGGACGCGCCTGCCGAGCACGGCGGAAAGGGCGCGACGATCGTCACCCTGAGCTAATTCTCGAGAGCCGGCGCGGATCCGCCACCGGCGCCACGTTCACGGGCCGCCATCTGCTCCAGATGCTCGGCCTTCCACTGCATGGAACGGCGGATCCGGTCGTAGCCGCTCGGGTGGTCGTAGAAGAGGATCTCCTCGAGCTGCCCGGGCCGCATCTTGCGGTACTCCGAGAGCTGCACCGCGGCGAGGGCAAATCCGTCGGGTTGGCCGGAGATTGCCAAGCCGAAGGCATCGGCTTCAGCCTCGTTAGAACGGATGATCGAGTTGGTGACCGGCGAGGTCAGGTAGAGAAAGGTCGCGAGGAGGAGGATCGCCAGCGGCAGGCCGGCCGGATCGGTCATCCCCTCGAGCCGCCATCCGGCGCCGAACCTTCGTCGCGCCCGCTCAAAGCCGAAGTGGACGCAGGCGAAGCCGGCGAAGAGGACGAGCGAGAGCTCGAGGATCAGCTCGACGACGTGATTGAGGACGAAGTGTCCCATCTCGTGTCCGAGCACAGCCAGCACGCTCTCGCGCGGCGAGCGCTGGAGCAAGTTGTCGTTGAGCGAGATCCGCATCGTGCCCGCGAAGCCAGAGACGTTGGCGCTGATCCGCTTTGACTGTCGCGAGGCGTCGAACCAGAAGACGTCGTCGGCCGGGATGCGGTGCGAGCGCGCCAGCGAGAGGATCTCGTCGCGCAGCGCACTCTGCTCGAGCGGCTTATAGTCGTTGAAGAGCGGATTCACGAAAACCGGCGCGATCGCGACGCCGAAGACCAGGAAGAGTGCCGCCAGACCCGTCCCCCAAATCCACCAGGTCCGCGGCGCTCGCCGGGCGACGGCGTAGAAGGCGGCGATCGCCGGCGCTGTCAGCAGGACGCCGACCCCGAGCTCGACGCCCCAGTCGCGTAGCCAAGCGAGGAAGGTCTGGTTCGAGAGCCCGTAGGCGTGCTCGCGGAAGAAGCGTCGCCAGAGGTCGAACGGAAGGGTGAGGAGCGACGCCGCCACCAGATAGAGCGCCGCGGTCGCGAGGTCGGCCAGGGCGACCCGACCTATTCGCGCCGCGATCGCGTCGCGGGTGCGGCGCGCCCGGCCGCCGCCGAGCATCAGGAGGGAGACGCCGATCGTCCAGAGCCAGTCCAAGCCGTCGATCAGGTAGTCGCCCTCGAAGTAGGCGTCCGAGCTCGCTCGCGCCTCGGGCGAGATCAGATCCATGTAGGCCTCGGTTGCGCGCTCGACGTCGAAGCCCGGGGTCGCCCGCGCGGCGTCGGGAACGACAAGGAGCGGCGGCGACGAGAGCGGCTCCGCCGCAGCCTCTCGGGAGAGGGCTGGAGCGAAAGCGAGGAGCAACCAGCAGAGCGACAGCGACGCCGACCGGAGCTGTCGGCCCCACACCAGGCAGGATTTCGGATTCATTGTCACCCCTACGTCGCTACCGAGCTGGGAGTTTCCGCACGGTTCTAACTTCGCTCGACGACCATCGCGAAGCCGTGGCCGCCGGCGGCGCAGACGGTGATGAGGCCGAGCCCCAGCCCGCGCCGCGCCAGAGCGTGGAGGAGCTGCATCGTGACCCGCGCGCCGGTGGCGCCGAACGGATGCCCGAGCGCGATCGAGCCGCCGTCGACGTTCCAGCGCTCGAGATCGACCTCGCCCATCGGCTCGCTCCGGCCCAGCTCTTCGGCCGCGAACTTACGCGACGCGAACGCCTTCAAGTTGGAGAGCACCTGCGCCGCGAACGCCTCGTGGGTCTCGACCAGGTCGATGTCCTGGAGCCGCAGTCCGGCTCGCTCAAGCGCCAGCGGCGCGGCGTAGGCGGGGCCCTGGAGGAGCTGTCCGCCGGGCGGGATCGCGAAGTAGGCCCAGGAGCGGATGTAGCCGAGCGGCTCTCGGCCGAGCTCGCGCG
Organism: uncultured Thermoanaerobaculia bacterium; assembly: GCA_964590905.1. Classification (GTDB taxonomy): domain Bacteria; phylum Acidobacteriota; class Thermoanaerobaculia; order Multivoradales; family JAGPDF01; genus JACTMI01. Next base: position 1,999 of record CAZPYU010000173.1, read on the forward strand.
CTCGCCGTTCGCTCGCCAGGACGACAGCGGAACCGCCATCGGTGATCGGCGACGAGTTGCCAGCAGTGAGAGTGCCGAAACGGCGGTCGAAGACCGGCCGCAGGGCAGCCAACGCTTCGAGGCTGCTGTCGGCGCGCACGCCGTTGTCGCGCTCGATCGCCGGCGCGAACCTAGGCGGCGGAAACACCGGGACAATCTGCGCGGCGAAGCGACCCTCGGCTTGGGCGGCGGCGGCGCGGCGGTGCGAGAGGAGCGCGATTTCGTCTTGCGCTTGCCGCGAGATGCCGTTCTCCTTGGCCATCTTCTCGCACGACTCACCCATCGTCAGGCCGGTCGAGTACTCGGCGATCGCCGGCGGCACCGGCGCGAAGTCGCCGAGCCGAAAGCGGGTCACCGCGCCGATCTTCTGGCCGAGCGTGCGCGCCTTGGCGAGCGCCTGAAACTTCGCCGCAGCGCGCTTGGAGAAGGCGATCGGTACGTTCGAGAGCGACTCGGCGCCCGCCGCGACGACGAGCTCGGCCTCGCCCAGGAGGATCGCCTCGGCGCCGCTGGTGATCGCCCGATTCGAGGAGGCGCAGGCGAGATTGACCGACGTGCCGAGAATCGACTCCGGCAGGGCGGCCCGAAAGACGACCTCGCGCCCCAGATTGGGGCCGTGGAGCGGCGGCACCACGATGCCGGCGACGAGCAGATCGATCTCGCGCGGATCGACGCCGCTGCGCGCCACCGCTTCGGCCGCGGCGACTCCCGCCAGATCGATGGCGTCGAATTCCCGGAGGTCGGTGCCGGCGCGCGCGAACGGCGTGCGCGCCGCCGCGAGAATCGCTACGCGGCCGTTCCGACCCCGGAGCTCCTGGCGCACGACTTTCGAAGTTGGCGGCAGCGGCGTTCCGACCCCGCCGCTGCGGACCTCGTCGGCGCGCGGACCGATCTGCTCGAGCGCCGCGCTGTACTCGAGAGGCTGCGGTGAGGTCGACATGGCGTGAGCTCGAGAGCGTCCGGTTTCTACCATCCGCAGTCCGGAAACGGAAGGACGCGCGCGACTCCTCCGAGCTCGCGCAGTTGCGCGGCGAGCCCCGCCCTCTCGCCAGCCCCCTCGCCCGCTTCCTCGATCAAGACAACCTGCAATCGGTGTAGCCGGCGCCGGAGCCAACGCGCCGCACCAAAGCGCGGCGCCGCGGCCGCGAAGCCGCGCAGCAGCTCGCCCAACTCGGCACCGGTGCCGGAGAGGAGCGTCGGTCGAGCCCAGGCGAAGAGATCGGGGTGGAGGCGCTCACCCGGCTCGCGCACAATCGCCCAACCGGCAAGGAGAGCGGCCAGCGCCAACTGTCGCTCCGCACCGCCGTCGAGCGGCCGCGTCGAGATCCAGATCTCGCGGCCGCTCGCACCGCCCAGGTGAGCCAGGAGCTGGCGGGCCGCGGCGAGCTCGGCTGCGGTCGCGGTGGCCAGAATGGCGAGAAGGTGGCGCGGAGGGTCGGTCGCAGGTTCGGTGGCGTCGCGCGCGGCGAGCGAGCCCGACTCGTCTCGACAGCGAGCGAACGACCACCACGTCATGTGCCCGCGAGGACCGCGAAAGAAGAGAAACGGCTCGGCGAGCAGGCCGGGCTCCGCGGTCGGCGTCACGGACTGAGGAGGCTCTCTCAGCCGACGGCGGCCTTGAGGGCCGCGCTGACCTTCTGCTCGATCATGCCGCGCATCAGGCTCGCGGGCGGCGTCAAAGTGGCACGACCGACCAGCCGTCCCGCTTCGAAAACGACCGACCCCTTTGCCCCCGGGCCCGAGAGCTCGAGCACGTCGCCGTTCCACTTGCGCTGCAGCATCCCGCCCGGAAACTCCTTCTGGAGGGCTGCGTCGAGCAGCGGACGGAGCTCCGCCATGCTCGCCCTGGTGGTCGCGAACTCGAGCGTCAGCTCCATCCTCGAAGTCTACTCGACGCCAACCTTGCGCCGAGGCCCGGCACGCCGCCTGCTAGCATCGTTGGCGTGCGTCGTTCGCTCTGCCTCGTCGCGGCTCTGGCGCTGCTCTCGACCGGGCTCGGAAGCCCGGCCCGAGCAGCCGCCAGCCCCAACTTCGAGCTCTTCGAGAAGAGCCTGCAAGCCGCCGCCGAGGCGGTGCGCGTCTACGGCTCCTGGGACGAGCCCGTCGAGCTGCGCCGCGTGGCCGAGATCGGCTACCGCGTCGCGCGCGAGGCCGGCTATACCGACTACCCGATCAGCTTCTACCTCATCGACCTCGCCGAACCGAACGCCTTCGCGCTCCCCGGCGGCCAGGTCTTCGTCACCCGCGGCCTGATGAACATCGGTCTCGGGGACGACGCGCTCGCGGCGCTCCTCGGCCACGAGATCGCGCAC
>CAZPYU010000174.1:0-5353 GCA_964590905.1 uncultured Thermoanaerobaculia bacterium
CAGCGCTGGCATGCCGCGTTCCACCTCCGTCAGCTCGACACCGTGCTCGACACGCACCTCCTCCCGGAACTCGCGGAGCTGGCCCTGCCGGCCGACGTCTTCTGACGACCACCTTCACGCTGGCGAGGGGCCTCCGGTTGCCCCTTGGTTTCCCGGTTGGGTCGACGATTGGGTCGGCGGCGTCGAGCGCGAGACCCGACGGAGAGCGGAGAATCGTCGATGCGGCGGGTCGGCGGGTCGGCGACCCAGGACACGGCCCTCGAATCGCGACATGTCGAGCGTCGTCAACCGGCGTCGTCACTGAGGGCCGATCGACCCGCATCCATGCTCACACTGCTCACCCGTGGAGGACGTGCCGCCCTGCGCAGTCCGTTCGGCTCCAAGCGGCCTGCGCGAGCTTGGGCGGCTTGCGGACGAAGTAGATTCCGTTTGCGTGGTCATCGACGTAAACGCCAGCCTCGTCGAGCGGCACCTGCTCGAGCTCGCGCGCCACGGCGCCCACGGGGAGACCGGCGTCTGGCGCACGGCCTATTCGCCGGAGTGGGTCGCCGCCCAGGACCAGGTCGCCGCCTGGTTCGCAGAGGCAGGGCTCGACGTCCGCCGCGATGCTGTCGGCAACGTGTGGGGGCGGCTGGCGGGCGATCGGGAGGGGCCGGTGATCGCCTCTGGCTCCCATATCGACTCGCAGACGCCGGGCGGCCGCTACGACGGAGCGCTGGGAGTGATAGGCGCACTCGTCGCGCTCCGCACGCTGCGCGAGCGCTTCGGCCGGCCACGCCGCACGCTCGAAGCCGTGTCCCTGTGCGAGGAGGAGGCGAGTCGCTTCCACGCCACCAACTTCTGGGGCTCGCGCGCCATCACCGCAAGCATTGAGCCGGACGAGCAGGAGCGGATCCGCGACTTCGACGGAGTCTCGATCGCGGAGGCGATGCGCGCCGTCGGCCTCGACCCGCGACGCATCCCGGAGGCGGCGCGGGATGACGTCGAGACCTGGATCGAGCTCCACATCGAGCAGGGCCCGGTCCTCGAGTCAGCCGGGCTTCCGGCCGGCGTCGTCGACGCGATCACGGGCATCCGCCACTACGTCGTGCAGCTGGTCGGCCGTTCCGATCACGCCGGCGCGCGCCCGATGGAGGGCCGGCTCGATCCGATGGCGGGCTTCGCCGAGATCGTGACCGCCGTCATCGGCGTTGCCCTCGACATGGGCCCGCCGGCGGTGACCACGGTCGGACGGATCCAGGTCGAGCCGAACCTGCCTTCGGCAGTCCCCGACAGGGCCACCTTCACGGTCGACTCGCGCCACCCCGACCCGCAAGCTCTGCAGGAGCAGCACGCGCGGCAGGAAGAGCTGATGCGCGCGGTCGCCCAGCGCCGAGGCCTGGAGATCTCCTGGAGCACGCCGCTCGACCTGCCCCCGTGTCTCTGCGACCCGGCCGTCCTCGTAGCGCTCGAGCGGGCCGCCCGCGAACAGGGCGTCCCCTTCCTTCGCATGCACAGCGGCGCAGGTCACGACACGCAGAACATGGCGAGGATCGCGAAGGTCGCGATGGTGTTCGCCCGAAGCAAGGACGGCCGCAGCCACACACCGGCGGAGTTCACCGCCGTCGAGGACGCGATCGCCGCCATCCGCGTGCTCGCCGCGACCCTGCACGAGCTCGCCTACTGATCGGGCAGAGCCCGTCGTCAGCGAGAGGCGGTCGGCTCCGGCCGAGGAAGGTGCTCCTTCTCCTCCGACGGTCCGGAAGGCGGCGACTCGACTCGTCGCGAGGCCGTAGTCGAAGAGGCCCTCGAGCAGCTTGACACCGCAGGCCACGCCGTCGAGCACCGGCACGCGGAGCGCCTTCTCGAAGAGCGGGCCCCAGGCCCGCACAGCCGAGGCAGATCGCCTCCGCGCCGTCCTCCTCGATCGCAAGCTTGCCTGCGCGGACGATCTCGCGCTCGGCCGCCGTGGGGTCGCGCTCGCACTCGAGCACCGTCCGCGGCGTCGCGCGCAGCGCGCGCCGAGCCCATGCAGGCGAATCGTGTCCTCGATCCACGGATCGAGTTGAGGCTACTCTGGTCAGGCTAGCGCGGCTTCAGCGCCGTGCTTGGCGCGGCAGCTGGCTCTGGACTGCCGGCGTGGCGTGTCGCAGACGAGCCGAACCGCGACAGCGACGCCGCGTGCACGACGCAGGGAAGCGAGGAGCCGCTACGGAGCGAGTGGTTCCCGCACAGCTTCCTGGTTGTCCCGATGTAGCCCTCGTCAGTCCGTCGGGCCCTGTCGGTCTAGCTGTGCGAGGGCTTGTTCGAAGACTCCGCGCGGTTGTGCGCCGAGCACGAGGAACCGCCCCTCTAGCAGGAATGCCGGGATGCCGGTGATGCCGATGGATTGAGCCTGTGCGGTAGAGGCGAGTACGCGTTCTTGATAGGCGTCGCCCGCGATCACCTCGGCAGCCTCTTTTTCGTCGAGGCCGGCTTCGACCGCGAGTGCGAGTACTTCGCCTCCGTCGCCGATGTTGCGCGCTTCTTCCCAGTAGGCTCGCATGAGGCGATCGTGTACCTGCCGGTGCAGGCCGCGCTCACGCGCGAGCTCGGTCACGCGCAGCGCTCGCATCGTGTTCGGGACGACATCGGGGGGTGGGTTGTAGACGAGGCCGGACGCGGCGAACGACTGCTGCAGCCGCTCGTGGAACGCGTCCCCGTAGCGTGCGTGCAGTTCTGCGCGTTGGATCCCCTCCGCCGGGTACTCAGGGTGGAGGTCGAAGGGGAGCCACATCACCTCGGCGCCGTACCGGCGCTCGAGCCACTCGGCCGTGGGCTGGCCGATGCGGCAGAACGGTCAGATGTAGTCCGACCAGACGGAAATGTGAAGGCCGCTCAGGGCACCACCTCATCCCTTGTACCACCCGTTCAGTAAGGAAGCGCGCGAGCGGTCCGGCCGCAGGATCGTGAACCCGTTCATCCGAGGGGATCATCGCGCCCACTGCTCGCCGCGCAATCCGAATTAGCTGCTCGTTCGAACTAGCGAGCAAGGGGCGGTGGTCCGCGAGGCAATCCTCGCCGTCCCGGATCACCGCCCCGCGCTGCGTCGAGATCATCTTCTTCTCGATGCCCACGCCTGCCGCGACGGCGCGCTCGTACTCCAGCGGCACGGTCGCCGAGTCCTGAAGCGCGATGCCGTTCAGTCTCGAAGCGGGTAGCTGTCGCTCTTTGGCGGAAGTGCGACACGCTCCCTCATCTCCTGCCACCATCCTCGCTCCTCAGCACCGCACAGAGGGTTCGTCCCGACGCGGCATCAATCACGCTGCGCGAGGAGGTAACGCGCTGGCGGCCCCCAGGCTCGCTTTGGCAGGCACTTTGGCGCAAGAGGAGTAAGCTCGGTTGCTCGTCGGCTCATGCACGCACCTAGCTAGGAGGAAGCAATGCCAGGCACCGAGATCAAGAACTTCGACTCGCCCGACGAGGTACGCCCCTTCGAGGGAAACGGCAAGGCGGACATTCTCAGGATCGGCGGCCAGACGGTTGGTCGTGGCACGTTCGAACCTGGCTGGCGCTGGTCGAACAACGTGAAGCCGATTGCCGGGACTGATTCATGCGAGGTTTCGCATCTTGCCTACGTCATCTCCGGGCGAATGGGGATTCGGATGGACGATGGGAGTGAGGTCGAAGTCGGCCCCGGCGACGTTTTCGCTTGTCCGCCGGGTCACGATGCGTGGGTTGTCGGCGACCAGCCATGCGTATCCGTGGACTTCGGCGAGTTCGGCGACTACGCCAAGCGAACCTGAGGCCGCACCGGCAGTAACGAATGAGGAGGGCCAGCGACCTGTGACGAAGGACGCTGGCCCTGATGCGGCCAGCCCGTCACAGCTAACGACATTCCACCACTTGCGGATGGTGCCCTCGCGAGTGCGGACACGGACAAACCCGCTCGCTTCAGCGCGTGCGCGACCGGACAGGTTCTTTCGCCGATCGAGCCAGGTCGTCCACGGATCCTGCGCAGGAGGCCTCCGCGCACGGCGTGCGCCCTGATTCCGGCCGGCATTGGCGTCTCCGCCCCGCGCAGAGCCTCCAGCCTCCCGCTCACGCTCGCGGAACTTCCGCTTCTCGCGCGCGGCTTGCAGGCGAAGCCGTTTTGCAGCAAGGCGTTGGGCTCGCTCATTCTCGGCGCGTTCGAGTGCGCGCAAGCGGCGCCAAATCGTCTTGCGATTGACACCGTACTCGTCAGCGAGGTCGATGATGCGCGCACCCGCGCGCACCCGTTAGCAAGGTCGTGAATCTAGTGCCGCAGGTCTAGGTCGGGCTCTTCGTCGGAAGAGTCTCCACAGTTCCCGCGGCTCACACGGGTGAACCGCCCCCGACGAGGGGCCGGGGGCGGGCGCGGAGACGCGGACGGGGCTGGAAACGGTCCAGGTTTCCACAGGCCCCACAGGGCACATGTGGAAAAAGATGGCGACCTCATTGCCCCCAAGCGGTCGTAGTCCCAAGGTATCGGCAGCGAGCAAAACGGACTACCTGCCCAGTCGCAAAGTGCGCCGAAAACTTTTCCGACGAGCGCGGCGCGCGTGGGTCGCCAGACGGTACTGCCGACCTTGCAGGCAAGTGCGCTATGTTCCAAGCAGGCCGGGCGCGGTGGGGCGTGCAGTTGCGGCCTTTCCCCAATCCACGGTCGACACGTCGTCCCTTCCCTACCGCCGCGCCCGGCCTGATCCGGTAGCTAAGACGACTCGCGCCTTGCGGGGTTAGTGTCTAGATTGCGAAGGGGGCCGACGCCAAGCCCGGCCTCCCTTCCTGAACTCACTAGCCGGGCACTGGCTCGATCTTTGCGACACGCGCACGCGACGTTCAGCGGCTGTTCGAAGCATTCTTTGGTTGTCGCAGACGAGCCGAAGTGCGACGAAGCCCAGCTGGCTTGCTTCGTTGCGCCATCAAGAGCACACATGGGAGACCCGCACGTGGAAGGGCAGAGGCCCGCACGGCACCGCCTAGCACGCCGCATCCGTCTGTCGGCTACTTGCCGCGCGATGTCTTCTTCTGTTTCTTCGGCTTGGGTTGCTGTGCGGGCGGGCTGCCGCCGATCGTCTCCCGCTGCTTCTTCTTCTTTGCAGCCACCTCGACCTCCTCTGCTCGTGACTCGCCGTCGCAAGCCTTGGCTTCCATTCTGGGCGGACCGTCCGAGCGTAGCTGGGTGGCGGCCGAGCTGGCGCAAGCCATCGCCGCGCGCTCCCCGAGGCACACTGCCTCGAGCGACCGGCCGCAGCGACCGGGTTCGGATTCCCAGCTCGTGCCCTCCTGCACTCGGACTGCAGACGGATTGTCTGCCGTCCCTACTCCTTGCCTATCCCCCGTCAGTGCGATACACCAGCGGCCCTGGTCG
>CAZPYU010000175.1:0-4467 GCA_964590905.1 uncultured Thermoanaerobaculia bacterium
GACCAGCCGCTGCGAAACGATGGCGCGCAGCGACTCGGAGAACATCATCCGGATCTGCGGCTGCTGTTCGGGCGGGAAGGCGCCGACGATGCGGTCGATGGTGCGCACCGCGCCGGCGGTATGCAGCGTGGCCAGCACTAGATGTCCGGTCTCGGCGGCGGTGAGCGCCAGCGAGATCGTTTCGAGATCGCGCAGCTCGCCGATCGCGATGACGTCGGGGTCCTCGCGCAGCGCCGCCTTGAGCGCGCGCGCGAAGCTCGCGGTGTCGCGCCCGACCTGGCGCTGATTGACCGAGCAGCGCAGCGGTGTGTGGATGTACTCGATCGGATCTTCGACGGTGACGATGTGGTCGCGCCGCTCTTCGTTGACCAGCCGGACGAGCGCGGCGAGCGTCGACGATTTGCCCGAGCCGGCCGGGCCGGTCAGCAGCACCAGCCCCTGGTGATAGGCGGTGAGGCGGGCGAGAGAGAGCGGCAGCCCGAGGTCGCCGAGGGTCGGCACCGCAAAGGAGATCGCCCTGAGAGCCACGGCGACGCCGTTCTGGTGCCGGTAGGCGTTGCCGCGGAAGCGCGCCACGCCGGCGAGCGAAGTCGAGAAGTCGACCTGTCCCTTCGTGCGCAGTGCCTCGCGTTGCGCCGGATCGAGTAGCTCAACTACGAACTGCTCGACCTGGGCGCGTGGCAGGGCCACTTCGCCGACGCGCAAGAGCTCGCCCTGCCGACGCAAGAGGAGTCGCTCGCCGGAGGCGAGGTGGAGATCGCTGGCGCCTTGGCGGACGGCGTAGTCGAGCAAACGGTCGACCTCGCGCTCGACCTTAGCGAGCGCCGCGGTCGGCCGCGTCGCGGCGGCAGGCAGCCGGAAGATCCCGGTGGCCGATGCGGCGGGCGCCGCCGCCGCTGCGGCCGCAGCTGTCGCGGCCTCCTTCGCCGCGAGCTCGCGCTGGACGGCGAGCAGGCGCTCGAGCTTCTCGCGGGTTAGAAGCCCCGCCTCGATCAGCAGATCGCCGAGCGGGCGCTTCCACTCCTCCTTTGCCTGGCGCCGGATCGCTTCGGCGAGCTGATCCGGCGTGACGAGCTTGTAGTGAACGGCGAGTCGGCCGAAGAGGCCCGCTTCCTGGCTCATGATCGGCGCGCGAGCTTAGCCCAACAGGCGGCGCGCGTCAGTCGAGCGCCAGGTCGGCGGCCGTGGCGGCGAAGAGCCAGATGGCCAGAGCACCGTTGGCGGTGAAGAAGGCGGCGTCGAGCCGCGACAGATCGCCGGGACGCACCAACGCGTGCTGATAACCGAGCAGCGCCGCGCAGCCGGCGACGCCGAGCGCGTAGAGCCGACCCAAGCCGGGCGGGTAGACCCAGGGCAGCGAGGCCAAGAGAGCTAGGGCAACGAGGTGCAGCGCTGCCGAGATCCAGAGCGCTGACCGTGCGCCGAAGCGCGCCGGGATCGAATGCAGGCCGCTCCGGCGGTCGAACGCTTCGTCCTGGAGCGCATAGAGGACGTCGAAGCCGGCGACCCAACAGAGGACCGCGCCGGCGAGGATGAGCGGAGTCGGCGCCAAGGCACCGGTGACAGCGATCCATCCGCCGAGCGGCGCCCCGGCGAGCGCCAGACCGAGGAGGGCGTGCGAAGCCCAAGTGAAGCGCTTGGCGTAGCTATAGCCGAGGAGAACGATGACGGCGAACGGCGAGAGAGCCAGGCAGAGCGGATTGAGGCGCCAGGCGGCGAGAACGAGAAGCGCGAGGGAGGCCACCACGAAGAGCGCCACGAAGCCCGGCGTCAAGAGCCCGAGCGGCAGCGCGCGGGCGGCGGTGCGCGGATTGGCGGCGTCGATCGACCGGTCGACGAGGCGGTTCCACCCCATCGCCGCTGACCGCGCGCCGACCATCGCCGCCACGATCCAGAAGACGACGCGTCCCGCCGGCCAGCTGTGTGCGGCGAGCAGCATCGAAGTCAATGCAAACGGCAACGCGAAGAGGGTGTGCTCGAACTTGATCATTTCGAGCACCACACGCAGGCGAGCGAGGAGCGGCATCGGCGGCGGATTCTCTCAGCTTCGATCAGACGACGGCACGAGCGAGCGCGCCGGTGCGCGGTTGCTATCCTCCGTCCAGATGAGATCAGTGAGTGGGGAACGGGTCTGCGATCGGCTCTCGGGCGCCGTGGGCGAGACGCCATTGATGCGGTTGCGGCGCGCGGTGCCCGGCTTTCCCGGCGAGCTCTTCGCCAAGCTCGAGTTTCTGAACCCGATGGGGAGCGTCAAGGACCGGATCGCACGCCACATGATCGAGAGCGCCATCGGGAGCGGGCGGCTGCACGCTGGCGACACGATTGTCGAAGCGTCGTCGGGCAACACCGCCATGGGCTTGGCGATGATGGCGATCGAGCACTCCTTACGCTGCGTCATGGTCGTCCGTCGCCAGGCAAGCCGCGAGAAGCTCGACGCGTTGCGCGCGCTGGGGGTCGAGCTGGTGCTGGTCGACGGCGATCTGCCGCCGGAGCACCCCGAGAGCTACAACCGGAAAGCCCGCGAGCTCGTCGCCACGATCCCCGGCGCCTTCTTTCCCGATCAGCACAACGACCGCGCCAACAACCGAGCGCACTACGAGACCACCGGCCCAGAGCTCTGGCGACAGATGAACGGCCGGATCGACTGGTTCGTGGCCGGCATCGGCACCGGCGGCACCGTCTCCGGCGTGGCGCGCTACTTGAAGGAGCAAGACCCCAAGGTAAGGGTTCTCGCTGTCGACATCGTTGGCTCGGTCTTCACCGACTACTTTCGGAGCGGCCGGCGGGTCGAGCCGCACCGCACCCTGGTCGAGGGTCTGGGCGACGAGGAGATCATCGGCTGTCCCGAGTGGGAGCTGATCGACGAGATGGTGCAGGCGAGCGACCGCGATGCCTTCCTCGCCACGCGCGAGCTGGCGCGAAGCGAGGCGATCTTCGCCGGCGGCTCGTCGGGGGCGGCGCTCTGGGCGGTGCGTCAGCTGGCGGCACGCCTCGACGGACCGGCGCGCATCGCCACCCTCTTCCCCGACTCCGGCAACCGCTATCTGTCGACGATCTACAACGACGACTGGATGCGGAAGAACGGCCTGCTCGACTAAGCCCGGCAGCCGTCGTCGACTCCCTCAAACGTTGAAGCGGAAGTGCACCACGTCGCCGTCGGCGACGACGTACTCTTTGCCTTCTAGCCGCAGCAGCGCCTGCTCGCGGCAGGCGGCGAGCGAGCCCAAGCGGAGCAGGTCGTCCCAGCGCGCCACCTCGGCGCGGATGAAGCCGCGCTCGATGTCGGAGTGAATGGTGCCCGCCGCCTCGCGCGCCACGGTGCCGCGGCGGAGCGTCCAGGCGCGGACCTCGTCCTCGCCGACGGTGAAAAACGAGATCACGCCGAGCAGCTCGTAGCTGGCTCGGATCAGGCGGTCGAGGCTGGGTTCGGCGAGACCGAGGTCGGCCAGGAACTCGCGCTGCTCCGCCGGGGAGAGCCGCGAGATCTCGAGCTCGATCGGAGCGCTGACCACGACGCCGTGCCGAGTCGGCTCGGAGGTGAGACCGAACTCGTCCGCTCGCGCCGTCGCCACCCCGCTCTCGGCGACGTTGACGGCTACCAGTATCGGTTTCGCCGACAGGAGCTGAAAGCCGCGCAGTAGCCGCTCGTCGTCTCCGGCGAGAGCGAGTCGACGCAGCGGCGTCTCGGCCGCGAGCGCCGGCAGGACAATCTCGGAGAGGAGGATGCGCTCGCGCACCTCGGCGGCCGACAGACCGCGCTTGAGAGACTTGGCGAGCCGGTCGAGGCGACGCTCGACGAGCGTGTGGTCGGCCAAGATCAGCTCGAGGTCGAGGGTCGCGATGTCGGAGCGCGGATCGACGGCGCCCCCGGCGTGCGGGATCTCGGGATCGTCGAAGGCGCGCACTACGTGGAGCAGCGCGTCGACTGTCTTGAGCTGGGCGAGGTCGAGGCTTTCGGCTCCCTCCCCCTTCTGGATGCCCGGGATGTCGACGTACTCGACAGTGGCCGGAGTGAACTTTTTGGGCTGGAAAAGATCGCGCAGCCGCGCCAGCCGCTCGTCGGGCACCCGGGCGACGGCGAGGTGCGTTTTGGCCGAGGCGCCGAACTTGTCGGTCGCCTCGTGTGAGGCGGTGAGGGTGTTGAAGAGGGTCGTCTTGCCGACCTTGGGCAGGCCGAGGATGCCGAACTGCATGGTGACGAACTCCCGGTCGAGCGCGGCGACGCGCGCAGTGAACGACGGCTTGCGGCTGGAGGGTACGCGCTCGCTCGCTCGGCGGTCAACTGGCGGATTTCTCGCTCGCGGCGCGATCGGCTATCGTCCGCTTCCGCATGACCCTCCCCGCAGGCGCTCGTCTCGGCCCCTACGAAGTGATCTCACCGCTCGGTGCGGGGGGGATGGGCGAGGTCTACCGGGCGAAGGACACGCGTCTCGACCGCTCGGTGGCGGTGAAGGTGCTCTCGGAGCA
>CAZPYU010000176.1:0-20467 GCA_964590905.1 uncultured Thermoanaerobaculia bacterium
CAGCTCTCGGTCTACCTGCACGAGCGCTTCTGGCACCCGATGGACACCTACCGCGACTGGCTCCATCTCGACGCGCTCTGGAAGAGCGGCCAAGCGCCCTGGAAGATCTGGGAGTAGTCGACGGGAGAGCCTCAGTTCTTCGGCCTCCCGAGCACGACCGTCGCCACGATAGCGACAACCAGGAGAAGCGACACTCCGTTTCCGGGCAGAAGCCCGTCGACCCAAAAGAGCGACGCCCGCCCGGCGACCGGATCGGTCGCCGCCCCGAGAATCTGGATCGCCAAGACCGCCCCAGCGTGGATGCCGATCGCCCCCCAAGCGTGCCCCTGACGCCAGGCAATGAGATAGAGCAGCGCGCCGAAGAGGAAGAGGCCTCGCCACGCTTCGCCGTGTGCGATCGAGGCGATCGGCACTCTGGCCCAGACTCGCACTCCGGCGGCAACGCTGGCTTCGTCAATGCTCAGCCCGCCACGCAGGAAGTGGGCGGTCGAGTAGAGCGCCGAGACGGCTCCGTTGGCGGCCACCAGGGTCGCGCCCGTGAAGCGCCCGAACGGAAAGAGCAGCGCTCCGTGGCAGATCGACTCCTCGACGAATCCGACGGCCGCGGCACCCGCCAGCGCCTTGGCGACTCGCGTTGGGGTGAGCGCATCCGTCGCGATCCGCCGGCCCGCGGCCAGATCGACGGCGAAGAGGAGGGTAATCGCCGCCGCACCCGCGATGGCGCCGAAGACCAGCCGGCGCCCTCGCTCGGCGGACCAAGCGAGCCCGAGATCCGCCCACCGGCGCACGCCCATCTTGCGACAGCCCCAGACCAGCAGCACGACCACCGCGAGGAGCGCGACGCGGCGCAGGACGCGTTGAAACTGAGCGCTCCCCGGCAGGATCGCCTCGACCAGTGCATACGCCGCCGGCGAAAGGAGGGCGCTCGCCACCACCGACGCGGCGAGACCGCCCACGAGCCCAAGCAGGAGCGCAGGTAGGCGTCGGCGAGGGGCGAAGGCGGGCGGAAGAGGATCACCTGTTCGCCGCACGATCGGTTGATCCTAAGGTAGACGCTCTCCTCCGCGCGGGGAGTGATAACCTGAATTCCTCTCCACGACGCCTTATCCCATTGTCGGAGCCCACCCTTTCGCTCGTCGTTCCGGCTTTCAACGAGGCCGAAAGCCTCGCGGAGCTGGTCAACGAGATCGACCGCGCGCTGGCGCCGATGGCGCTCCCGTGGGAGCTCGTCTTAGTCGACGACGGCTCGACCGACGACACTCTCGCGGCGATGAAGAGCTTGGCGCGCTCCGAGCCTCGAATCCGGATCTTCCGGCATCGGAAGAACGCCGGGCAGAGCGCCGCGCTCGCCACCGGTTTCCGCCACGCCCGCGGCGCCTTCGTCGTCACGCTGGACGCCGATCTCCAGAACGATCCGGCCGATATCCCGCGACTCTTGGCCGAGCTCGAGCGCGGTTGGGACGTCGTCTCCGGCGTCCGCGTCGAGCGGCGCGACAGCTTCGTGCGCAAGGCCTCCTCGCGCATCGCCAACGCGGTGCGCAACTGGGCCACCGACGAGGCGATCACCGATGTCGGCTGCTCACTCAAGGCTTACCGCGCCGATTTTCTGCGCGACCTACCGCTGTTCACCGGCATGCACCGCTTCCTACCGACTCTGGTGCGCTGGAACGGCGCCCGAGTGACCGAGATCCCGGTCAGCCACCGCCCGCGTCGCCACGGTGTCGCCAAGTACGGCATCGGCAACCGCCTCTTCCGCGCCCTCGCCGATCTCATGGCCGTGCGCTGGATGCGTCGTCGCTGGATCGAGGTTCGCAACTCCGAGGAGGTCGAGCTGTGAGCGGCGCCGGCCAATGAACGTCGGCGAGCGCCTCTTCCTCGCCGTCGCCACGCTCTTCGTCTTCCTTCCTGGCCTAGCGGCTCGCGATCTCTGGAATCCCGACGAGCCACGCTACGCCGAGGTCGCTCGCGAGATGCGCTCCAGTGGCGAGTGGTTGGTGCCACAGTTCAACGGACGCACCTCCGCTGACAAGCCGCCGCTCTTCTTCTGGGCGATCTCGCTCTGCTCCGCGCTCCCCGGCGTGTCGCCCGAAGCAGCGACGCGGCTGCCCTCGTTGTTGGCGGCGACGGCAACAGTCCTGTTGCTCTTCGATCTGGCCCGGCGGCTCTTCGACCGCCGCGTAGCGCTCTGGTCGGCGCTCGTCTTCCTCTCCTCCGTCAAGATCCTCTGGCAAGGGCGGATCGGACAGATCGACATGCTGTTGGTCGCGCTCGTCACCGCGGCGATGCACAGTTTCGTGCGCGGCCTGCTCGAGAACCGCCCGCGCTTCTATCGTCTCTTCTTTCTCTTCGCCGGCCTCGCGACGCTGGCCAAGGGTCCGGTCGGTCTGCTGCCGCCCCTACTCGCGATCGTCGTCTGGGCGCTGGCCTCCGGACGCACTGACATCCTGCGCGACCTCCGCATTCCGACCGGGCTGCTGCTCTGGTTGGCTGTCGTTTCGGTCTGGCTCGTGCCGGCTGGCCTGGCGGGCGGCAGGGAGTATCTCGAAACGATCGTCTGGCGCCAGAACATCACCCGCTTCGTCGACCCGTGGCACCATTTCCAACCCTGGCACTACTACTTGACGACGATCGTCGCCGACTTCTTCCCTTGGTCGCTCTTCCTGCCCGGAGCGATTTGGGTCGGCGCCAAGCGGGTCGGCGGCGAAGCTCGGCTCGGGTTCGGACTTGCGCTGTCGTGGATGCTCGTCACGCTCCTCTTTTTCTCACTCTCGCCGGCCAAGCGCACCGTCTACATCCTGACCATGTATCCGGCGATGGCACTCCTGGTGGCCGTCTCCTTCGCCGAGATCGAAGCGAGCTGGGAGCGGCTGCGCCGCTGGCTCGTGGTTCCGGCCGCGCTCCTGGCGACGTTCCTAACTCTGCTGCCGGTCGCGGGCTACCTCGGCGTGCGCTTCTTTCCCGAGCTGTTGGCGGCCGACCTCGAGCGGCTCGCTCCGGTCGGTTCCAGCCTGATCCCGCAGCTCGCCCTCCTCGCTGTCATCCTCGCCATCGCCGCGCAGGCCGCGCTCTTGGCTGCCCGCCGCGGCAGTGCCCGTCGCACGGTGCTGGCGCTCGCCGCCGGCTTCGGAACCGCCGCGGTTCTCGCCGCCACCCTCCTCCTACCGCGCTTCGATGCCGTCAAGTCGGCCCGCCCGCTTTCCCAGAGACTGCTCGCGCTCGCAGCGCCCGACGAGCCGTACGCCATCTGGCCTCGCCTCGACGCGCCGTTCCTCTTCTACACGCGTCGCTTCGCTGTCGAGCTGGCGACTGCGGACGAGCTGCGCGCTTTCGCGGCGCGCCCGACGAGAGTCTGGCTCTTGATCGAGCGCGACGCCCTCGCGCGACTCGGCGAATTGCCGCTCGCCGAGGTGGCGCACGACGATCGCAGCGAGGACGGCTACGCGCTACTCACCAATCGCCCGCCCAGCGCTCGAGCACCGCGTTAGCACGGATAGGGGATTCACTCCTGATTCTCTCGTGAGAAACTCGCCGAGTGAAGCTCGAGTCAACTGCAACGGTCAAGAGCGGTCGAGGTTTCTGATCGTGCAGGGAACCGTCGCCTCGAGGACCGCCTTTCCGGTGCTCGCGTGACGGGGCGGTACTACGTCCTCCTAGTAGCCGCCCTGCTCTTCCTCTGGCGACTCGGCGGGCACGATCTGTGGGCCCCCGACGAGCCCTACTTCGCCGAGGGGGCACGCGAGATGGTGGTCGACGGCGAGTGGGCCGTACCGCATGTCAACGGCAAGGTGAACACCGAAAAGCCGCCGCTCCTCTGCTGGCTGATTGCTCTCTTCTCGCTGCCGCTCGGGGCGGTCACCTCCTTCACCGCGCGCCTGCCCTCGGCGCTCGCGGCGCTCGGTACCGTGGCGCTCACGATGCGGCTCGGCGGGCGCTTTTTCGGCCCGAGAACCGCGGTCCTCGCCGGCGTCGTCCTCTCGACGACATATCTCTTCTGGGCGAAGGCGCGCTGGAGCCAGACCGACGCGCTGCTCTGCTGCCTGATCTGGGTCGCGTTGTCGGCGTTCGAGCTCCATCGCTCCACGGATGGCCGCGGTTTCAGGGCCGGGCTTCTCTTCTGGCTGGCCGCGGCGCTCGCTGTCCTCGACAAGGGGCCGGTGGGTCTGTTCCTTCCGCTCGGCATCGCGCTCGTCGTCCTCGCGACCGATCGAGACCTGGGTCGCTGGCGCTCCTTCGCGCCGGTCGGGGGACCGCTCCTCTTCCTCGCGCTGATCGGTGCCTGGATGGTGTGGGCGACGGTCGGGACCGGCGGGGAGTACTCGGTCTGGGGTGCGCTGAAGGAGCACTTCGTCGACCGCGGCATCCACGGCATGCACCACAAGCAGCCGGTCTGGTACTTCGCCGAGGTCCTGCCGCCGAGCCTCCTGCCCTGGACCGCCCTCCTGCCCGGCGCGCTGCTCCTACTCTGGCGGCGGCGCGGGCGAGAGGACCGCTTTCTCCTCGTCGCGGCCCTCTTCGTCGTGCTCTTCTTCACCGTCTCGACCGAAAAGCGGGAGCTCTACGCCCTGCCGGCGGTGCCCGCCTTCGCCCTCATGGTCGCGGCCCTTCTCGGCGCGCTCTGCGGCTGGAACGAGCCGGCGGGGGATTGGCGCCCGCTGCCGGATCGCCGCTGGGTGACCCTGGCGCAGGGCCTCCTCGGAGGGCTGCTCACGCTCATCGGCGGCGCGCTGCCGTTCGCGGCGGAGCGCGTCGAGGAGCTGTCGCAGGGGACGGCGTGGGTTCTCGCCGCGCTGCTCGTCGCGTCGGGTGTCGCGACGCTCGCCTTCGCGGCGCGCGGGCGCGCGCTCGCCGCGGCGGTCACGCCGGCGGCCGGATTCGCCCTCGTCTATCTCTTCGTGGTGACGGCGGTCTATCCCTCCTTCGAGCTCAGGAAATCCGCGCGGCCGCTGGCGGAGAAGCTCGTGGAGCTGACCGTAGAATCGCGCGCGCTGGGCGTCCCGGTCCTGGCGTACGGCATTGGAAATGTGCCCAAGCCGCTCGCCTTCTACTCGAACGGGCTCTACACGGTGGAGACGGAGGACCCGGAAGAGCTCGCCCGCCATCTAGAGCGGCCCGAGCCGGCTTGGGCGGTCGTTCACGGAGACCGGCTCGACGCGCTGCCCGAGCCGCTGCGCCGCCGCCTCGTTGTCGTCGAGGAGACGCGCCTCTCACGCCAGCCGATCCTCGTACTGAGCAATCGAGGTCACCCAGAGGGCAGGCCGCTCCTCGAAGACCTCCCCTCCAAGCCCGAGTGACGAGGCCGGACTCGGCCTCCCTAGTCGAGCGGCGGGCGCTTCCAAGTCGACGTCGACTCGTCGAAGGCCGGCAGGCGCAGATCCTCGCCTCGTCGCGCCCGAAGACCGTACTCCCAGAGTCGCGCGTACTTGAGGAAGACGCCGAACGACTGCAGCGTGCAGAGCACGAAGCCGTGCATCCCGTCGAGGAAGCCGAGCTGGACCCAGTAGGTCCGCACGAATCGCCACCAGGGCCGGAAGGCGATCTCGGCCAGCCCGGCCCGCCGGCCGTCGCGAAACGCCTGCGCCGCGCCCCATTCAGCGTAGTTCAAGAACTTAGGGAAGTACTGCTCGAAGTTGCGAAACGTGTGGTGCAGAAACGGCTCCCCCAGCACCGGAACTGGGCCCTCGATCTCGAGATCGGCGTGCACGCGCCGATTCGGGTAACGCCCCTTGTCCTTGCGGAAGAGGCGGACCACCTTGTCGGTCGACCAGCCAGAGTGCCGAATCACGCGGTCGACGAAAACGTTCTCGCGGCAGATGTAGAAGCCGTTGACCGTCGGTTGCGTAGCCAGGGTGGTCAAGATCTCGCGCGCTAGGCCTTCGGTGACCCGCTCGTCGGCGTCGACAATCAGCACCCATTCGTGCTGCACGCGGTCCATCGCCCAGTTCTTCTGCGCCGCCGAACCGAAATACTCGCGCTCGAGGATCGCGATCGGGTAGCGCCGGGCAATCTCGACCGTGGCGTCCTTCGAGTACGAGTCGACGAGCAGGATCTCGTCGGCCCACAGCGCCGACTCGATGCATTCGGCGACGTTGATCGCTTCGTTGTACGTGGTGATGATCACCGACACCGGCAGTCTGCCCGGCGCGCTCTTCAGCTCCTCGAGAGACGGGATCCGAGGCATCGTCACTCCTCCCGATCGGCGACCAGCAGGCGCTCGATTGCCCGAGCTCTGCCGGTCGCCTCGTCGATGTCGATCGCAACCGCGGCGACCCGCACGTCGCGCTTCGCGACCTCGAACGTCGACGGCGTCTGGAGCAGGAACCGTTGCAGCACGCGATCGGCCCGGAATCCGATCACCCCTTCGTACGGCCCGGTCATGCCGACGTCGGTGAGAAAGGCGGTGCCGCCGGGCAAGATCCGTTCGTCCGCAGTGGGAACGTGGGTGTGTGTCCCGACGACCGCTGAGACCCGGCCGTCGAGAAAGAAGCCCAGCGCCTGCTTCTCGCTCGTCGCTTCGGCGTGGAAGTCGACCCACACGACTCGTATGCCGCCCGGTAGCTCGGCGAGCAGCCGTTCGGCGACGCGAAAGGGCGAATCGAGATTCTTCATGAAGACCCGTCCTTCGAGATGGAGGGTCGCGACGCGCACTCCGGTCGCCGTCTCGCCGATGTAGACCCCACGACCTGGATTACCTTCGGGATAGTTCGCCGGACGCAGCAAGCGCGGCTCACGCTCGAAGAGCTCTCCCACCTCTTTCTTGTCCCAGACGTGATTCCCGGTCGTGAAGCAGTGAATCGGCAGCTCGCGCAGCTCGTCGAGAACGTCCGCCGTGACACCGAATCCGCCGGCGGCGTTCTCGACGTTGACGACGACGTAGTCGGCGCGCTGTTCGTCGATCAGCCGGGGCAGGAGTCGAGCCAGTGCCTTGCGGCCGGGCTTGCCGATGACGTCGCCGACGAAGAGAAGCTTCACTTGGCGTACTCGACGGCGCGCATTTCGCGGATCACCGTGACGCGGATCTGCCCGGGATAGGTCAGCTCCTGCTCGATCTTCTTGGCGAGGTCCTTGGCCAGCCAGAGCGCCTGCTCGTCTCCCAGCTTGCCCGAATCGACGATCACCCGGATCTCGCGTCCGGCCTGGATCGCGAAGCTGCGCTCGACCCCCTTGAATCCGCTGGCGATCGCCTCGAGCTTCTCGAGCCGCTGAATGTAGGTCTCGAGCACCTCGCGCCGCGCCCCGGGGCGCGCTGCCGAGAGCGCGTCCGCCGAGGTGACCAGGACCGCCTCGACGGTGCGCGGATCGTAGTCGCCGTGGTGGCACGCCATGGCGTGCACCACCTCTTCGCTCTCGCCGTACTTGCGCAGGAGACCGATTCCGAGCTCGAGATGAGTGCCTTCGACCTCGCGATCGATCGCCTTGCCGATATCGTGCAGGAGCCCGGCGCGCTTGGCGATTGTGACGTTAACCTTGAGCTCTGCCGCCATGGTTGCGGCGAGGAACGAGACCTCTTTCGAATGATTGAGGACGTTCTGGCCGTAGCTGGTGCGGAAGCGCAGCCGGCCGAGCAGCCGCACCAGCTCGGCGTGCATCGCCGGGATCTTGAGCTCGAGGAGCGCCGCTTCACCCTCCTGCTGGATGCGCTGCTCGAACTCGCCCTTGACCTTCTCGACGATCTCTTCGATGCGCGCCGGATGGATCCGTCCGTCGGCGATCAGTCGCTCCAGGGCGACGCGCGCGATTTCGCGGCGAAACGGATCGAAGGCCGAGAGGATGACCGCTTCGGGAGTGTCGTCGACGATGAGGTCGACGCCGGTAGCCAGCTCGAGCGCCCGGATATTGCGCCCCTCGCGCCCGATGATCCTCCCCTTCATCTCGTCGTTCGGCAGCTCGACGACCGAAACCGTGGTTTCGGCAACGTACTCCGAGGCGAGGCGCTGGACGGCCATCGCCATCAGCCACTGCGCCTTCTGACCCGCCTGCTCCCGTGCCTCGTCCTCGATGCGCTTGACCGCGTGCGCAGCTTCGAGGCGGGCAGCGTCCTCGAGCGAGCGCACAAGTTCTTCGCGCGCTTGCTGGGCCGTCAGTCCGGCGATCTGCTCGAGCTTCACCTGTTGGCGGGCAACGAGCGCCGTCAGCTCGCCGTCGAGCTTGGCGACCCTACCCTCCCGCGCGACGAGCGTCTGATCGCGGCTCTGGAGCTCACCCTCACGAGCTCCCAGCTCCTTCTCCCGAGCCGTTTGCGCCTCGCTCTGGCGGGCGAGGGCGTCCTCGCGCTGCACGATCCGCTTCTCGACCCCTTCGAGCTCCGAGCGGCGCTGCCGCGAGACGGTCTCGAACTCGCTTCGGGCCTGGAGCAGCTTCTCTTTGGCCGAGAGCTCGGCCTCGCGCAGCTTGGCCTCGCTCTCTCGGCGGGCGTCTTCGAGTAGGCGCTCTGCCTGCTGCGCCGCCGCCGCCAGCTCGCGGCGTGCGCGCACGCGAACCGAAGCGAAACCCAATACGACGATCGCCAGAGCGATTGCGCTCGCTCCGACGAGGAGAAGGGTCGGTGTCATGCTTCGCTCCCCGGGACGGGGAACGGGACGAGAAGCAAAAGAGTCGAACGGGTGGGATGCCCCCCGAGCGGCCGTGTGAGCTTGGCGTCTAGAACCTGAAACGCATCAGGTGGGTGTCCTCACGGCGGGCCGTCAGCGTCCCGGTCGATGCCGGGCAGGCACGGGCTCGCAGAATTTGGACTCCCGTAAGAAGGTGTTGGTTCTACAGTGCATAGGCTCATCACGTACCGCTCAGGGAGTACCCCGACTCTCGTTCTTGCTCGTTGCCCGGGACCGTTTCCGGCCGCTCTTCTCTCTTCCGAGCGCCCGGTCCAGCAGGTCGCCGAGCTCCAGGACCCTTGCTTCGATTGCGTTCCGTTCGCCTTCCCAAACGCTTCGGTTTCGCGACAGCTCGTCGGCCAAGTTGAGCGCCGTCAAGATCGCGAGCCGGCCGGGCTCTGGAGAGATCACATGTTCGGCCAGCTCGCGCATCCGGCGATCGACCTCGGTAGCCAAGTCCGTCAGGTACGCGGGCTGCTGCTCGCCCCGGATCACGTAAGAGCCGCCGAAGATCTCGACCTCAGTCGTCGTCGGTCCTACCTGTTCGCTCAACCCCTCGCCTCCGGGCCGGGCTCGTGGCGCCAGCGTTCCAAACCGAATATACCATCCGCAAGAGAGCTCGACTCCGAGCGCTCTCGGCTGGGCGGCGCAGGCTAGCCGGGGTCGCGGTTCAGCTCTTCCAGCAAGGCCACCAGCTTCTCGACCCGACGCCGTAGCTCTTCGCGTTCGGCGCGCCAGCCGCTCTCGGCCTCGTCGGTCGGCTTGGCCCGCTCGAGCTCGAGCTCGCGCTCGAGCTCAGTAACCCGGCGTTCGAGCTGGGCATTCTGCTCGGACAAGGCCAGCAGCCGGTCGACAGTCTCTCGGATCTTGGCTTCGAGGGTTTCGAACAGCTCGAGACTCATCGGCTCTCCTGTCGTGCGACCGCGTAACGGCGCTCGAGCCGCTCGACCAACACCGCGTGGCAAGCGTTGACCTCGTCCTGAGTGAGTGATCGCTCGCCGCCGTGATAGTCGAGCGTTAGGGTCGTGGCGACGGCACCAGGCGGGATTTCGGGGCCTTGATAGCGATCCTTGAGGCGGAATCCGACCAAGAGAGCGGGGCGGTCCCGATCCAGCTCGCCTACCAGCTCGCTCCAGAAGAGCTCGGTCGAGTGGGTGAGGGTGAGATCCGCCGAGATTCCCGGCAGCCGAGGGGGAGCCCGGACCGGGCGCGGCGCCGTGGCTGCGGCGAAGGAGTCCAGCGCGAGCTCGGCCGCGAAGAGCGGGAACGGTAGCTCGCCGCCTTCGATGCGACCGCTCCAGCCGAGCCGCCCCCCTCGCGGGTCGTGCCAGAGGGCGCCGGTGCCGGCCACGATTCCCGGCAGCGCGGCGGCGACGAGGGTCACCGGCGGAGCGCCGAGCTCGGAGCAGAGCCGTTCGCAGACCCCCTTGAGCGCGAAGGCGTCGGCTTCGAGCTGACGATCCCAATCCGTTCCGCACCGGCCGCCGGAGACCAGGCCCACCGCTTCGAACTCGTCGAGCTCGCGTCCCGGAAAGAGATGTCCGATTTCGAAGAGACGGACGCCGCTCGCTCCCCGGTGGGCGTTGAACTCGGCCGTCGCGATCAGGTTAGGAACCAGCGATCGGCGGAGGATCGCGTAGCGCTCCGAGAGCGGATTCGCCAGCTCGAGCGGCTCGCCGGAGGTCGCGATCGCCGGAAAGCGCGCATCCCAGGCGCGGTCGTGAAACGCGAACTGGACGGTCTCGACGAAGCCGACGCTCGCCAGGAGATCGCGTGCTCGACCCGCGCGCTCGTGCGCGGGGCTCGCTCCGGCGTCGGCGCCTCCGAGCGCCGGCAGAGTCGCCGGCACGCGCGCGAAACCGACGTGGCGGAGAAGCTCCTCGTAAACGTCTTGCGGGTACGCCTCCGCCGGTTCGGCGCGCCCGGAACTGTCAGAACGCTCGGGCCGCGGCGCGAAATCGACCAGACGATAGGTGGGAACCCGCCCCGCGAACTCGTGCCCGTCGGCGCTCTCGGGCTCGAAACCGAGACTGCTCAAGATCGAAACGATTTCGCGCGGTACTACCTCGAAGCCGAGAAACCGCGCCAACCGGGCGCGGTCGAGCTGCCATCGCACCGGCCGCGGCGAACGAGTCACTGCGTCGATCGCCGGCTCGACGACCTCGCCTCCGGCGACCTCGACGATCAGCGCCGCGCAGCGGCGCGACGCCTCGTCGCAAAGACCGAAATCGGCGCCGCGCTCGAAGCGGTGCGAGGCATCGGTGTGCAGGCCGAGCTTGCGGGCGGCGATCCGAACGCGCCGGCGGTCGAAGTGGGCGCTCTCGAGCAGGATGTCGGTTGTGGCGGGCGTCACTTCGGTATCGCGCCCGCCCAGGATGCCGGCCAGAGCGATGGCTCGCGCCCGGTCGGCGATCACCAGCATCTCGGGGTCGAGGAGGCGCTCTCGCCCGTCGAGTGTTACGAGTCGCTCGCCAGGAAACGCCCGCCGCACGCGCACTTCGCCGCCGGGGATCGTCGCCAAGTCGAAGGCGTGGAGCGGTTGCCCCAGCTCCCAGAGCACGTAGTTGGTGGCGTCGACGACGTTGTGGATCGGCCGCAGCCCGATCGCCTCGAGCCGGCGCCGCAGCCAAGCCGGCGACGGGCCGATCGCGATACCGCGGACGACGCGCGCCACGTAGCGCGGGCACGCCTCGCCGTCCTCGATGAGGATCGGCGCAGAAGTGCCGTCGGTCGCGACGGTCGCGAACGTCGGAGCGACGGGCGCCGAGAGGGGACGGGCGGCGGCCACCGCGAGCTCGCGCGCCAGCCCGACGTGGCACATCGCGTCCGGCCGATTCGAGGTAACGTCGACATCGAGCACGAGATCGGGGCCGCCCTGGTCGCGCTCGAGCTCAACGATCGCCTCGACCGCCAGCCCGAGCGCGGTCAACCGCGCGGCGAGCGCGGCGCCGGCGCGGCGCAGGTCGGCGTCGAGAGCGCTGAACGCATGGCGTCCGGTGGGTTCGCCGAGGAGCGGAAACCCGTCTCCGAGATCGACGTAGTCGGCCAGCCAGGAGAGGAGGAACTTCATCGGATCAGCCCCGCACCTCGCGCAGTAGCCGCTCGTCCCCCTCGAAGAGCGAACGAATGTTCGGGATCCCCCACTTGTTCATCGCCACGCGATCGAGGCCGAGCCCGAAAGCGAAGCCGGAGTACCTGTCGGAGTCGACGCCGCAGCTCTCCAGCACGCGTGGATCGACCATCCCGGCGCCCAGGATCTCCATCCAGCCGGTGCGCGAGCAGGTGGCGCAGCCGACGCCCCGGCAGAGCTGACAGGTGATGTCGACTTCGCACGACGGCTCGGTGAACGGAAAGTAGCTCGGCCGCAAGCGGATCTGGGTGTCGGCGGCGAAGAGGCGGGTCACGAACGCCTCGAGCGTCCCCTTGAGGTCGCCGACAGTGATCCCTTCGGCGACGCAGAGCCCTTCGACCTGGTGGAACATCGGCGAATGACGGAGATCGTTGTCGTTCCTGAACACCCGACCCGGACAGATCACCCGAATCGGCGGCCGGCGCGCGAGCAGGGTACGGATCTGCACCGGCGAGGTGTGGGTGCGCAAGAGCCGGCCGTCGGTGAGGAAGAGGGTGTCCTGAGCGTCGCGCGCCGGGTGGTCGTCGGGAAAGTTGAGCAGCGCGAAGTTGAAGCGGTCGCTTTCGATCTCGGGCCCCAGCGCGACGCTGTAGCCCAGCGAACGGAAGATCTCCTCGATCTGCCGGGAGACCAGAGTGACGGGATGGAGCGAGCCCAAGAGCGGGCGGCGGCCCGGCAAGGTGACGTCGATCCGGGCGGCGCGTCGGATCGTCTCGGCGTCGCCCTCGGCGAGCCGCTGGTCGCGCGCCGCGAGCGCCGCCTCGACGCGCGCCTTGAGCGAGTTGAACGCCTGCCCGAAGGCGCGCCGATCGGGTGCCCTGGGGATCAGCTCCTGGAACCTCCGGAGTCGCCCCTGCCGGGCCCCGAGCCAGGCGATTCGCAGGCTTTCCCAACTTGCCCGGTCGGGCGCCGCGCCGATTTCGGACTCGGCGTCGCCGGCGAGCCGCTCCAACTCCTCCGGGCTCGGAACCGAAGCGTCGGCGGTCTCGTCCGAGCCGGTCACGCTCCGGCGGAGACTCGGGCGACGGCGGTCTTGTCGAGCGCCTGACGCGCCAGATCGACGAGGTTCGCGAACGGTCGGGTATCTGCGGCGGCGGCGAGCTCCGCCAGGACCTTGCGATCGAGGGCGCACTCCGCCAGTTTCAGGCCGGAGATGAAGCGGTTATACGAAAGACCGTGCGCGCTTGCCGCGGCGTTGATGCGCACGATCCAGAGCGAGCGGAACTGGCGCTTCTTGGCGCGCCGATCGCGGGTCGCGAACTTCTCGGCGCGATCGACCGCCTGCTTCGCCATCCGGTAGGCGTTCGACTTGGTGCCGTAGAAGCCGCTCGACTTCTTCAGGATCTTCTTGCGCTTTTGGGCGCGCTTGGGACCGCGTTTGACGCGTGGCATGACTCGAACCTCGTTTTCTCGCTCCGCTTCGTAAGGGAGCGGGTCAGAACCGCGAGCCACGACGGTAGCTGCGGTTTCCACCGCGCCGGACAGGTCCGTTCCGACGCCGGTGGCGGGTGGCGCTCGGCGCTACGAGATCAACAGCTTGACGGTGCGGCCGAGAGCGCCGCCCTGCTCCACCTCGCGACGCAACCGGCGCTTTCGCGTACGCGACTTCTTGGTCAAGATGTGGCGCTTCATCGACTGGTGGCGAAGAACCTTGCCGGTTCCAGTCAGCTTGAAGCGCTTCTTGGCTCCGCGGTGGGTCTTCTTCTTGAGCGCTTTCGCGGCCTTTCTCGCCATGATCTCTTCTCCTCTCTTTCCGCCGCGAGCGTAGCGCTCAGGCGGAGGCCGGTTTCTTCGCCAGCACCGGCTTCTTGTTGGGACCGAAGATCAGATGCATTCGGTTCCCGGCCATCTCGGCCGACCCTTCTTGAATCGCCTGCTCGCTAATGTCGGCGGCGAGCCGCTTCATCAGGCGCAAGCCGAGCTCGGGCTTCGACATTTCGCGGCCGCGAAACTGCACCGTCGCCTTGACCTTGTCTCCCTCCTCGAGGAAACGGCGCGCGTTGCGCAACTTGACGTCGTAGTCGTGATCGTCGATGTTGGGCCGGAACTTGACCTCTTTGATCTCGAACTGCTTCTGCTTCTTCCTCGACTCCTGCGCCTTCTTGCGCTGCTGATAGAGGAACTTGCCGAAGTCCATGATGCGGCAGACCGGGGGACGCGCTTCGGGAGCGACCTCCACCAGATCGAAGCCCTCTTCGCGGGCCATGCGCAACGCCTCGTCGGTCGCGACAATGCCAACTTGGCCCCCGGCACCATCGATCAATCGCACCTCTTTCACCCTGATCGCTTCGTTGACTCGAGCCGTCTTGTCGATGCTCCGCTCCCCCCTTTAGAAGCCCGGGAAACCGCAGTTCCTTGCGTGCGGTCGGGTCGTCCGGCCGCCGCACGGCCTCCGCTATCGCTTCAGGAGCCGCGAATCTTAGCCGAATCGGCGGGATCCGGCAAAGGCATGCTCCGGTCGCGGGCGCATGCGGCGAGCCAGGTGGCGAAACTCTTCGCCGGCAGACCGTTGACTTCGCGTCCGCTCCTGAGCCGCACCGAGACCGTCTCGGCGGCGAGCTCGCGCTCCCCGACCACCACCATGTACGGCACCTTCTGGAGTTGCGCCGAGCGGATCTTGTAGCCGAGCTTCTCGTTCGAGTCGTCGAGCTCGGCCCGCACGCCGGTGTCGGCGAGGTCGCGCTCGACCTTGCGGGCATAGTCGATCGTCTTCTCGGAGACCGGCAGGACAACCGCCTGCACCGGCGCCAGCCAGAGCGGGAACGCTCCGGCGGTGTGCTCGATCAGAATGCCGAGAAAGCGCTCGACCGAGCCCAACATGGCGCGGTGGATCATCACCGGCGTCGCGAAGCCGCCGTCGGCGGCAACGTACTCGAGACCGAAGCGGCCGGGGAGCTGATAGTCGAGCTGCACCGTGCCGAGCTGCCACGCGCGCCCGAGCGCGTCTTCGACGCGAAAGTCGATCTTCGGTCCGTAGAAGGCGCCGTCGCCGGCGTGGAGCGAGAAGGCGAGGTCGTGCCGCTCGAGCGCGCTGACTAGCGCGCGCTCGGCCATCTCCCACTGCTCGTCGCTTCCGACCCGCTTCTCCGGGCGCATCCCGACGCCGATCTCGACCTTGGCGAAACCGAAGGTTTGGTAGATGCCGAGGATGATGTCGACCGCCCGCAGCACCTCGGACTCGACCTGCACGTCGGTGCAGAAGACGTGGGCATCGTCCTGCGCGAAGGAGCGCACTCGCGTCAGGCCGGCGGTAACGCCGCTACGCTCGTAGCGGTGCAGCCGGCCGAAGTCGGCGTAACGGATCGGCAGATCGCGATAGGAGCGTCTTCGCGTCCTGTAGATCAGGCAGTGGCCGGGGCAGTTCATCGGCTTGACCGCGAACTGGCGCT
The DNA here is from genome assembly GCA_964590905.1 of uncultured Thermoanaerobaculia bacterium. GTDB lineage: Bacteria > Acidobacteriota > Thermoanaerobaculia > Multivoradales > JAGPDF01 > JACTMI01. The sequence continues at coordinate 15,108 of CAZPYU010000176.1, forward strand.
CGTCGAGCTCGGTGAAGAACATCTGCTCGCGGTAGTTGGCGTAGTGCCCCGAGGTGTGCCAGAGATCGACGTCCAGAATCTGCGGCGTCACCACCTCGCCGTAGCCGTGCCGGGCGTTGAGCTCGCGCACGTAGTCGATCAGCTCGTTGTAGAGCACGGCCCCCTTGGGATGGAAGAACGGCGAGGCGGGGGCGAGCGGATCGAAGCTGAAGAGATCGAGGTCGACGCCGAGCCGACGGTGGTCGCGCGCCCGCGCCTCCTCCTGGACGCGGTCGTGCTCTTCGAGCTCGCGGACGGTCGCGAAGGCGGTGCCGTAGATCCGCTGCAGCCGCTCACCTGCCTCGTCGCCCTTGAAGTAGACGCTCGAGGCTTCGAGCAGGCGGATCGGCCCGATCTGGCCGGCGCGCTGGACATGCGGTCCGCGACAGAGGTCGACGAAGCGGCCGTGTCGGTAGAGCGTGATCGTCTCGGCGGCGGGAATGTCGTGCAAGCGTTCGAGCTTCAAGTCGTTACCCAGTGATCGGAAGAGACTCTCGGCCTCCGGCCTCGTCACCTCGACGCGCTCGAACGGCGCATCTTCGGCGACGATCTCGCGCATCTGCGCGGCGATCGCGGCGAGATCGTCGGGCGTGAAGGGGCGCGGGAAGCGGAAGTCGTACTGGAACTTCTCCGAGTGATCGCGGCGCCCGGCGTCGTAGAGCGCCTCCGGCCAGAGTCGCGTCACGGCGTCCGCCAGCAGATGTTCGGCCGAGTGGCGCAGGAAAGCGCCCGCCTCGGCGTTCTTCGCGGTCAGAAGCCGGAAGCGTCCGCCCTTGGCGAGCGGCTGCCGGAGGTCGATCGGCTGCCCGTCGAGCTCGGCGCCGACGGCATCCTTGGCCAGGCGTGGTCCGATCCCGGCGGCGACCTCGAGCGGCGTGGTCGCGGCGGCGACGGCGCGCGAGGAGCCGTCGGGTAGGGTCAGAACGATCTCGCTCATCAATCGAATGGGGTCGAGGAAGAGGGCTGCTCGGAGTCGCTCCGCCTCAGCGGCGAGAGCAGCGCGAGAGCGAGAGTTGGTAGGCGCTCTCGGGCTCGAACCGAGGACCTCTACCGTGTGAAGGTAGCGCTCTAACCAACTGAGCTAAGCGCCTGCGGAGGCTCATCTGGGCTTCGGTTCGGGGGGAAACGTTGGTAGGCCCGAGTGGGCTCGAACCACCGACCTCTACGATGTCAACGTAGCGCTCTAACCAACTGAGCTACGGGCCTGCTCGCCACGCTCTCCCCACCGCGCCGAGACGACGGAAGCTAACAGAGCGGCGGCGAAGCGGTCAATCGAACGCGACGACGCGACCGAGCCAGCCCTTCAGGTATTCGCCCTCGGGATGCGCCACCGCAACCGGATGATCGGGCGCGGCGCCGAGCGGCGCCAAGAGCTGCAGCCGCGCCCCCGCCTCGGTGGCGGCGGCGAAGAGGATCTGACGGAAGAGCTTGGCGTCGACCGCGGCGCTGCAAGTGAAGGTCAGGAAGAAGCCGCCGGGCTCGACGCGGCGAAGCGCCAGACGGTTCAAGTCCTTGTAAGCCCGCGCGGCGCGTTCGACTTCCGAGCGGCGGCGGGCGAGCGGCGGCGGATCGCACACCACGAGGCCGAAGCGCTCTTCACGATGACGTAAGTCCTCGAAGACGTCGGCCACAGTGAGCTCGACGTTCGAACGCTCGCAGCCGTTCTCGGAGAGTTGGCGTTCGGCGGTCGCCAGGAGGCGCGCCGCCGACTCGACCAATACGGCGCGGGTCGCGCCGCCGCGCAGGGCGTAGAGCGAGAAGGCGCCGGTATGGGCGCAGAGGTCGAGGATCGAACGGCCGCGAGCGAGACTCTCGACCCGCCGGCGGCTCTCCCGTTGGTCGCAGTAGAAGCCGGTCTTCTGCCCCCCGAGCTCGGCGAAGAGGGTCAGCCCAGATTCCCGGAAGCGCGCCTCGCCGCGCGGCGTGCCGCGCACCCATTCATTGCTGGTCGGAAGCCCCTCGGCGCGCCGCGCCGCGAGATTGCCCGCGTGCAGGATCGCGGCGCCGGGAAAGAGCTCGCTCAGGGCCGCGTAGGCCTCGTCCCGGCGCTCGTCGAGACCGGCGACGGTCATCTGCGAGACCAGCACGTCGCCGAAACGATCGACAGTCCAGCCCGGCAGCCCGTCGCCTTCGGCATTGGCCACCCGGTAGCCGTCGGTGCCCGGACCGACGACATCGCGGCGCAGGTCGATCGCGGCTTCCAGACGCCTCCGAAAAAACCCCCTGTCGATCTCCAAATCCGCGTTCCCGAGCATGCGCACCCGAATGCGGGAGTGGGGCGAGAAGAATCCGACTCCGAGGTCGCGACCGTCGGCGCTCTCGACACGGGCCAAGGTCGCGGTGGGCGGACCACTCGTCTCGGCGATCGAGCCGGAGAAAATCCAGGGGTGACCCGCCAGCGGTGCCTTCTCCCGCCCCGGGCCCAGACGGACGCGGGCGATCTCGGAGGAAGCGTTGGACATGGGATCTCTCGCCGACTACCTGCGAGCAGAATGCGAACCATATCCGCCTTCCCAGCGAGCTCCGGTTGGTTTGACCCGTCCGTGGGCGGGAGCTAGACTTTCTCGAGGAGCTCTGCGCATGAAATTCCCTCGCCTGTTGGCTCTCCTCCTGGCCGGCGCCGCCCTGCCCGCGCTCGCCGGCGCACAGGCCAAGGCTCGGCTCACCGGAGCGATTACCGACGAAGCAGGGAATCCGCTCGCCGGCGTCAAGGTGATCGTCACGACCGAGGCGATGACCAACTTTCGAAGCGAGCTCACCAGCAACGCCAAGGGGATCTTCGTCATCGCGATTCTCGATTCCACCAAGTCCTATGTCTACCGGCTCGAGAAGGAGGGCTTCGCGCCGCAGGAGCAGGAGATCAAGCTCGGAATCGGCCAGAACGAGAAGATCGATTTCCGGATGCTGTCGCTCGCCGCCGCGGCTCAGAAGGCCGGCGTCCCCGCCGCCAACCCGGCGATCGCCGTCTACAACTCGGGCGTCGAGGCGTACACGCAGGGCGATCTGCAAACCGCGATTCAGAAGTTGGAGGAGGCCGCCCAACTCGATCCGACCCTGCTGCAGCCACACGCTTCGCTCGCCAAGATCTACTCGGAGTCTGGCCGCACCGCGGACGCGCTCGCCGCGGCCGAACGGGCGCTAGCGATCGACCCCAAGAATCAGTTCGCGCTCGCGGCGGCGATTCAGGCCTATCGAGCACAGGGAAGTGAGGCCAAGGCCAGGGCCGCGGAGGCCGCCCTGGCCGAGGTGAACCCGGCGGTGGCGGCGGCGACCTCCTACGAGGCTGGAACGCGACTCTTCAACGAGGGCAAGAGTGCGGAGGCCGCCGTCGAGCTCGAGAGGGCGGTAGCCGCGAACCCCGACCATGCGAGAGGCCACTACGTGCTGGGCCTCTGCTACAGCGGCCTCGGCGAAAACGCCAAAGCGCGCCAGCACCTCGAGGCCTTCATTCGCTTGGCGCCTGCCGATCCCGACGCCGCATCCGCGCAGGAGATGATGAAGTACCTGCAGTAACTCTTGCCGCGCTCGAAGCTCGGTGCGAGAGCCCGAGCTCGGGAGCCGTGGGGCGCTCCTGTTGCTTCAGATTTCGAGATTCGCGAAGGCAGTTCCGATCTCTTGCGTCGTCGCGTCACACACCGTCACCGACACCACATAGCGGCCGGGACGGCGGAGATGGAACTTGAGCCCGTAGCGAAACTCTCCGGCGCGTGCGTCCCGCTCCTGAGCGACCGGGAAGCGGAGGCTCTGCGTCTGGCGGACGAAATCGACGAGGTTTCCTCGAGCGTCGTGAATCGTCAGGTAGATCTTGACCTCGCCGCGCAGAGAGTCCCCATCCGGCAAGAAGGTGAGGACGGTTGTGGGTAGCTTCGCGACCGCGAGAATTTCTCGCTCTGGCCCGCGCTCGATCTCCAGCCGCAGAGGCAGTACGCCCTTCTCGTGCGGAAAGGTGAGCGGGGACATCAGCATCCGCTCGAGCCTGTCCGAGGAGGAGAGCGCCAAGTAGCCGCTTCGCGCCCGCGCCTCGAGGCCGGGTTTCCCGACCGTGACCGCGAGGCTGTGGAACTTCCCGTCTTCCTCTCGTTGCGGACGAAAGCCCAGCGAGTAGTAGCTTCCGGTCTCTTCGTCGACGCGCGCCAGCGCATCGTCGAAATCGTTCCCGGTCAGATAGAGCCCGCCGGTCCCCGATGCGACGGAGAGCTGGGCGCTGTCGTGGTCGTCGATCTCCGGGAAGCTCGAGTACGCCTCCGGATTGAGCGTGGCGCCGCTCGACTGGAAACCGGCATCGAGCTGCGGCTGTGACAGCGAGAGTCCCGTCGCCCGAATCGGATAGACCTTGAACTGGGCGGCGTTGGCCTCGCCGCTCAAGCTGTCGACAAGCTCGCGCAGCTCGTTCTGGTAGGCGCTCAAGTCGCGGTCCACCTCCGAAGGAGCCCCCTGGGCCGAGGTGGCCTCGCCTTGGAAGCCGTACTCGGGGAGCATGGGAACGCCGCCGGTGATCCACACCAGGATTTTGTTGCCGGGGAGGTGAGAGTAAGCGTGGAAGGTCTGGACCATCGCCGACGCCGTGCTGCGAAACGCCTTGAGCGTGGTGGCCACGTTGGCCTTGGACTCGAAGCGGAGCGCCGTCGCGTAGGCGTCGCCGCGATAGGCGTTCTCGGCCCTCGCGGGGGCTCCCGCCTCGGAACGCTGCGAGCGCCGGACCCGGAGTGGATCGTTGAAAAAGGCGCGGGAGATCTTGAAGCGAGCGTCGTTGGTCGGCTGCACGCGAACCTGATCGAGGGCCGCGCGCACGCGCAACTTGTCGGCGGTGAACGGCTCGAGCACGCTGATCTCGTCGCCCGCCGCCACCACGCCCCATTCGTAGCTACCGTCGAACTTCTGGTCGAGGTAGTCCTGGAGAGCGGTCAGCGAGCGGTCGCGTTCGTGCTTCGAGAGGAAGTTGTTGTCGATGAGAATCATGACCCGCCGGCGGAAGCTCGAGTCGGCGGTGATGGTGTCCCAGTCGCTGCTCCCCTCCTGGCGCAGCAGGACTCCGGCGACGTGGTAGAAGTTGGTGATCTCGCGGGTATCCCCGTCCTCGCGGATCTCGAAGTCCTGCGGAGTCAGGCCCTCGACCCGATTGCCGTCGCGATCGGTCACCACGACGTCGACGTTGACGACGCGGACGTCCACGGTCTCGTCGAAAACGGCCCGCTTCGATCGCTCCGGCTCGGCGCCGACACGAGGCCCGGAGCAGAGAACGAGCACGAGCGCGCAGCGAAGGAGTCGATGCAAGGGCTGGAAGCCACGGCAGCGAGGACGCTGCTCGAGAGAGAGAGGCT
>CAZPYU010000177.1:0-13123 GCA_964590905.1 uncultured Thermoanaerobaculia bacterium
TGAGCTGCGAGCGCTTCAGAACTCGAAGCTGATCCCTAGTGAAGGCAGGAAGCCCGCCCAGTCTTCCCGGTTGGGGTCGATCGTCCCGGCTTCAGTGTCGATCGCGTAGTCGAAGCCGGCCGCGTTCGACGCGTCGTAGAGGTTCTGGACGTCGACGAAGAAGGTCAGATCGAAGGATCGAGCTCGCCACTGCCGGCTGGCACGCAGATCGAGCCGATGATAGTCGGCGAGGCGAGCGCTGGCGCGCTCGCCGAAGATCGGCACGAACTCGACCTCGCCTTCGTCGTCGACCTCACGCTTCAGACTGAGCGGTGTTGTCGGCCAACCGGTGTGATAGCGCCAGGCGAGATTCAACGTCCAGTTGCGATCGAGACGTATGCCGAGATCGACATTGAGGGTGTGGGTCTGGTCGAACGGACGTGGCACTCGCCGTCCCGAGATCTCGTCCTCGGTTGTCGCGTAAGCGTAGTTCGCCCACCAGGTAGCGCGCTCTCCGGTCGTCCAGCGGACGAAGAGCTCGATCCCCTCGGCGATGCCCCGATCGGGCTCGACTCGCACCCGATCGGGCTCTGCTTCGGGGAAGGTGTTGATCGGCTCGTAGAGGTTCTCGAACCGCGACAGCGGATTTCCGACTTCGCGCCGGTAGGCCTCCAGCCGCAGCGCGACGACGCTGCCCCTCGCGCCGAGGGGGAGGAGTCGCTCGAAACCGAGCACGCTCTGATGCGAGCTCTCGGCGCTCCGAAGCTCGGTCTCGCCGTCCTCGACTCCGAGCTCGTACGGGCGCTGACTCTGATGAACGCGCCCCCAAGCGGCGCGCACAACGCTAGTTTCTCCGATCGCCCAGGCTAGGTTGAGCCGCGGGTCGAGATGACTCTCGGAAGTCTGCGAGAGACGGTCGTAACGGAGACCGACCTCGGCGTTCAGCCGTCCGCGAACGCGGAAACGGTCGGCGGCGTAGGCGCTGCGGTGCGTCTCTTCGAAACGTCCGCGAAAGAGTGTCGTCTTCTCTTCGGGCTTGCCGAGCGCGTCGGTCAGCGGACTGTCGAAGCGGCGGAAGCCGAAATAGTCGTAGCCAGCATCGAATTCGCGCTGCTCGATCCCCCACTTGAGCGCCTGTCCCGAGCCAGGCTGGTAGTTCCAGGCCTGCCGCAACGATCGAACTTCGAGCCGACGTCGATCCTGAATCTCGAATCCGACGTCTTCGTCGAGGTCTACGCCGTTGCGGTCGCGATCGACGCGGCTCCGCGACAGAGCGGTCTCGAAGAAGAGTCGGGAGCCGAGAAGAGTCTGCTGAATCAACCAGAAGTATGAGGTCTCGTAGCCGGTGTCGAGGTGCTTCTCGCTCTCTTCGTCGACTTCGTCGAATTCGAGGTTGTCGTCCGAGAAGAGGGCATCGAGCTGTAGGCGCGTGGAACCGCCGAGCGCGGAGTCGAGCTTGCCGAAGGCGTCCCAATAGCGAGGATCCTCGGTGCCGAGCAGGCGCCCGGCGAGGTCGGTCGAGCCTCGCCTGAGCTGGACCAGCCAACTACCCCTGTCGCCGGGGGCGACTCCCGCGCCGCCGGCGTTGGCGTTCAGGAGTCCAATGCCGAGACGTGTTCGATGCGGTCCGGCGGGAGTCAGGGTGCGCATGTCGAGGACGCCGCTGGCGCGGTCGCCGTATTCGGCGGAGAAGCCGCCGCTCGAGAGATCGACGCTCTCTAGCGTCGCCGGAGCAACGATGCTCAGCGCGCCGTCGTAGTCCTTCAGATGGTAAGCCTCGTAGAGCTCCTGGCCGTCGAGCACGATCAGCGTCTCGTCGCGGCGACCGCCGCGGACGTGGAACTGAGCGCTGATGTCGTTGGCGGCGACGCCGGGCAACAGGCTCAGGGCACGGAAGGCGTCGTCACCCAAATGGGGCAACGCGACGATCTCCTCGCGGCTGAGCTCCAAGGGCGCGACCGGCGCCTGACGGAGGAGAGAGACTCGACTGGGGACGACGATGAGCTCCTCCTCGATGACCAGCCAGGGGAGAGGCGCGGAGTCCGTATTACCGGGCGCGCTCCTCCGCACCACGACGACCGTGCCGCGTGGCCCCTCGCGTGCTTCGAGCTCGTGAGGGGCGAGGATCTCGTCCAGAATCCGGCGCGGAGCGCTCGACTCCGGCGCTACCCCGACCCGCATCTCCGGGCGCACCAGCTGGTCGGAGAAGACGAGCTTGAGGCCGGCCGCGCGCAGATCGTGTAGGGCCTGGGTGAGCGACAAGCCCACCCAGGTGGCGGCGGCGGCGGCCGGCAGGGCGAAGAGGGCGAGGAGGGCGAGCGCTGCGGCCTTCGCGATGAGCATCCGACCTCTCGGCATCGCCGCGAAGGATCTCGGGCACTACCGCGTCCAACAGCGTAACAGACCCCGGGCCGCCGATGAACGGCGCTCGGCGATCGAAGGGAGGAAGAGATGTTCAGTTCCATTCGGGCCCGCCATTGCTTCGTCATGTCCGTCGTCGCGCTCGCGCTGGGGGTCGTCCCGGCAGGAGCCGTCGGCTTTACACGCGATTTCGACGTCGAGAAGTGCAGCTTCTCACCCAGTGGGCGGGACAATCCGTACTTCAGCCTCTCCCCGGGCGATTTCGCGGTCCTCCAGGGGGTCGACGACGGTGAGACGATCCGCGTCCAGATCGAGGTCAAGGGGAGCATCAAGGCCATCAGTTTCGAGACCGCCGACGGTCACGAGGTGTCGCTGAATACGCGCGTCGTCGAGGAGCGCGAATGGGTCGACGGCGTGCTGGTGGAGGTCTCGCGCAACTTCTTCGCCCGCTGCAAAGAGACCAACGACATCTTCTACTTCGGCGAGGAGGTCGACATCTACGAGGACGGCGTCATCGTCAGCCACGACGGCGCCTGGGAGGCCGGCGTCGACGGCGCTCAGCCCGGCATCATCATTCCGGCCCGCTTCTTGCTCGGCGCGCGCTACTTCCAGGAGCTGGCACCCGACGTTGCCCTCGACCGCGGCGAGAACGTCGCGATGGGGTTGGTGGTCAAGGCGGCGGGGCAAACACTTCGCGGCTGCGTGAGGGTCGACGAGACCTCGCCGCTCGACCCTCCGGGGCACGTCAGCGTGAAAGTCTACTGTCCTGGAGCTGGTCTGGCGCGCGACAACGAAGCGAAGCTGGTGGCTTTCGGGCAGCCCAACTGATCCGCTGCTCGAAAACCTGGTCGGCCTCGGCGCCAAGCGACCTGTAGACTTGCCGAATGCCGCGCATCCGGCTACTCGACGATCGACTGATCTCTCAAATCGCTGCCGGAGAGGTTGTCGAGCGGCCGGCGTCGGTTGTCAAGGAGCTGCTCGAGAATGCGCTCGACGCCGGAGCGACGCGGCTCGACATCGATCTCGAAGGGGGCGGAGCGCGGCGGATCCGAGTCGCCGACGACGGCTCGGGGATGGACAAGAGCGACGCTCTCCTCGCCTTCGATCGCCACGCGACGTCGAAGATCGCCAGCTTTGCCGAGCTCGAGCGGGTCGGCACGCTCGGCTTTCGCGGTGAGGCCTTGGCCGCGATTGCGGCGATCGCCAGGGTCGAGCTCACTACTGCCGAGGAGCCCGGGGCCGGCACCCGGGTGCGGATCGAGGGCGGTCGCGTGCTCGGCGTCGAGCCGATCGCCCGCGCCCGCGGCACCACGATCGACGTGGCGGCGCTCTTCTGGAACGTGCCGGCGCGACGGAAATTCCTGAAGACTCCTGCCACCGAGCTGCGGCGCGCGCTCGAGGTCGTGGAGGGCTACGCGCTCGCCCGCGCCGACGTTTCGTTCCAGGTCCGACATGAGGGACGCACCCTTCTCGAAGCGCCGGCGATCGGCGGCGGATCGGCGGCGGTCCGCGGACGGATCGCGCAGCTCTTCGGCGCCGGTCTCGATGGCGAGCTCGAGGAAATATCGGCCGCCGCTGAATCTGGGCTGGCGACGAGCGTCGTGGGGTTCTTGGGCACGCGGAAGACGGCGCGCGGGCGACGAGCGTTCGTTTTCGTCAACCGCCGCCTGGTCCGCGACCGCGCCGTGCTGGCGACGTTCTATCGTGCCGTGCGCGAGGAGTGGAGGAGCGACGACTTCCCCTCCCTCTTTCTCTTCCTCGATCTGCCGCCGGAGGCTGTCGACGTCAACGTTCATCCGCAGAAGGCGGAAGTGCGATTTCGCGACAGCGGTCTGCTCGACGAGCTCTCAGCGCGCCTGCGCGTCGCCCTGGCGCGGGCCCGGCGCGAAGAGCCGGCACCGCTCCGCTTGCCGGCGGCGCCGCCGCTTGCCCTCTACGCCTGGGAGGGGCTGGGCGGGCGCCAGCACGGGGTCGTCGACGGCGTCCGCGAAGCGGCACCGGATCCTCCCCAGAATGCGCCTGGCTTCGGCGCGGCACGGATCGCAATGGCGGTTCTGGCGCCGATCGCTCGCGCACCGGTGCCGCTCTCGGGACGGTCGGGTACCGTGCGCCCGTTCCGTCTGCTCGGGCAGTACAAAGGGACTCTCGTCCTCCTCGAAGGGCCTGACGGGCTCTACCTGATCGATCAGCACGTCGCTCACGAGCGCATCCTCTACGAGCGCCTGCGTCGAGAGCTGGAAGCGGAGCACGTCGCGAGCCAGCGGCTGATCACGCCGCTGCTTCTCGAGCTGTCGCGGGCGGAGTCGCTGCGACTGGTCGAGCTCGCGCCGGCGCTCTCCGAAGCCGGTTTCGAGCTCTCCGAGCTCTCGGCCGGCACGCTGGTGCTGGCCGCGGCGCCCGCGAGCTTGGGCGTCGAAGAGGCGCACGCGCTTCTACTGACCTTGGCTACCGACCGGGAAGCGAGCGCCGCGACGCTGCGCCGCCGCCTCCTCGACGACTTCGCCGCCAGCTTGGCGTGCAAAGCGGCGGTCAAGATGCACCACCCGCTCGCGGCGGAGAAGCTCGAGGCGTTGGTCGCCGAGCTCTTCAGCGCCGAGAATCCGTACGCCTGCCCGCACGGTCGCCCGATCGTTCTCCTCCTGGGCGATGCCGACCTCGAACGCCGCTTCGAGCGCCGCTGAGCGAATCGTGACCGAGCGCGCCGAAATGGAGACTGGGGAGTGGAGCGAGCTGGAGCGCCGGCTCGGCCATCGCTTTCGCGATCGGGATCTACTCGCAACGGCGCTGACCCACCGCTCGTTCGCCCACGAGCACGGCCTGCCCGTCCAGAACGAGCGACTCGAGTTCTTGGGCGACGCTATCCTCGGGCTGTTCACCGCGGAGTGGCTCTTCCGGCGCTTTCCGGCCCGGAGCGAAGGCGAGCTGGCGCGGCAGAAGTCGGTGTTCGTGTCGGCACCCCACCTCGCCGAGCATGCGCGAGCTCTCGAGCTGGGCGCCAGCCTGCGACTAGATGCGAACGAAGAGCGCACCGGCGGCCGCGAGCGCGCTTCGATTCTGGCCGACAGCCTCGAGGCGATCTTCGCGGCCGTCTACCTGGACGGCGGTCTCGAGGCGGCGCGGGCTGTCGTCGAGACCTTTCTCGTCCAGGTCGAAGCGAGAGGTGGAACCGACATCGCCGATCCGAAGACCGTGCTGCAAGAGCTGGCGCAGGCACGCGGTTGGGCGCTGCCGCTCTACGAGATCGTCTCCGAAACCGGTCCGGATCACGAACGACTCTTCCTCTGTCAGGTGCGTCTGCGGGGCGAGGTCACTGGCACCGGGGAGGGCCGCACCAAGAAGGAGGCCCACCAGCGCGCAGCGATCGCTGCGCTCGCCGCGCTAGGCGATGACGTAACGAAGGCGCGCGACGAGTCGGGCTGTTAGGATCCGCCGCCGCGATGCACGACTCGCCGTCCATTCGTCAGCTGAAAGAGCGCATCGGCGAGAGCGTCACGTTGCGCGGCTGGGTGGCGGGCAAGAGGTCGAGCGGCAAGATCCACTTCGTTCAGTTTCGAGACGGCACCGGCCTGGTCCAGGCGGTAGCTTCGAAGGCGGACGTCTCGGAAGCGGCGTGGGCGGAGCTCGAGCGGGCAACCCAGGAGTCGACGGTCTACTTGACCGGGGTGGTGCGCGCCGACAAGCGCTCCCCCTCGGGCGTCGAGATCGGGCTCACCGATTTTCGCATCGACTTCCTGACTCTCGATTTTCCGATCACTCCCAAGGAGCACGGTACGGCGTTCCTAATGGAGAACCGCCACCTCTGGCTGCGCTCGACGCGCCAGCGAGCGGCGCTCAAAATCCGTAGCGAGGTCGAACAGGGCATCCACGACTTCTTCTACGAGCGCGACTACGTGCGCATCGACTCGCCGATTCTGACGCCGGCGGCAGCCGAGGGGACGTCGACCCTGTTCACCACCGACTATTTCGGCGACAAGGCGTACCTCTCGCAGTCGGGTCAGCTCTATCTCGAGCCGGCGATCTCGGCCTTCGGCAAGGTCTACTGCTTCGGCCCGACCTTTCGGGCCGAGAAGTCGAAGACGCGGCGACACCTGATGGAGTTCTGGATGGTCGAGCCCGAGGTAGCGTTCCTCGAGTTCGACGGCCTCTGCGCGCTCGCCGAGGAGTTCGTGGTCTACCTCGTGGCACGGGTGCTCGATCGCTGCCGCGAGACGCTGAAGGAGCTCGAGCGGGATCCGGCGCCGCTCGAACGGGTAGTGGGTCCGTTTCCGCACATCACATACTCCGAGGCTGTCGAGCGGCTGAATGCACAGGGGAACCCGATCGCCTGGGGCGACGACTTCGGCGCCGACGAAGAGATGCTGGTCGCCGCCGCCTTCGACCGGCCGGTGATCGTGAGCCGCTTCCCGGCTGCGTTCAAGGCGTTCTACATGCAGCCCGATGCCGACGATCCGCGGGTGGTGTTAGGGCTCGATCTGCTGGCTCCAGAGGGCTACGGCGAGATCATCGGCGGCAGCCAGCGGATCCACGACCATGATCTCTTGCTCGAGCGCATCCGCGCCCACCAGCTGCCGCTCGAGACCTACCAGTGGTACCTCGACGTGCGCAAGTACGGCAGCTGCCCGCACGCCGGCTTCGGCATGGGTCTCGAACGCTTCGTCGCCTGGATGGGCAAGCTCGAGCACGTCCGCGAGACGATCCCGTATCCGCGCCTGCTCTACAAGATCTATCCGTGAAGGCGCTCTCCTCCACGCCGGAGGAGGACGAGGTTCCGGAAGTAGAGAACCGGCAAGAAGGCGAACGAGAGGATGATCGGCAGCTTGTCGATATGTAGTGCGTAGACGAGCGATACCAGGCTCCCCCAGAACGACAGATGCCAGAAGAGGGGAGGTACTACGAGCTGCTTCCTCTTCTCCGAGTAGAGCCACTGCACGACGAAGCGGCTCGAGAAGAGCGCGTTGCCGAGTAGGCCGACGACAGTCCAGGCGCTCGAATCGACGTAGAGCCAGGGGAGTGTCCGCCCGAAGAGGGGCTGCAGAAAACCGGTCAGCTCGTTCATGGTGCGATTCTGTCGCGACCCCGGAGTCGAAGAGAAGGCGGGTGGGTGGCATGCCCGGCGCCGGATAGAGTGCGAGGGTGACCGAGAGGCAGCGCGTCGGGGCGGCCTTCGCTCTGTTGACTTTGGTCTGGGGCACGACTTGGGCAGCGATCCGCATCGCGCTCGAGGGGATCCCGCCACTCTTCGGCGTCGCGATCCGATTCTCGCTCGCCGGCCTGATTCTGCTCGGCTGGGCGCTGGCACGGGGAGTTCGGATTCGCGGCTCGGCACGCGAATGGCGCCTCTGGATCGCCAACGCGCTGCTAACCTTCGCTGCCGCCTACGGCTTGATCTATTGGGCCGAGCAACGGATTCCTTCGGGGCTCGCCTCGATCATCTTCGCGACCTTTCCGCTCTGGGTTGTGCTCTTCGGGCGGCTCCTGCTCACAAGAGAGCCGGTGGGCTTCAGGCGCGCTGCGGGAGTTCTGGCCGGCTTCCTCGGTGTCGCGCTTCTCTTCTCCGAGGATCTCGAGCTGGTGGTCGGTCCGGGGGCGGGAACGACGGCGCTGGTCCTGCTCGCCTCGCCAGCCCTTGCGTCGGTGGGAAGCCTGGTGGTCAAGAGGTGGGGCCAGGGGATGGCTCCCGAGTCGATGGCGGCGATCCCGATGCTGCTCTGTGGCGCGATAATGACTCCTGTCGCGCTCTGGTTCGAGCGGGATCGCGCGTTCTCCTCGCTCTTGGCGCCCTGGCTCGCCACGGCCTATCTCGCCCTGGTGGGGTCAGCACTCACCTTCCCGGTCTACTTCTGGCTTCTCGCTCGGCGCTCGGCGGTGGTCGCCTCGCTGGTCGCCTACACGGCGCCAGTCTTGGCGGTGGCGGTCGGGGTCGTCCTCTTCGACGAGCCGGTGACTCCCCGCATCTTGGCCGGCGGCCTCCTCGTGCTGGCCGGCGTCGCCGCCGCGCTGGCCCCCGGTCGAAGGCCGGCGTGAGCCCGCTCTTGCCGCAGCCCGGCGACAAATTTGCCGCTTTGCGGTAGAATCTGGCCGCAGTGCGGCAAAGAGCGCTCCGCGTCGGCGCTCGCTACAATCCGCGCGTCGACGCGAGCCGCCAGGAGGATCGCCGATGACTCTGTCGACCCGCCCGAACGTCAGCGAGCAGGATGCCAGGAAGGTTGCCGAGGCGTCGCGGCAGACCGAGTGGGAGGCTCCGAGCTTTCTGCGCGAGCTCTTCCTCGGCCGCTTCCGGTGCGATCTCGTCCACCCCTATCCGGCGGTGGGCGAGGAGAGGGCGGAGTTCACCGCCTTCTTCCGGGCCTTTCGCGAGTTCATCCAGAGCGAGGTCGACCCCATCGCAATCGATGCCACCGGCGAGTACCCCGAGCAGGTGCTCGACGGCCTGCGCAAGCTCGGCGCTTTCGGGTTGAAGATTCCGCAGCAGTACGGCGGGCTCGGCTTCTCGATGCTCGAGTATTCGAAAGTGATGGAGCTCCTGGGCAGCGTCGACGGCAACGTCGAGGCGCTGCTCTCGGCGCACCAGTCGATTGGTGTTCCGACGCCATTGCTCTACTTCGGCTCCGAAGAGCAGCGGCGGCGTTTCTTACCGCGCTGCGCCCGCGGCGAGATCTCCGGTTTCGCGCTCACCGAGTCGGATGTCGGCAGCGACCCGGCGCGTCTCTCCACTTCGGCGGAGCTCTCGGCCGACGGCACGCACTATCTTCTCAACGGTCGCAAGCTCTGGTGCACCAACGGAACGTTGGCGAAGCTGCTGGTCGTCATGGCGCATCATCCGAAGACCAAGAAGATCAGCGCCTTCGTGGTCGAGTGCGACGCGCCGGGAGTCCGGGTCGAGCGGCGCTGCCATTTCATGGGGCTGCGCGCTCTCGCCAACGCCGAGCTGTCGTTCACCGACGTGCGGGTGCCGGTCGAGAACCGGATCGGCGCCGAGGGGAGAGGGCTGAAGATCGCGCTCACCACGCTCAACACCGGGCGGCTCGCCATTCCAGCCGGCTCGATCGGCGCCGCCAAGCTCTGCCTCGAGATCTGTCGCACCTGGAGCGCGGAGCGCGTGCAGTGGGGGAGGGCGGTCGGCAAGCACGAGGCGATCGCGCACCTGATGGCCGACATGGCGGCGACGACCTTCGCGATGGAGTCGATGACCGAGCTGGCTTGTCAGATGGCCGACCGCGGTGGCTATGACATCCGGCTCGAGGCCGCGGCCGCGAAGCTCTGGAACACCGAGCGGACCTGGAAGATCGTCGATGACACGATGCAGATCCGAGGCGGACGCGGCTACGAAACCGCGGCCTCGCTCGCGGCGCGCGGCGAAGCGCCGATCGCGGTGGAGCAGATCTTTCGCGACTACCGCATCAACCGGATCTTCGAGGGGTCGTCGGACATCATGCGCCTCTTCATGGCGCGCGAGGCGGTGGACAAGCACCTTCAGATCGCCGGCGATCTGATCGATGCGGAGAAGCCGGGTCGTGCCAAGGTCGCCGCGCTCCTACGCGCCGCCGCCTTCTACGCCTGGTGGTACCCGACGCGTTGGGTCGGCTGGGGTCACTGGCCCCGTTTCGCCCCGTTCGGGCGCCTCGCCCGACATCTTCGCTTCGTCGACCGCGCCGGGCGCACGCTGGCGCGCCAGCTCTTCCACGGCATGATCGTTCACCGCGCCAAGCTGCAGGTGAAGCAGGCGTTCCTCTTCCGCCTGGTCGACATCGCCTGCGAGCTCTTCGCGATGGCCGCCATCGTCTCGCGCACCGAAGCGCTGCTGCGCGCGCGCCGACCCGAAGCGGAGCGCGCCGTCGAGCTGGCCGATCTCTTCTGCCGCGGCTCGCGGCGCGAGGTGGCTCGGCTCCTCCGCGCCCTCTGGCGCAACGACGACGCCGTCAAGTACCGGGCGGGCGCTGCGGTCGTCGACGGCGCGCACGACTGGGTCAGCGAGGGCACGATTCCGTTCAGCCAGCATCACCGCGCTGCGAGCGCGGTTGCGTCCGAGGAGAACGAACCGGTCGCGGCGCTCCACGGGTGAAGGCGGTTCTGCCCCCGCCGCCCGAGGGCGAGCGAGCTCCTCGCCTGAGCGAGCTGCCCGAGCCGATCGCGGCGCCGGGCGAAGCGCTGCTCGCCGTCCGCGCCACGGCGCTCAATCGCGTCGACCTGTTGCAGTTGGGAGGCGGCTACCCGCCGCCACCGGGTGAGAGCGAGATTCCCGGCCTCGAGGCGGCCGGCGAAATCGTCGCCCTCGGCTCGGGGAGGGTGGGCTGGCGCATCGGCGATCGCGTCGCGGCATTCCTCGCCGGAGGCGGACACGCCGAGCGCGTCGCGGTGCCAGTCGGCCAGCTCCTCCCAATTCCAGAAGGCTGGAGCTTCGAAGAGGCCGCGGCGCTGCCGGAAGCGGCGATCACTGCCTGGACGAACCTCGTTGTCGAAGGCGGTCTCCAACCGGGAGAGAGCGTGCTCGTCTCCGGCGCGACCTCCGGGGTCGGCACTTTCGTCGTGCAGCTCGCCCGGGCACTCGGTGCCACTGTCCTCGCCGCCGGGCGCGACGCGGCGCGCCTCGAGCGCACGCGAGCGCTCGGCGCGACGGCGACGATCGTTCTCGACGATCGACTGCCGGAGCGGACGCGCGAGCTGACCTCGGGACGTGGCGTCGACCTGATCCTGGATCTCGTCGGCGGCGCTCACCTTCCGCGCCTGGTCGCCGCGCTGGCGCCGCGCGGCCGCTTGATCCTCCTGGGCCTCATGGCGGGCGGAGCGGCCGAGCTCGATCTCACCCTCCTGTTGCGCAAGGGCCTCAGCCTGCGCGGTTCGGTGCTCCGCCCCCGCAGCCGAGAAGAGAAGACCCAGCTCGTCGCCGGCTTCCTCGCCTTCGCGGCGCCGCTCCTCGCGGCGCGCACCCTCCTGCCCGTCATCGACAGCGTCTACCCCTTCGACGCGATCGCGGATGCCTACGCTCACCTCGAGCGCAGCCGACCGTTCGGCAAGGTCGTCGTGCGCATGTAGCTTGGGTAACGCCCGCGTAAACCGACGCGCGAAATCGTGAAGGAGATTGCTTTTCGTCGGCAGCGTACAACGCGGCCAGGTGACGAGCGGGAACAAGATCCGTCAGGCGTGAGCGGCGCAAGTCTCGGCCTCCTCGGGCGGCGAATGGGCGAGCGATTCGGATAAGGTAAGAGGATGTCGTCAGACCACGCAGCCATGACGGAAGTGGAGCTACTCGATCAGGCGGAGGTAGCGACCGTTCGTGCCGCCGTGCACGCGCAGCGCCCTCTGTGGATCCCGCGCGGCACTGTGCGGCCGTTCTACACGCTCGGCGCTGCGAGTTATCTCGACGCCCGTGGAGGACGCTTCGCCGCCTACCAGGAACAGGCGCAGCAGATGAACCCGATCCTGGTGAAGCACTTCGGCTGGCTGCTCGATCGCGTGCGTGCCGCCCTGTCCACGCACGTCAACGCAGCGGTGCACTTCGATGACCGGCTTGCGCGGCCCGGCTTCCACATCTTCCGTCTCGATTCCGTGTCTCCCTATGCCAGCGCCGATGTCCACTACGACCAGCAGTACGCGCTCATCGACTGGAGCGCGCTTGGCACTCCCGACGCCAGCTCCCAGCTCTCTGTCACGTTGGCGATCGCGCTGCCCGCATCCGGAGGTGGGTTGCTCCTGTGGAATATCAACCGGCTCGAGCTCGATCGGATGCCTCGCGATGAACGGCTCGCCCACGCGACTGCCAATCGGGTCGCAACTCTGTTGCGTTATGCACCAGGACGCCTCGTGATCCACTCGGGTCACCAGCTTCACCAGATTGCCGGCGTGGCCGATCAGGTACTTGGAGACGAGCGCATTACGTTGCAGGCGCACGCCCTCCGCGTGAATGGCGAGTGGGTGATCTATTGGTGATCGGCGAGCCCGAGTGCCTGACGAAGCCGATCGCGCCGGGAGCGACCACTTCACCAACCCCCTCACCTCGACGGCGGGCGAGAGGTTCCACTTCGTGCACCTGCCTCGAGGCTCGGCGCCGTTGCGTTGAATGAGGAGCGTGAGACTCGTCGCCGGACCACTACTCCCAGCGGAAGAGCCTGGTGGAGAGGAGAGTGAAGAGGGCGCCCAGCGCGAGCAATGCGACCGCGTTCGTCCAGTGCGCCGCCCACCCCGAGCCGTCCCAGACGCCCTGCAGCAGCGCGACCGCGTGCGTGGTGGGGAGTAGGTACGAGACGACGCGCAGCCAGGGCGGGAGCAGGGCCAGCGGGAAGAACAGCCCGGAGAGCGTGATCATCGGGTAGAGGATTACCGCCCCCAGCGGCTGCGCGAACCGTGCGGTGCGGACGAGGCTCGCGAGCACGAAACCGAGCGTGAGGATGCTGAGCGTGCCGAGCAGCAGCGCGGTCGCGAAGCTGAACAGGTTCACCTGCAGGGCGCCGGGGAAGAGCCGGCGGCCGGCGAGGATCAGCAGCGACAGGCTCGCGACGGTGAAGAACAGTTTCACCACCACGTGGGCGCCGAGGATGGTCACCGGCGAGAGCGGCGTGGCGCGCAAGCGCTTCAAGATCCCGCCCTCGCGGTAGATCGCGATGATCGCGATGAGCGACTGCACCGAACCGATCGCAATGAGGATCGCCGCGAGGATCGCCAGGTTGAACGGCGACTCCCGAAGCGAATCCTGCATCGGCGCGGCGCCTCGCACACCAGCGCCGAGCGTCCGGCCGAGGACCAGGAAGACGATCACCGGCACGACGAGACTGCCGACCACGCCCAG
>CAZPYU010000178.1:0-5593 GCA_964590905.1 uncultured Thermoanaerobaculia bacterium
GACGTGCTGTCGCTACGCTGCGGCTCCCGGCGCAACCCGGACTTCACGAGGCCGGCTCGATGAGCGAGTTCGCCGCCTTCGCGCGCGGCCTGGCCAGCGCGGCAGCTGCGCCCGCCTGAGTGTCCGCTCGCCGCCTACCGCCTGACGTCGTTGAGATTGGGTGCGGGACTCCATTCTCGAGTGAGTGCATTGGCGATGCTTAGGTGCGGACTACTGGTGGTGCTTGCCGTCGTGACAGCCGGCTGCTCCCTCTTCCGCGCACCTGTGATTCCGCTGCGGACGATCGCGCTCGGTGCCAGGGGCGGCGGCACCTGCCTGGCCGTTCTCCTGCCTGGCCGGTGGGACAAACCCGAGAGTTTTCGCGAGGCGGGGTTCGCCGAAGCAGTCGAGAAGCGCGGCTCACGGCTCGACCTCGTGGCAGTCGACACCCATCTCGGCTACTACCGGGACCGCTCGGTCGTCGAGCGTCTTCATCTCGACGTCGTGGCGCCGGCCCGTGCCGCTGGCTATCGGACGATCTGGATCGTCGGGACTTCTCTCGGTGGGGTCGGCGGGCTGCTTTATCTCCGCGACCATCCGGAGGATCTTTCCGGGGTTCTTGCCCTGGCGCCGTTTCTCGGTGCCGAAGAGGTGATTCGCGAGATCGAGGCGGCCGGCGGACCCACGCGCTGGACACCGCCGCCGACATTGCCGACCGACGACGTCGGCCGCGAGCTCTGGAGCTGGCTCGCTCCTTGGGCCATGAGCCGTCAGGCGACGCCTCTTCACCTGGGCTGGGGAAGCGAGGACTCTCTCGCGGAGGCCAACCAGATGCTGGCGACTCTGCTGCCTAGAGAGCGTGTCTATACTGTTCGCGGTCGTCACGACTGGGGCACCTGGGCGCGCCTCTGGGAGCAGTTTCTGGATCGAACGGTGCCCTGCCGGGAGGAGCCTTGAGACGTTTCGATTGGGCGGCCATGGCGGCAGGTCTGCTGCTCGTCGGGGGCTGCATGAGCTGGACTCCGGGCTGGCGGTCACCATCGCCGGTGCGCAGCGCCCAGGATGTCGGCGCCGCCGAGGTTGCTCTCGAGCGTGCCGAAACGCTTCTCGAGTCCGCGGACAGTGCCAGCCGTTTGCAGGAAGCGATCGCGGCCTACGACGAAGCGCTGCGCTTCGCGCCCGAGTCTGGCGAAGTGCTGGTTCGCCTGGCCGAGGCTCATATTCTGCACGGTGCCGCTTACTCCGACGGGCAGAGAGAGAAGGCACGTTCGTACATCACCGGTATTCGCTACGCCGAGCAGGCGATGGCGTTGAATCCGGAGTTCCGGCGCCGCGTCGAGGCGGGCGAGTCGATAGGCGAGGCCAGCGCCGAGCTTGGGCGAGACGAGCTGCGGCCGATGCTCTTCTGGGTGACTGGCGTCTCCTACTACTACAAGGAGTGTCTCGGTGGTCTCGGGCATCTGACGCAGTTCCGCTGGATGTTGCGCACCCGCGAAGTGATGGAGCGGATGATGGCGCTCGATCCCGCCTACGAACATGGCGCCGTGCCGTTCTCGCTCGCCATCTATTTCATCGGCCTTCCGGCGACTGCCGGCCGGGATCTGACGCGCTCGGCCGATCTTCTCGCCCAGGCTGTCGCCGAATCGCCGACCTCGTTGCTCACACGTTGGGGACGCGCGAAGTACTTGCACGTCAAGACCCGGGATCGCGCCGCCTTCCGCCGCGATCTGGAGTGGGTCCTGGCACAGGATCCCGCTGCGGCCGACAGCCCCTTGCGCTGGAATGTCTACTTTCAGCGCGACGCTCGCGAGCTTCTGGCTCAGATCGAGCAATTGTTCTAGACGAGTGTGTCGCTCGCGACCTTCTCTGCGGCCGGCACCGCCGCTACGTGTCGGAGAGGAAGTCGTCAACGAACTGGCGCGGGCGCAGGACCCGAACGCCTCGCCAACCGTCGTGATCGACAAGGTCCTTGTCGCCCGAGACGATCACGGCGACTCCGGCAGCGCCGGCGCAAGGCGAGGAACTTGTCGTCGTCCGGGTCTGTGGAAACAGGTACCGGCAAGGCCGGAGCCTCGATAATCTCGGCTTCGACCGTCACGAGAGCAAGGATCGGCTCGAGGTCCACGCTGCCGTACTGGGCGCTGAGAACCTGGCCGACACGCTGGTACTCGTCGAGGATTGCGGCGGAAAGAACCATCTGCAGTCGACCGTCGCGCCACGCCTCGAGGATCCGTCCGGGAACGCCGCCGAAGAAGACGGCCGAGACGAAGACGTTCATGTCGAGGACGATCCTCACCGAGAGGCGCGGACCCTCGCGACGGCGCGCTTCACGTCCGCCGGCCGCATGCCCGCCTTCCGTGCTGCACCGCGAGCCGTGCGTACGAGCTCGTCGAACTCTCGCATCGCCGGCGGCGCGATCGTCTTGAGGATCACGACGTCGCGATCGCCGACCACCACGAACTGTGTCCCTTCCTTGAGCCCGAGGCGCAAACGAATCTCCTCCGGGATGACGACTTGTCCCTTGGAAGAGAGCCTCGTTGTGGCAAGTGCTTCCATGGCGGGCGCCGATCTTACCGGTAAGATTGGAGCTGGCTGCCGGCGATGCCGTCAGGCCGCGCAAAGTGCCTCTGTTCAAGGCTCTCGGTCACATCCTCCGGGGGCGGCGGCGACGCGCGTTAGCTTCACGTCCCATCAGCAGTTGGCAGACCCGGGGGGCGCCCCGGAGGTCGAGGACGCGACAGGGTTGACTTATTTATGGTGTGTTCCGCAATGTCGGCTAGTACGGCTAGTAGCCGACATATTGGACCATGACCTCGAATTCCGAAGCCGCCCTTCAAATGGCCCGAGAAAAGGGGCTTGTCCGCCCCAGAGACCTGGCGTCGCGAGACATCCCTCGGGTGACTCTGACGCGACTCGTGCGCAGCGGTCGCCTCGAGAGGATCGGACGCGGCCTCTACGCTCTGCCGCACCGTGACGTGACCGAACACCAGGGACTCGCCGAGACGGCAAAGAGATTTCCGCACGGTGTCGTCTGCCTCCTCTCGGCGCTTCGCTTCCATGGCCTGACCACTCAGGACCCCTTCGAGGTTTGGATGGCGATTGACCGCAAAGCGCGGCGAGCCCAGCAGGATCACCCACCCCTTCGAATCGTTCGATTCCCTGCACGAGCTCTCGTCGAAGGAGTCGAAGAGCACCAGATCGAGGGCGTGAAGGTGCGCATCACCTCTCCTGCACGGACGGTTGTCGACTGTTTTCGCTACCGTTCAAAGGTCGGCCTCGACGTTGCGATCGAGGCGCTGCGCGACTACCGTCGTGGGGCGGTGGGTACCGTGGACGAGATCTGGAAGGCGGCCGAAATCGCGCGCGCCAGAAGCGTGATTCGGCCGTACCTGGAGGCCCTCGCGTGACCGCTTCTCCGAATGTCGCCGCGTCGGTCAAGCAGCGGCTCCTGAATCTGGCGAAGAGGAGAGGTGTCGAGTTCAATCGACTGCTCACCTGGTACGGCATCGAGCGGCTGCTCTACCGACTCTCGAAGACGAGACACGAACGGCAGTTCGTGCTCAAGGGGGCGATGCTCTTTCACATCTGGCGCGACGAGCCTCATCGCCCGACAAGGGACGTGGATCTGCTCGGGCGCGGCGCCCCCGATGAGGCCTCACTCATGGCGTGGACTTCGCCGCCGAAAGCGTGCGGGCCGAACCCATTCGAGAGGGAAACTCCTACGTCGGAGTCCGGATCAAGCTCATGGGACGGATTGGGGTGGCCCGGATTCCCCTCCAAGTCGACATCGGCTTCGGCGACTCGGTCGTGCCCGCGCCCCAGACCGTGGAGCTCCCGGCTCTTCTCGGCCACGCGCCACCGCGGCTCAGCGCCTACCGCCGCGAGACCGTCGTCGCCGAGAAGCTCCACGCCATCGTCGACCTCGGCTTCACGAATACTCGGATGAAGGACTACTTCGATCTCTGGTTCCTGTCCGCCAACTTCGATTTTGACGGCAGGACGCTCACCGAAGCGATCGCCGCGACCTTCGATCGGCGAACGACGACCATTCCCGACGCCCTGCCGACCGGGCTGACTGGCGAGTTCGGCGACGATCCGACGAAGCAGGCACAGTGGCGTGGTTTTCTCCGTCGTTCGAGTTTGACGACCGACAAGCTCGAGCTCGGCGAGGTGGTGAGCGTGATTGGCGGTTTTCTCGCTCGGCCAATGACAATGGTGCGGAGGCGGGAGGCTGTGCCGATCCGGTGGCCGGCGGGTGGGCCATGGGCCGCCATCACGGAGCCGCCGCCGTAGGGCGGCGGTCGTCGTCTACGACTACGTCGATCGACAGGTTCCGATGCATGCTCGGATGTTTGCCAAGCGGCTGAGGACCTACACCGCACTTGGCTACGAGATTCGGCGGCCCACAGCAGTTGCTGCGGTGAACCCAGACGTCGGGCCCTCCGACCAGATGGAATTCGAACACCCGTCAACTGGCTGATTCGCTTGAGCTTACGTCCTTGGTCGATGCCGTCTGGGCAACGGCTGGACGACCTAACTCTATGCAAATGAAGGAGATCGTAATTGGTGGACCAAATCACTCTGAGTTCGAACACCCCAGGAAGTTCGAACACCCTGATTTTCTGGCTCCGGGAGGTCGCGGCAATGAGGCAGGCGGCATGACGTCGATGCCGGTGAAATGCCTGTCTCCGGAGCGTCATCGACTACTACCCTGAGGTGAGGCTCGAGAGCTCGGCCACCGGCTTGCTGCTCAAGCCCTCGCCAACGCACATCGAGCAGAGGCCTGCGAAGCGTTGAGCGGGCTCTGATGGTTTGCACAAAAGTTAACTGTGGGTTAACCTTCGTGCGTCATGGTCGCCGTAGCTCCGAAGTCAGGGAACCAGCCAGATTGGGATGGCCTCTTCGCCGTCGCACAGGCCCAGAGCGGCTACTTCACGACGGCTCAAGCCGCCCAGTCGGGCTATTCGCGTCCACTCCTCCACAAGTACCTGGCGACGGGGAAGGTGGTGCGCGTGCGACGCGGCGTCTACCGCGTGGTCCACTTCCCGGCCAGCGAACACGAGGACCTCATCGTGCTCTGGCTTTGGGCCGAGCAGGCCGGGGTGTTCTCCCATGAGACGGCCCTCGCGCTCCACGATCTCTCCGACGCGCTGCCCGGAAAGGTCCACATGACGGTGCCCTCGAGCTGGCGTTGGCGTCGGCTCCGAGTTCCAGCCGGCCTCGTGCTGCACTTCGCTGACGTCGGCGACGGTGACCGCGCCAGTTACTCGGCGGTGCCCGTCACGGCGCCGCTCCGGACCCTGCGAGACTGCATCGAGGCCAACGTCGCCCCCGACCTTGTCCGGCAAGGGATCCTCCAGGCGCGTCGGCGCGGGATCGTCTCAGCGAAAGATGAAGCTCGACTTGTTGCCGAGCTCGGCGGCCAGCGTCGGGCGGTTGCCGCGCGATGACCGCTCGCCAGTACGCGACGCCCCTGGCCTTCAAGCAGGCCCTCGAGCAACGTCTCAAGTCCTCGTCGGCCACCGGCGTCGACTTCGCTCGGCGCCGCCAGTTGCTCGTCTTCGATCGCTTCCTCGCTCGCCTGGCGCAGGTCGCTGGCGACGCCGTCACTCTC
>CAZPYU010000179.1:0-2538 GCA_964590905.1 uncultured Thermoanaerobaculia bacterium
AGTCACCGCTTTGGAATTGAGGCGAGCTTCGGGCGTTCGACGCACACCATCGAGCACGGCGGCTCGAGCCTGGGCGAAGTCGACTACGAGCCGATCTACCTCGGGCTCGATTTCCATCTGACCCCAGGACGTTCCTACGACGTCTGGGTGGCGCCGACCCTCGTCTTGACTCGCTTTCGCAATGCCGGCCTCGTTTCGGGTGTCGAGGTCGAGGACGGCGACGAGATCGTCGGCGCAACGGTCGGCGTCGACTGGCCGCTCGGAGATTCCGAAACCTGGACGCTCGATGCCGCGCTCCGCTACGCCGACGTCCAGCTCGGGTTCAGGGGCGGCGGCGAGATCGCTGTCGATCCGATCGTCGTGCGCTTCGGCCTCGGCGCCCGCTTCTGACCAACGCAGCGCCTACCGCCGGCCTTCGGGAGGCCGCGCTGGGTCGTCGTCACTTCGAAGTCGGCGTGGGTTCGAAGCGAGCTCCCGGGGTGACGCTGGCGAGGCGCGCGCGGATCAGACGCAGAAAGTAGTACTCGTTCACCGGGCGGTCGTCTCTCAGCACGAGGGCGTCGGGGGTAGCGAAGCTTTCGAGCTTCACCTCGCGATCCAGCACCAACCGGAACTGCTCTTCGGCCGTCGCCGCCGGTCCCCATTCGAGCAAGTCGGCGACCGCCGTAGGCGGCAACCGTGCCGCGAGCTCGGCGGCGCTCACAACCTCGATCGGCTCTTGGCTCCCCAGAATGTGCAGCCCCCAACCTTCGATCGACGAGAAGAGCCGAACGTACCGGAAGTTCGCGCGCACC
Organism: uncultured Thermoanaerobaculia bacterium; assembly: GCA_964590905.1. Lineage (GTDB taxonomy): Bacteria > Acidobacteriota > Thermoanaerobaculia > Multivoradales > JAGPDF01 > JACTMI01. The sequence continues at coordinate 795 of CAZPYU010000179.1, forward strand.
GCGCCGACGAACGAGCTGAGCACCAGCCGCGATCCGGTCGGGACCCACTGCTGCAGGATGCCGTGCGGTGCCAGCCGCTTCCGGGCGGCGGCGTAGAACTCGGTCGAATAGAGCAAACTCGAACCGGCCGCTTGCACCGGCGGCGGTGGATCGATGACGATCGCGTCGTAGAGCTCGGAAGTGCGGGTCAGGTAGCGACGTCCGTCGTCGACCACCAGCCGCGCGAGCGGCGACGAGAACAGTTTCGAGGCGTCGTCGTGAAAGTAGCCGACCAGCTCGACGACGCTGGGCACCAGCTCGACGGCGGTCGCCGGGACCTGCCAGGAGAGCGCTGAACGGAGCGAAGTTCCCATCCCGAGGCAGATGACCAGCGTCCCGTGTCGGGGCGGCGTAGCCTGCAGGGCGAGTGGCAGGTGGGCCATCATCTTGGTGATCGGCGTCAGATAGGTCATTCCGATGCCGTTGACGAGGAGCTGCTTTTTCATCCCCTCGCCGGCTACGGTGACGGTCGCGGTGGCGTCGCGTCGGACGACGGCGTCGGGAAGCATCGATTCGAAGGCACGCGATCCCGAAACGGCGAGGATCACCACCGTCGCTCCCAGAGCGGCCGGGAGCCACCGCCGCGAGAGCGCCAGGCCGCTCGCGAGTAACGGCAGAGCGAGGAACGCGAGAGCCCAGCGCTCTCCCAGAAGCGGCAGGAGAACGAAGCCGGCGAGGAGCGGACCGAGGATGCAACCGAGGACGTTGATCGCATAGGCGATGCCGGCCGGTCGCGGTCGACCACCGGACCAGCGGTCGACGAGTAGCGGAGTGATGAAGCCTGTCGCAGCACTGAACGGCCCAATCCCGAGCAGCAGGCGCCCGACAGCTTCGAACTCGAGCACACCGAAGATTCCGCCACCGATGCCGAGCACCAACCGCGGGTCGGCGGCCAGGACCGAGAGCACGGCGAAGACAGGGAGTGCCATCCAAGTCCAGCGCTCCCAACGAGCCAACGCCTTCTCGCCGAGCGACCGGTAGAAAACGCTGCCGAAAAAGGTGGCGACGAGGTAGATCGCCAAGAGAGCTGCGAAGGCGTAAACGACGGTGCCCAAAAAGGGGGTGAACTGCCGTACCCAGACGACTTCGCAGGCCATGCTGACGAGCCCATTGGCAAAGAGCGCCGCGAGGAGCAGCGGGGAGCCCAGCCGCCCTCCGACCGGATCGCGGTCGACATCGACGGGTGAGCTCCCGAGGCGACGCCAACTCCACGTCACCGCGATCGTCGCAATCGCGAAGTTCGCGACGGCGGTCAAGAGAAGAGTGCGGCGGAAGCCGAAGAGCTCGATGAGGATGAACGCAGCGACCAAAGTTCCGAGCGCCGCGCCGGCGACATTGGCGGCATAAAGGTAGCTGAACGTACGAGGCGCTCCCGCGCCGCCTTCCACGGTGCGCATGGCGAGCGGAATCGTGGCTCCCATCGCGACACAGAACGGGAGGAGCACGAGGGTGAGCCAGATGCCGATGGCGCCGAAGTGTAGAGTCGAAGCCCAGCCGACGCCGATGTTCGCGATCAGCCGTCCGCCGGACTCCAGCCCGATGGGAACGAGCCAGGCGGAGAGCCCGATCCAGAGCTCGGCGGCTGCGTAGGCTCGCAGCGCGGTCGCCGGGCTTTTCTGCGAACGGCGCAGCCAGCTTCCCGCCCCCCAGCTGCCGAGGGCCAGTCCGGCCATAAAAACCGAAAGCACGATCGAGACAATCGCGG
>CAZPYU010000180.1:0-4457 GCA_964590905.1 uncultured Thermoanaerobaculia bacterium
CGGCGAGATCTCCGGATACTGGGCGATCGGCAGGTTGACGATCGCCGCCAGGCCGGCGAGCACGATGACGATCGAGACGACGCTGGCGAAGATCGGGCGGCGGATGAAGAAGTGCGAGAACACGATCGCCTCGTCTCAGCCCGCGTTGCCGGCGTTCGCGGTATTGGCTTCAGTGCCGGCTTCAGTGCCGCCTTCGGCGCCCGCAGCAGCGCCCGCGTCTGATGGCTCCGCGATCCGCACGGGCGAGCCGGGACGCACCTTGACGATCCCGTCCACCACCACGCGATCGCCGGCGGCGAGCCCGGATTCGACCAGCCACTGCTCGCCGATCCACTCGCCGACCTCGATCGGGCGCATCGCGGCCGTGCCGTCGGCGGCCACGACGTAGACGAACTTCCCCTGTGGGCTCTGCAAGATTGCTCGCTGCGGCACCAAGATCGCCTGCCGGCGTTCGATGCCGAGCAGACGCACGCGCACGAACTGTCCCGGCACCAGCTCGCCGCCGGCGTTCGGCAGCTCGGCGCGTAGATCGACGGCGCCAGTGGCGCGATCGACCTGCGAGTCGGAGAAGTTGAGGCGGCCGCGTTCGGGGTGAAGCGCGCCGTCGGCGAGCACGATTTCGACCTCGCGTTCGGACGGCGCCGGCGCCTGCAGCCGCCCCTCCGCCAGGCCGCGATGGAGCTCGAGGAGCTTCGCGTCCGGAACGGAGAAGCGTACCCAGATCGGCTCGACCTGCCAGATGCGGGTCAGGAGGCCGTTCTCCCCCGGCTCGACGAGGCTGCCCTCGGAGAAACTCGCTCGGCTCGACAGACCGGCGATCGGCGCCTTGACTCGCGTATAGGAGAGATCGAGCTCGGCGCGGTCGAGCCGCGCCTGGGCCAGCAGCACCGCGGCGCGTGCCAGCTCGGCCTCCGAGACGGCGTCGTCGAACGACTTCTGACTGGTGGCTCGTTGGGCGAGGAGCGGCTCGAGACGGGTCTGCTCGCGCTCGGCCCGGGCGCGGCGCGCCGTGGCGTCGGCGAGCAGCGCCTGCGCCCCCTGGACCTCGGCCCGATAAAGCGCCGGATCGATGACGAAGAGAGTCTCGCCCGCGCGCACCGGCCGGCCTTCGTCGTAGGTGCGCTGCAGCAGGATGCCCGAGACGCGCGCCCGCACCTCGACTTCGCGCGAGCCCTCTATACGACCCGCGCACTCGTAGGGAAGGGCGACGTTTCGCGGCGCGACTTCGACGACGGTGACCTCGGGCGGCGGCGGTGCTCCAGCGGGACCGCCGGCGGCTCGATCGCCACAGCCGCCGAGAACGGAAGCGGCGACCAGGACGGCGACGCCGGCGATCGCCGCGGATCGATTCGAGCTCATCGTTTTCTCCTCGGAGCGCGGCCCTGGCCGCAGTCTGCGGCAGATGAGCTCTCCCTCTCGACCCTCGAGCTCTCGAGAAACGAGACACGGGAGGTCATGAGGTCGCGTTCCGTAGGCTACTCTACGAAACGCTGGGGGTCCCGGTTCTCGTGGCAGGGGCCGCGCTCGTCTCGGCGCTGCTCGTTGAGCGCTGAGACGCGGGCGCGCCCGGTCTCCTCCGCTCTAACCGCTCCAAATAAAGCAGTTAGTTATTTCTTTCTCTTTTTATCTTAATCGAGTGGTTTTTTATCTTAAATTTGTTAGATTTATGGTTAGGCAGTCCACTGCCCAAGACCACCCCGCTCGAGAGGAGCCTGCACCGATGCCCCCGCTACGCGATTTCCTGGAGATTCCGTACGACCAACTGGAGGAGATGAACCTCGCCGCCAAGGCCGAGCGCGTCGGGCGCAAGGATCCCGGCAAGGTCCGCGAAGCGCGGATGAAGTTCCTGACCGACGAAAAGCGGGTCAAGGCGCTCACCGTCTGCTTCACCGATCTCGAAGGCCGCATGCACATGCTCGACTACGACAAGAAGTTCCTGCTCAAGTCGGCCGACAACCTGACCTTCGACGGCTCCTCGATCCGCGGCTTCGCGCGCCAGGCCGAATCGGACCTCCGGCTGGCGATCGACTGGCCGTCGCTCTACTGGCTCCCCGCCGACGTCTTCGGGCCCGGAAAGGTCCTCGTCTTCGGCGAAGTGCAAGATCAGAGCGGGCGGCCGTACGCCGCCGACATCCGCGCCAAGCTGAAGCAGTACTGCGACACGCTGGCGAAAAAGGAGATGGTCGCCCACGTCTCGAACGAGATCGAAGGGTTCGTCTTCAAGGGACGCGACGCCGAGCGGCGCTATCCCGAGACCGGAGCGTTCGAGTTCATCTCCACCGGCGGCTACTACCACTCGCTCCCTGGCGACGCGCTGCGCCAGTTCATCGACCGCGCCGCCGAAGTGCAGCGGGCGCTCGGCTTCGCCAACGAGAAGGACCACCCCGAGGTGGCGCCTTCACAGTTCGAGATGAACTACGGCTACACCGAGGCGGTCACCGCCGCCGATCAGGTGCAGCTCTACAAGCTGGTGGCGCGCCAGGTGGCGGCGCAGATGGAGATGTCCGTCTCGTTCCTCCCCAAACCGGTCGCCGGAGTCAACGGCAACGGCATGCACACCAACATGTCGGTGTCGAAGCAGGGGAAGAACCTCTTCTACAACAAGAAGGGACAGGACGGACTCTCCGACACGGCGTGGAGCTTCATCCATCGAATTCTCGCCAACGCGAACGACCTCTGCCTGATCCAGAACTCGAGCGTGAACTCGTACCGCCGCCTCGATCCGCACTTCGAAGCGCCAAATCAGATCAAAGTCTCGCCCTCCGATCGCGGCTCGATGATCCGCATCCCGATCGGCAACGAGAGGACGGCGCGCATCGAGGTGCGCTCGATCGCCCCGGATGCGAACCCGTACCTCGCCATCTACGCCCTCTTCCGCACCGGGATGGAAGGCCCGCTCTCGGAGGACGACGCCGACGGCAAGCGCGCCCGCACCCGCTTCCTCCCCGACAACATCTACGACGCCATCCGGCTCTTCAAGGCGAGCAAGTTCGCCCAGGATCTGCTCGGCGAGGAGGTGCACGAGAAGTTCGCCGAGCTCAAGCTGATGCAGGCGGAGCGCTGCCCGAAGGCGCTCGGCGCCCGCGTCAAGCGCGCCGAGATTCAGTTCCACCACGAAGTGACGAACCAGTATCTCTGGTCGTACTTCTGAGATAGCTTCACGTCAAAAGGCTCCCTCAGCTGCTGGACGAGCGGGGCTCTCACCCTGCGAGGTTGGGGCCCCACTCGTGGGGCCGGCCTCGCAGGGTGGGAGCACCGCGAAGGCACCTCCGCGACGGAATTCCCTGAGCTAGTCTGAACGGAATGATTCCGCGCCACGCCGACGTCGTGATCTGCGGCGCCGGCATCGCCGGCCTCTCCGCGGCCTGGCACCTCGCGGTGCGGCGCGGCGTGCGCCGCGTGGTCATCGTCGATGAGCGCCCGCCGCTCTCGCTCACCAGCGACAAATCGACCGAGTGCTACCGCAACTGGTGGCCCGACGCGGCGATGGTGGCGCTGATGAACCGCTCGATCGAGCTCCTCGACGAGCTCGCGGCGGCAAGCGGAGACCGCTTCGCTCTCAACCGGAACGGCTATCTCTACCTCACGGGCACGGAAGCCGGAGCCCGCGAACTAGCCGCGACGGCGGAGCGGATCGCGGCGCTCGGCGCCGGCGAGCTCCGCGTCCGAACCGGAGGCGGAACCGATCCGCCGTTCGTCGCGCCGGCCTGGGATCGACCGTACGCGACCGCCGACGGCGCCGATCTCTTCCTCGACCCGGACGAGATCCGCCGCCGCTTCCCCTGGGTTGCGCCCGACGCCCGCGCCGCTCTCTTCGCCCGCCGCTGCGGCTGGCTGTCGGCGCAGCAGCTCGGCATGCTTTGGCTCGAGGAGGCGCGGGCCGCGGGCGCCGAGCTGGTGTCGGGAAGGGTCGTCGAGATCGAGCTCGCCGGCGGGAGGGTGGCAGCGGTTCAGGTCTCGACGGGTGAGGCAGTCGAGCGGATCGCCACGCCGATGTTCGTCGACGCCGCCGGCCCGTTCGTCGCCGACGTCGCGCGTCTCCTCGGCGTCGAGCTGCCGATCTTCCACGAGCTCCATCGCAAGGTGGTCTTCGATGACTACCTCGGCGCTATCCCCCGAGAGGCACCGCTGGTCATCTGGAACGACCCGGTGACGATCGACTGGACTGCAGAGGAGCGCTCCGGGCTCGCGGACTCGCCCGAGCATGCGGCACTGCTGGAGGAGATCCCCGCCGGGGTTCACTTCCGGCCCGAGGGGGGACGCGGCTCGAAGAGCGCGCTTCTGCTCTGGAACTACCATGTCTCGTCCGTCGACCTGCGCTTCCCGCTCCCCGACGACCCGTTGAATGTCCCGGTCGTGGTGCGCGGAGTCGCCCGACTGCTACCTGCATTCGCGCCGTATCTCGAGAGTGGACGCCGACCGTTCGTCGACGGCGGCTACTACACGAAGACGCGCGC
>CAZPYU010000181.1:0-2634 GCA_964590905.1 uncultured Thermoanaerobaculia bacterium
AGTCTCGGACGGCCAATTGGCTTCGGTCAACCTCTCGCCGCACCGGTTCCACGGCGAATGGAACTACACCATTGCGCCACAACCGAAAATCTCATCACGCGCAAATCGTAATTGACTGAGTTATTTATGGACAAACCCTTAGAGCATGTTCCGGCAAAGTTGCACGATTTTGCCGATAAGAACATGCTCCAAGGTATTAATCTGGCGCGAGTTCGCTGTCGCGGACCTTCGGTTCTTTTCGCTCAGATGATTCCATCTGAGCGGAAAGCGCGCTAGTCATCACCGCGCTTGAAGCTTAGCCCTCGCTCCACCGCATGCTTGCCAAATTTTCCGCGCAGCTTGTCGATGGCGCGTTCGGCTTTGGTCAGGGCTTCAAATTTTGCATCGAGACTTGCGGTTTCAGTCGTGGCCGGGCCCAGATGCGAAATGCCAACTCCGATCAGGCGGAATTCCGTGCCGGTAGCCTCGCGCTTGAGCAGGGGAAGGGCCGCTGAAAATATGCGGTGCGCCAGTTGCGTGGGTTCATCGAGCGTGGTGTTGCGGCTGCGGATTTTGAAATCCGTCGTCTTGAGCTTGAGCACCACGGTCAGGCCCGCAAGGTCGTCGTGCTTGGCGCGCCGCGAAACCTTCTCCGAGAGTTGCCAGAGAATGCGTTCCAACTCTGCAAAGCTGCTGATGTCCTGGTTGAAGGTGGTTTCGGTGCTGATGCTCTTGGTTTCATCGTGGGGTGAGACGCTGCGGACATCCTCTCCGCGGGAGAGATGATAGAGCCTAGCACCCATCACGCCGTAGCGGCGCATGAGTTCACCTCGCTCCATGTTCTGCAACTGGCCGATAAGGGTTATGCCGTCCTTGAGGAGTTGCCCCTGGAATGCGCGGCCCACGCCCCAGATCAGGCTCACGGACTTTTCGGACAGAAAGCTTTTGGCTTCCGCCTTGCCGATGATTGAAAAGCCCCGGGGTTTTTCCAGATCCGAGGCGACCTTGGCCAGGTATTTGTTATAGGAAAGTCCGGCGGAGGCGCTGATTCCGATCTTTGTTTCGATGGTTTTGAGCAGGGTTGCCAGCGAAAGAGCAGGGCTCCGCCCGTGGAGCCTTGTGGTTCCCGTGAGATCGAGAAAGGCCTCATCGATTGATATGGGCTCGACCTGGGGGGTGAGTTCCAGCATCAGTTCACGCACTTCTTTGCCAACAGCGGAGTATTTGCGAATATCGGGCCTGATGACGATGGCTTCGGGGCAAAGTGCCAGCGCTTTGAACATGGGCATGGCGGACTTTACGCCCTTGATGCGGGCCACATAGCAGGCGGTGGAAACCACGCCCCGTTTGGCGCCCCCGATAATGACGGGCTTGTCCCTGAGCTCCGGATTGTCGCGTTTTTCAACCGCCGCATAGAAGGCGTCGCAGTCGATATGGGCAATGGAAAGTTCATGGATTTCCGGATGGCGCTTCAGCCGCGGGCCACGGCATGCGGGGCAGCGCGTATCCTGCGGTGCCACCGCCGCAAAGCAGTCACGGCAGAAGCCGGGGGCTCCCTGTTTTTCATCCATGGTTGGATTGTAGCGCTTTACTCAACCGTGCGAAATATCATCACCATTACTCGGTCATTCTGGCGGAAGCCGGAACCCAGACTCTGGACATGCTCGATCTTTGAAAGTCTGGGTCCCGTCTTTCGACCGGATGACAGAAAAGGGGGGAGGTGAGTGCTAAATCCCTGCAATCAATTTCAGCACGTGGGGGTGCAGTTCTTCCCAGGTATCGGTGCGCAACGAGACGAAATCGAGGGGGGCCACGAGGCGGGCGTAGCGTTCGTCATGGAGGAAGTGGATGAGATGCACGTCCGGGGCGTGGTGAAAGGCCGAGGTGATAAAGCCCGGGCTGTCATCAATGAAAACCACCGGAGCGGCGATCTGCGTGGCGATTTTATGGATGGCGGGGCCCTTGGGGCCGGAATTGGTGACGACCGGAAAATTCAGGCCGTGGCCTGCGAGATTGGCGCGGCGGTCATCGCCTGCCTCATGGGGCAGGTTGGTGAGCATGATGACATCGGCGGATTTCCCGATGCTGTGCAGGGCCTCCACCGCGCCATCGATGGCTTGCATGTCAAGGGTTCGTTCGGCAAAAAACTGCGCCACAACATTCTCGCCCTCCTCGGGGCTGAGCAGAGTTTGGCTTTTCTGCTGGCGGATATTGCCGCTGAACAGCATGCGCGAGGTGTCAAGTTCGAGGCCCAGGCTCCCCAGAAAACCCTCAAAATCCCGGGTAAAATGGACAACAACCTCATCCACATCACAAATGACGAGGGGCCGATTGGAACGCAATTGCAGGTTGGCGATTTGGGCCAACGTGGGTTCACTAATCATTAAGGGCTCCGGGCAGGTGCTTTCGCGCACCAACAATGGTTTCGGGAGCGAGTTCTTCTGAGGCAGCAAAGGCCAGAAGTAAAGCCTCGTTCTGCAAAAAATAGTCCATCAAGCCGGCCAAAAAGCCAATATCGCTGGCCCCCGCCTTCAGGTCGCCCAAATCCATTCCGGTGGCAGTCAAAAAGTAATTCAGCCAATCCTCATCGCCTGCCAAATAGGCCAATGCATTCAATGCTATTGTCTGGGCCCTTTCCACATCGTCAAAAACTTT
>CAZPYU010000182.1:0-2552 GCA_964590905.1 uncultured Thermoanaerobaculia bacterium
GAGCTTCAGTCGGTTGAAAAGCTTCAGCCTTCTCAGTTGTCATCCTGAGCGGAGCGAAGGATCTCAGCGGCGAATCCGTGCGACTTGACCGTCATCGAGATGCTTCGCTTCGCTCAGCATGACGGCGAGATCTTGTCATCCCGAGCAAAGCGAAGAATCTAGAGGTGGACTGCCTACCCGAACCTCGGCGGCCGCTTGGCGCGGAACGCTTCGTACGCCTCGCGGAAGTTCGGATCCTGCATGCAGACAGCTTGGATCTCGACCTCGGCCGAGAGGGCTTGGTCGAGCTCCATCGCCGCTTCGCGGTAGAGCATCCGCTTCGTCACTTCGAGCGCGAAGCTTGGCCCGCGCGCCAGCCGCTCCGCCCATTCGCGCGCCGTCGCGAGGCAGCGCTCCTGCGGTACGACGCGATTGTAGAGACCGATCCGCTCCGCGTCGGCGGCGTCGACGAAGTCGCCGGTCATCAGGATCTCCATCGCGCGGCCGAGCCCGACGATGCGCGGCAGGAGCCAGCTCGCGCCCATGTCGGCGCCCGAGAGGCCGACCTTCGTGAACAGGAAGGCGATCTTCGCCGTCTCGCTCGCGATGCGAATGTCGCACGCCGCGGCGATCACCGCTCCCGCCCCCGCCACGGTGCCGTTCAGCGCTCCGACGATCGGCCGCCGGCAGCGGAGCATCGCTTGGATCAGAGCTCCCGTGGTGCGGGTGAAGTCGAGCAGGCCCACCGCATCGCGCGCGAAGAGCTCGCCGATGATCGCCTCGACGTCGCCTCCCGAGCAGAAGGCGCGCCCCGCGCCGGTGAGGACGATGGCGCGCACGCCCGGCTCGCTGTCGAGCGCTTCGAACGTCTCGCGGAGCTCGCGGTAGACCTCGAAGGTGAGAGCGTTCAGCCGCTCGGGGCGATCGAGAGTGATCGTGACGACAGCAGTGTCGGCGTCGTGCTCGTAGCGGAAGCTCGCGGGCGCGATCGGCATGCCGGTCACTCCGGCGGCAGCGCCGCTGTCGCTTCGATCTCGATCAATGCTCCGGTTTCGAGGAGCGCCGAAACCTCGACGAGCGACATGGCCGGGAAGTGACGCCCCATCTGGCGCCGATACGCCTCGCCGATGGCCTTCAGAGAGCTCGAGTAGAGGTGCCTGTCTCGAACGTAGATCGTGAGACGGGCGATCTGCTCGGGTCGGCCGCCGGCGGCCGCCACCACCGTCAGCACGTTGACCAGTGCCTGCTCGAACTGCGCCACGAAATCTGCCGAGACGATCTCCTGGCGCTCGTTCCAGGCCACTTGACCGGCGACGAAGAGGAGCCGGCTGCCCGCCGGCGCGACGAGGCCGTTCGAGTAGCCGCGCGGCACGCCGAGCGCCTCGGGGTTGACAATGCGCAATCCGCCGCCGTTCACGAGAGCAGCGCTCCGCCGTCGATCGCGATCGCCTGGCCATTGATGCCGCCCGCCCGCGAATCGCAGAGGGCCAGCGCCACGAACGCCACCTCCTCGGCTTCGATCAGGCGCCCCTGCGGGTTCATGGTCACCACCTTCTGGCGCGCCTCCGCGGCCGAGAGGCCGGTCTTGGCGACGATGCAAGCCACCGACTCGTCGGTCATCGGCGTCGCCACGAAGCCGGGGCAGAGCGCGTTGACTGTCACCCCGCGCGCCGCGACCTCGGCGGCGATCGAACGCGTGAACCCGACCACCGCGTGCTTCGAGGCGGCGTAGCCGCTGATGTACGCCGCGCCGGCGCGGCCGGCGACCGAGGCGATGTTGATCACTCGCCCCCAGCCGTTGGCGACCATGCCGCCCAGAAGCGCCCGGGTGCACAGAAACGTTCCGGTGGCGTTGACTGCGAGGAGACGGTTCCACTCCGCCAAGTCGAGGCTTTCGAGCTTCGCCGACGAGGCCACACCGGCGTTGTTCACCAGAATGTCAACGATTCCGACCGCCGCCTCGGCCTCGCGCGCCAGCCGGCCCACCGACTCGGGGTCGGTCACGTCGCACGGAATCGCCAGCGCTGCGTGCCCATCCGCGATCAACTCCTCGGCGATCCGCTCGATCTCGGTCGCGCTCCTCGCTGCGACCACGACGCGCGCCCCCGCCGCGGCGAGAGCGCGCGCCACCGCCGCACCGATGCCGCGTCCGCCCCCGGTGACGACAGCCGCGCGGCCGCTGAGGTCGATGGAGGTCGCCACTCAGCGCCTGGCGAGGAGGTCGCGAATTCTAGTCAAGAGCACGACCACCGCGAGATCGATCGCGTTGCCGCGCTGAATGAAGGTCTCGAGCTTGCCCACCATGCCCATCTGAACCCCCTTCGCCCCCGCGGGGGCGCGACTCGAGCGATCTTACTCAACTGTTCGGACCCGTTCGCACAGCGCAGATGCGCCGCGATCTTGCCACGTTCGCCAACGCCATCGTCTCCAGGAACAGCTACGATGGGAAGAGCGCCGAGGCCGGCGCCGGGAGGTCGCGGCATGGAAAGAATCGTCCTCGCCGAGAAACTCGCCCAGATCGAGTCACCGTGGCGGCCGTACGTCGTGGCCGAGCTGAACGGCCAGCAGGTGAA
>CAZPYU010000183.1:0-2547 GCA_964590905.1 uncultured Thermoanaerobaculia bacterium
TCGCTCTCCAGACCTCCCCCATGCCACCCTCGCCCAGCTTGGCGACGATCTCGTACGGGCCGAGGCAGGTGCCGGAGACAAGGCTCATTGCAGACCCTTCACCAGGTAGAGATCGGAGCGGAACTGAAGGTAAGAGTATGCATAGGCCGACCCGTCGGGCGTAACCAGGGCCTTCACGACGCCTGCGACTCCGGTCCTGTCGACAGGTTCGACCTCTCGCCAGAGCGTCTGGCGGCCGCTCGCGAGATCGACCTTGGAGATCCGCGCCGGCAGCCGACTCGGATCGAAAACGAACAGCTCGCGCCCGTCGGCCGTCCACTGGGTCGGAAGATCGTTCGGTCCGCTCCCCGGGAGGGGCCGCGCCTCCCCATCGGCGAGCGACAGCACGACGATCCCGCCCGTCGCGATTGCTGCGGCCACGAACCGGCCGTCCGGAGAGACGGGCGACAGCGGCCGGTTGCGGGCGCTTCCAGAACGCAACGCGAACGGCGCGACCACGATCCGCTCCGGTCCACCGTCGAAGTTCGCCACGCTCAGGACGCTCCGGCCGTCGCGATCCTTCGCCACGAGCAGGACGTGAACCCCGTCCGGCATCCAGCGCGCCAAGGAGATGCTCTGCAACGAGGTCTCGAGCACCCGCTCCTTGCCAGCCGCTGTCGGGAGCGCGACGACCGAGCCGGCTCGAATCGCCAGTGCCCATTTCCCGTCCCGGGAGAGCTCTTGCGGATCCCCGTCACCGAGACGCACCGGCGGCGCCCCATCCATCGCCCGCAGCGAGACCGAGGTGTGGCCCAGATCGCGCTCCGACTGGCTCGAGAGCAGGATCGACTCCCCGTCGGCCGAGAGATCCGTGGCCGTCGTCTGCTCGAGCCAGGAGAGGTCGCGCTCCGAGGGGTCGCCCGACCGTCGACCGAAGACGTGAAAGCGGGCATCGACCTGCGCCACGAGAGCGTCGCCATCTGGCGCGACGTCGTGCAGCTCGAGCGTGCCCGGAGCCGAGAGCAGAGTGCGCAGCTTGCCGCCGCGGTCCACCGCGTAGAGACTGGCCGCCGCCCCTGCGTGCGCCGCGCTGAACCAGACCTCCCGGCCGTCGGGCGACCAGGCGAGGAGCCACCAGTCGAACCATCCGGCCGACAAGACCTGCCGCCTTCCGGAACGCTCGACGACGACGACCGAAAGGGTCCCATCGGGCTCGTCCTCGAAGAACGCCACCGCGTCGCCCGCCGGCGACACCCGTGGCGAGGTGATCCGTTGCGGCGGCTCGTAAAGCAGCGTCCCGAGAGGAAACTCCAGATGCTGCCTACCCTCGCCCAACTTCAAGACGGCGAGGCTCCCTCCGTCCGTCGCCCAATCGGCCGCTTGGACGCCCTCGGCGAGCTCCCGCGGCGTGCCGCCGCTCGCAGAGGCCACCGCCAGCGTGCCCCACTGGACGTAGGCATTGCCGCTTTCCACGCGAGGAAGGAGCAGCGCCAGCTCGCCCGAGCGCGAAACCGAGAGCAGCTCGGCGCCGGGGAGCCCGATCGCGAGCTCGCCCGACTTCGGCCGTACCTGATAGATCTGGCGGCGATTGCTCTCCCAATCCGCGCTCAGAAAGACAGTCTGCCCGTCGGGAGCGAACCTCGCGTTGGCGAAGTGGCCGGGCCGAAAGGTCAGGCGCTCGAAGCTGATCGGGCTCCCACCGGGCTCCGTGCCGGCGCGCACGAACGCCCAGCGCCCGACCGCCAGGCCCACGGCGAACGCCACAGCCAACCCGAGAGCCACGGCCATCCAACCGCGGCGCGCCGCGACCACCGGTACCTGTCTCTCCTCCTCGCGACCGGCGAGCAGCTCTTCGAGCACGATCCGCGCGTCGGCGATGTCGTGCAGCCGATTCTTCGGATTGCGCTCGAGGCAGCGGCGAACAAGCCGCCGGATCGCCGACGGCGTCTCGGCCGGCAACGAGTCGAGATCGACGTCCGACTTCAGCACGTTGGCGAGCACATCGGTCACCAGCTCGCCTTCGAAGAGGCGTCGGCCGGTCAACATCTCGTAGAGCACCACGCCGAACGCCCAGATGTCGGCACGCTTGTCGACCGCCACGCCGCGCGCCTGCTCGGGCGCCATGTAGGCCGCGGTGCCGAGAATCACTCCCAACTGCGTCCCCTGCACCGCTGTCAACGTTGGCGAATTCAAGAGAGTCGGCGAGCGCGCGAGGTCGGCCGCCGAAGCGGATCCAGCGCCGGGATCCATCGCCTTCGCCAACCCGAAATCTAAGACTTTGACTTTCCCTTCTATGGAAGCTTTTACGTTCTGAGGCTTCAGATCGCGATGAACGATCCCCTTCTCGTGCGCCTCTTCGAGCGCTTGAGCGATCTGCAAAGAGACGGAAAGGCTTTCAGCTAAGGGTAACGGCCCCGATGCAAGGCGCTATGCCAAGGTCGGACCCTCGACGAGCGCCATGACGAGGGCGCGGGTGTCGCTGCTCGTCTCGAGCCCGTAGATCTGGGCGATGTTGGGGTGGTTCAGTTGGGCTAGGAGCTTCGCCTCGCGTGCGAAGCGAGCCAGTCT
>CAZPYU010000184.1:0-5432 GCA_964590905.1 uncultured Thermoanaerobaculia bacterium
GCTCGCCGGCCATCACCAGGACGAGAGCAGCTACTCCGGCGAGGGAACGAGCATTCCACGCTTCATCGAGCGGCTGGGCCGACTGCCGTTTCCCGAGGCGGGCGGTTTCGGCCCCTACGAGAACGAGACCAACGAGCGCGACGTGATCAAGGCCGACGTCTCCAAGTTCTTCGGCAACCAGCTCGAGATCAAGGTGGGCGGCGATCGCGAGAAGTTGAGCCTGGTCACCGATCGCTTCAACGGCGGCGCCGGTCAGCGGATCTATCTCTACCCCGCCACAGCGACCACCCAGCCGGGCCACCCGATCGTCTACCGCCATCGTTACTACATCAACACCAAGGCCCCCGGCTTCAATCGCGCCGATCTGTCGACCTTTACGAAGGGGGAGCCGCTCCACTCCGAACCCGAGACCACCAACGACTCGCTTTACGCGCAGGCGGCGTGGAGACCGCTCTCCAACCTGACCGTCAACTTCGGCTTCCGTTGGGAGACCCAGGAGATCGGCAACTCGGCGGGAGAGATCGCGGCGAAGATCGACGACAACTACGCGCCGCGGTTCCAGATCGTCTGGGACCCGAAGGGCAACGGCCGCTCCAAGCTCTTCGGCTCCTTCGGGCGCTACTACCAGTCGATTCCGCTCGACATGAACGTGCGCTCCTTCGGCGACGAGCTGATCTGCTTCTGCCACAACTTCAGTGCCGATCCGAACGACATCATCAGCCTCGGGAAACCGATCACCGGTAAGGGCGACAGCATCTTGGGCGGCGCCACGCCGGTCGATCCCAACCTCGAGGGGCAGTACATCGAGGAGTACCTCGCCGGCTACGAGTACGAAGTCCAGCACAACCTCTCGCTCGGCGTCCAGGTGACCTACCGCGAGCTCGGACAGGTGGTCGAGGACTTCCTGATCAACCCCGCCACCGGCACATACGCGATCTCCAATCCGGGCGTGAATCTGGGGACCACGGTCTACTTCTACGACTACTCGCCGGTGGCGGGCATCCCGATGACGCGCGAGTTCACCGGTGTCGAGGTCAACGTTCGCAAGCTCTACTCGGACGGCTGGCAGCTCTACGCCAGCTACCTCTGGTCGGAGCTCGAGGGCAACTACGACGGCGTCTTCCAGGCCTCGACCGGGCAGCTCGACCCCAACATCAACTCGGCCATCGACTACGCCGACTTCATCATCAACTCGTTCGGCAAGCTGACCAACGACCGCACGCATTCGGTCAAGGTCAACGGCTCGTACACCCTCCAGGAGGGAGTGCTCGCCGACCTGACGTTCGGTCTCTCCACCTACTGGCGCTCGGGCACCCCGCTGACCGCCTACGGCTTCTCCCCCGGCTACAACAACTGGGAGTTCTACGTTTCGCCGCGCGGCTCGTTGGGACGGAATCCCGACGAGTACGAGGCGAACGTCCACGTCAGCTATCCGATCGAGTTCGCCAACGGCAACGAGCTGAATCTGATGCTCGACGTCTTCAACCTGTTCGACCGGCAGTCGCTCACCAACCTCGACCAGCGCTACAACCTGGAATCGGACGGCGCCTGCGGCGGCATCCCCGAAGCCATCTGCGGCGCCGGCGGCGGCATCGCCCACGACGGGGCGACGCTCAATCCGGCCGGCGTGGTGCCGGATCCGAGAGCGACGTCGCCGAATCCGAACTTCCTCAACAAGGGGGTCAACTTCACCTCCCCGCGCAGCATCCGGCTGGGGGCGCGCTTCCGCTTCTAGGTTCCACAGCGAAGGATCCGCAAGGATCCGGTACACTTCGGGGCCTCGCGCGAGCGAGGCCCCTTTTCTTTCTCTTCGCAGCACGCCCGAACATGAGAACGGCAGCCACTCTCTGGCCCGTTGCCCTGGGCGCCCAACTGCTCTTTGTCGGATGCGGTGACAAGAGCCCGGCCGCTCTCGCGGGCTCTTCCGACGCGGAAGAGGCTGCGCAGGACGCCACCGTCGAGCGCCCCCGCACCGTCGGTGAGCTCGTCTCGCGGGCCGAGCGTCGCCCGCCGGTCTATTTCATCGGTCTGGACGGCGGCGATTGGGAGCTTCTCGACCGGCTGATGGCGGCAGGGGCGATGCCCCATCTCGCCACCCTCGTCCGCGAGGGTCGGCGCGGAACGCTCCTGACCGAACACCCACCGCTCTCGCCTCTCGTCTGGACCACCATGATGACCGGCGTCTCGCCCCTCGAGCACAAGATCCTCGACTTCAGCCGCTTTCGTCCCGGCGACGGTGAGCGGGAGCCCGCGAGCGGCGACGATCGCGCCCGTCCGGCGATCTGGAACATGGCCACCTGGAGCGGCAAGAGGGTGGCCGTCTTCGGCCTCTGGGCAACCTTTCCCGCCGAGGCTGTCGACGGCGCGATGGTCTCGGATCGTCTGTTCGGCTTCCTCAACATCGAGGACAAGCCGCCCGACCGAGCGGTCTATCCGCCGCAACGACAGCAGTGGGCGACCGCCGCCCTGCTTCGCGCACGCGACGAGAGCGACCTCGACGATCTGCGCCGCTTCCTCCCCGGACTGACCGCCGAGGAGCTCGCTCGCCACTCCGAATCCGAGCACCCGTACGACCACCCCGTCTCCGCCTTGCGGCGCATCCTGGTCGAGACGCGCCTCTACGATGCCCTCTTCCGCAGCTACGTCGACGCCGAAAAGCCCGACCTCGCGATCCTCTACATCCAGGGGACCGACAGCATCGGCCACCTCTTCGCACCGTTCGGGCCGCCGCGCCAAGCGACAGTCTCGCTCGCGGAGTTCGAGCGCTACAAGGAGGTGCCAGCCGCCTACTTCCGCTGGGTGGACAGCCTCCTCGGTCGCTATCACGAGATGGCGCAGCGCGACGGAGCTGTGCTCCTCCTCGCCTCCGATCACGGCTTCTACTGGCAGGAGGGGAGGCCGACGCAGCTCTCGAGCTTCGATGTCGCCACGGCAGCCAAGTGGCACCGCAAGGAGGGGATCTACTCGCTCTGGGGACCCGTTTCCTGGGCGGACGGCCGCGAGAGCGGGACGACTGCCGGCGTTCGACAGATCGCCTCGACGCTCCTCGCCCTCTTGGGTCTGCCACCGGGGACGGGGATGGAGCCGGCGCCGCTGCCCCCGATCGCCTCCTGGCCGGCGAGCGTGCCGCGCTTCGACTACTCCCGCGTCTTCGACGAGTTGCGCGCTCGCCGCAGGGCCGCCGACGTCGGGGTTCAGGCTCCGGCGGCAAGCGAGGAGTTGGCGAAACTGCGCGCGCTCGGTTACCTGGACGCCTCCGAGCTCGAGCGGGCGCCGCCGGCGGCGATCGCCTCCGGCTCGACGCGCACCGCGGCCTCCTTCAACAACGAAGCGCTGATCCACGGGAGCGAAGGCCGAAAGAGCGCAGCGCGCGCCGCGTATGAGGGTGCGCTCGAGCTCAACCCGCGGCTGGCTTCGGCGCTCTGGAATCTGAGCGACCTGCTCTACCAGAACGCTGACTACGACCGCTCGGACCAGCTCCTGTTGCGCGCCGTCGAGAACGATCTCCCGGAGGTCGAGAAGTACTTGATCGGCCGCGCCATCGGCTACCAACGCGACGGCCGCCCGGAACGTTCGCTCGCCCTGCTCGACCGCGCCGTCGAGCTGGCTCCCGCCGAACCTGAATTCTGGCTCTTCTTGGGGCGCTACCGGATCGAAGCGCGCGACTGTCGCGGCGCCGTCGTAGCCCTCGAACGGGCGGTGCAGCTCGAGCCCGCGAGACCGGCGTTTCACGCCAGCGTGGGCGTGGCCCACCTCTGTCTCGGCAACAACGATCTGGCGACCTCGGCGTTCCGTCGTTCCCTCGCGCTCGATCCCAACCAGCCCCAAGTTCGCCAGTTCCTCGCTCGTCTCGGCAGAGCGCGGCAGTAGCCGCTCGAGCGCCCCGAACCCCTCTTCGACCGGTGCGACCGTAGCCCTCCGATAGACTCTGCCGCCGCGTTCCATCATGTGGATCCTCCTCTCCGCCAGCGGCACCGAACCCGCGAGCTCGCTCGATCCGTGGACCGGCCTCTTCCTCGGTCTCGTCCTGATCGGCTTGAACGGCTTCTTCGTCGCCGCCGAGTTCGGCCTGGCGAAGCTGCGGCCGACGCAGCTCGAGCCGCGTGTCAAGCGCCGCGAGCGGCGAGCGCTGCTCGTCGACCACATGTTGCGCCATCTCGACGCCTATCTCTCGGCGTCGCAGCTCGGGATCACCCTCGCCTCGATCGCCTTGGGCTGGGTCGGTGAGCCGGCGTTCAGCTGGCTCCTGCGACCGCTGCTCGAGCGTTTACCCGGCGTCACCGACGCGTTCGTGCACTCGGCGAGCCTCACCCTCGCCTTCGTCACCATCAGCGTCCTCCACATCGTGGTCGGCGAGCAGGTGCCCAAGACGTTCGCTATCCGGCTGCCGGAGGCCACCTCGCTCGGCATCGCGGTGCCGCTCTACCTCTTCTACTGGGCGGCCTTCCCGGTCATCTGGCTGCTCAACCTCTCGGCCAACTCCTGCCTGCGGCTGATCGGCATGAAGCCGGCCTCCGAGCACGAGCTCGCCCACAGCGAGGAGGAGCTGCGCCTGCTGCTCGCTTCGCGCCACGGCAGCCGGATCTCGCAGCAGAAGCGCGACCTGCTCGAGAACGTCTTCGAGCTCTCCGATCGGATCGTGCGGCAGGTGATGATCCCGCGCTCCGACGTCGTCTACCTGACGACCTCGGCGTCGACCGCCGACAACCTCGCACTCGCCCGCGCCAGCGGCCACACCCGCTTTCCGCTCTGCGAAGGCGATCTCGACCGCATCGTCGGGTTGATCCACATCAAGGATCTTTTTCGCGCCGAGCAGGTGCCGGACGACCTGCGCAAGATCGCCCGCCCGGTCAAGTTCGTACCCGAAACGACGCCACTCGATACCCTGCTCACCCGCATGCGCTCCGAGCGGCTCCACATCGCAGCGGTCCTCGACGAATACGGCGGCGTCGCCGGCGTGGTGACGCTCGAGAACGTGATCGAAGAGATCGTCGGCTCGATCCAGGACGAGTTCGATACCGAGAAACCCGAGCTGGTCGCCAAGGGCGACGGCGTCTACCAGGTTTCGGGCGCCATGCTGGTGGTCGATCTCGAGGACGAGCTCGGGATCGAGTTCTCGGCGCGCGACGAGGACACCATCGGCGGCGTCGTCCTCTCCGAGCTCGGGCGGCGGCCGCGCGTCGGCGATCGCGCCGAGCTCGGTCCGCTGCGGCTCGAAGTCCTCGAAGTGCACGGCCACCGCATTCACACCCTGCGCGCCTCGGTGGTGAGCGCCGCGCCGCGTCAACCGGGCTGACACGATCCAGCGCTAGGTCTCGTTGCCGTACTTCTGGCAACGGGGCGACGACAGGTCGAGCGGGGTATAGTTTTTTCGTGCCCGACACCCTGTCCCAGTTCGAGTCTCTGGAAGGAGCGCTCCGGAGCGCTTGCCT
>CAZPYU010000185.1:0-14351 GCA_964590905.1 uncultured Thermoanaerobaculia bacterium
GACGATGAGCCCGAGCGAATCAATGACCAGCCACATCCGGTGACGCTCGTAGTCGCTCTGCAATCCGCGCCGGATCAGGACCATGACCTGGTCGAACGTCATGTCGTGAGGATGCACGGCGACGACGCGCACGGGTCTTGCCACGACCGTGGCTGTGGGACGAGCCGCATCCGCGGCACAAGCGCCGGAAGCCGCGAACGAGAGCAGGAGCGGCGCGCAGCGCGCGGCGATCAGAGGGAGGGATCGAAGGCGCATCCGTCGGCCGAATCGAGCTCGCCCCACGCGCCCCCGATCGGCTCGCCCGGCGGCTCCGGCAGGGCGGCTCGGCCGGGCTCGCGCGGCGGTGACGGCCGGGAGAGGTGCCGGCCGATCTCCGCTGCGAGCGCCGCGAGGTGCGACCGCTCGATCTCCTCGACCGGCTCGATGAGGTCGATGCGCTGCAACAGGTCGGCCACCGCCAGATCGACGCGCGCCCGCACCCAGGGACCCGCCCCAGCGTTTCCCGAGAGGTCGATCAGGCGATCCACGAGGACGCGCTGCACAACTCGCGCGAGCTCGGCCTCACGCATGGGGAGCAGCGTCGCATCGACGAAGATGCGCTCGATCGTCCGATTCAGGAGCTCCGAGAGATCGGGGGTCGCCGGCGAGCGACGGTGGAAGTCGACCAAGCGCGCGGCGCGCGACGGATCGAGCAGAACTCTCAGGGTCAGATCCGCGGCGCTCGCGGCGGCGCCGAGAGCGTCGAAGACCGGAGCTGTGCGGGATCCGAACTGCTCGCGGCTCGTTGCCAGCTCGGGAGCGCGGGGCAGCAGTCGGCGAAGTACTTTCTCGGGAAGATCGAGCACGCTCGGCGCCAGGGTGTCGAGCACGGCGGCCAATGCCCGGCGCTGCCGATCGCCGCTCACTACCTTCGCCTCGGCTTGGCCGTCGCCCCTCACGGCGTGGGAGTATTCGAGGCCGCCGATGACCTTTGCCGCCGCCACTAGCTGGAAGCGATGGTGCAGGTAGACAGTCGCCAAGGTCTCCTCGAGTCGCGCCAGCGGGGTTCCAACCGCGACGTTCTCCTCGCCGAAGCGCGCCAGCGCGATCCGCCGCACTTGCAGGGTTCGGGTGAGCGCCGCCACCGGATCGGCGCCGTTGTCCCACAGGCTCCCCCGCGGATGCGCCGACGCTGGCGACCGCGCATCCGAGTCGGTGAGGAAGAGCTGATCTCGAGCCAGAGCCTCGCGGACGATCTTCTCGAGCTCGGTTCGCTCGTCGGCACCGGGCGGAAACTCGGAGTAGGCCCAGCGGATGGCGGTCTCGTCCCAAGCTCCGATTCCGCTCGCGTAGGCGTGGGAAAAATCCAGCGAGTCGTTCTCGCCAACTTCCACCAGCGGCGCCGGATAGTCCATCACCGAGGCACGATCGTAGGTCGATGCCGCGAAGTTGTGCGCGAGGCCGAGCGTGTGTCCGACCTCGTGTGCCGCCAACTGACGGATTCTCGCCAGCGCGAGTTGAATCGGATCGTCGGGGGCGCCGCTTCCGGTTTTCGCCACGCCGGCGAGCCCTTCGAACAGGATCCGATCCTGCCGGATGCGGAGCGAGTCGAGGGAGACGTGTCCCTTGAGCATCTCGCCGGTACGCGGATCGATGACTCCGCCGCCGTACGACCAACCGCGCGTCGCGCGGTGCACCCACTGCACGACGTTGTAGCGCGCATCGAGCGGGTGCGCCCCCTCGGGGAGGAGCTCGACGCGATAGGCGTCGACGAAACCGGCCGCCTCGAACGCACCTGCCCACCATCTCGCCCCCTCCAGCAGGGCCGAGCGGATCGGCTCGGGCGCCGAGCGATCGACGTAGTAGACGATCGGCTCCTTCACGGCGCCGGCTGCCGAGGTCGCATCGACTCTCTCGAGCCGCTGCCGCACGATCCACCGGCGCTCGAGCGGGCGAGCCAGCGGCGCCGCGAAGTCCGCGAACTCGATCGCGAACGAGCCCATGCGCGGGTCGTGCTCGCGCGGCCGGTAGCCGTCGTCGGGCAGCGCTAGGAGCGATTGGTGCAAAACCAAAGTTATCGCCTCCGGGTCGGGAGCTACGGCTTGGATCTCGGAGCCTGGGCGGGAACCAGCGAAGGTCAAGGTCGACTCGAGCTCGATGTTCTGCGGGAAGGCGAGGCAGGCGTCGAGGTCGATCGCGCTGCGACCGGAATCGAGGGAGAAGCTCCCCTGCCCCGCATCGGTGAGCCGGGCCACGACGCCGTGGGCGTCGCGGAGCGCAAATCCCGAGAGATCGACGAGCAGCCGCCCGCTGGTGTCCTCGCCGACGATCTCGGTCGCCCAGAGAATCGAGGTGGCGAACGACTCGCGCACCGCGGCCACCTCTGCCGCATCGGCGGAGAGCGCCCGGAAGCGTGTGTTCTCGGCTTCGAAGAGAACTCGAGATCCGACCCGCCTCAGGGCCAGGAGGCGCGTTTCGCCGATCTGGCCGCGATCGAGACCGATCGGATTCGATCCCACTCCGGTCGTGATCCCTTCGACGTAGAGATAGGTGCCGATCGTTCCGCGCCGGCCCGAGGCCGCGGGCAGGACCGCCCACAGTTTGCCTGGCGCGCGATCGAGGTAGAGGTCGAGCAGACCGGGTCGCAGCTCGAACGGCGCCACCTTCGCTCCCCAGTCGGGCGCTCGCGTTCCCGGAGGCCGCTCGAGCTGCGTCGTCCCACGAGGCATCCCCGCGGTCGTACAGCCCATCAACGTCATCAGGGCCGCGCAGGCCACGGCGCGGCATTCGAGCGCTCTCGACTCAGTCACTCGCCAAGCTCCATTCGCGAACCGGGAGTCGCAGCTCCCGCCCACCCGGAAGAAAAAAGCTGCCACCGACGCTCAGCCGTGGCGGAGTCGAGCGGTTCGAGACGACCTCGATCACCCCGCTCTCGATCCTCTCCAGGCCGTCGACCAGCGTCGCGCCCAGGCGGAGAGTATCCGCTTCGCGCAGCGCCCGCAGAGTGCGCCGCTCGGTGCCGTGCCAGAGCTGCTCCCAGCCGTTGAACTCGCCGGGATCCACTGTCGCCAGCACCGCGCCGTCGAGAACGAGCTCCAGGTAGTTCGACCCGAGGCCGCCGAGATCGGTGGCCTCGTCGTTGCGATTCGCCAACACGATGCGAAAGCGCGATCGGTGTGCTCCTGTCGCGAGGCGATCGACCTCGATCTCGAGCTGCGGCTCCGCAGCGCCGGGGGCGAGCGCGGCCGCGAGGTTGCTCGCCGAGAGCGCCAGCGGCTCGTCGGCCGCCGGCAGACGCTTGAGGAGCGTACCGACATGCCGGGGACCCGACCACTCCGTGCTGCGGTCGAGGAAATCCTCGAGATCGGCGGTCGCAGGTCGCACGAATCGAATCGAATCGTTGGGGGCCAGGCTCAGGCCTCCGAATCGAGCCGGTTGGCGGGCGATCCACTCGTTGACTTGGCGGTCGATCCCTTCGAGAAACGCCTCTGGCCGCACGGTCAACTGCGCATTGCGAGCTGCTGTCGCCAAGGCGACCGAGCGATCCTCGGCGACGGCGCGGCCGCTGCCGTCGCGCTGGCGAGCCGTGCCGAGAGTCCAGGCCGCGAGCGCGTACGGACGATCGAGCTTGTCGAGCCCGGCGATCACCGGCTGGGCCCCGCGCTCGAGGTCCCAGCGCCCACCGTCCTCGGCCTCGCCGAGCGGCTGCCCGTAGACGTCGACCACGACGAAGTCGACGCTCTCGGAGAGCTCCGTCGCGATCTCACTCCCCACGGCATCGCGAGCGAGCGCCACAGAGAGCTGGAGAGTGCGAGGCATCTCTCGTCGCAAGCGCCGCAGAATCGCGCCGAGCTCCGAAGCTCCGTCTCGGATCTGGAGCTCGAAGTGCACTCCGACGGGTAAGGCGCCGGAGCGCTGCGCGAGGAGCACGAGCGCATCGATCCTCTCGCGCCAGGCCTTGGCGATCTGGCTCTTCTGCCCGCCAGGTTTCGACCAGACGCCTGACACCACCAGCGTCGCCGGCATCGGTCGGGGAATCGGCACCGCCGCCTGCTCGGCGATCGCCGGCTCGCCACTCTGCCAATCGAGCCTGCCCAGCTCTAGAAAGAGCTCGGCAGCGCCGGCGGCGCTGAGTCCGGCCAGCTCTTCGGCCGTCGGCGGAGCCGACTGCGGAGCGATCCAGACGGCCACGAAGGGGGCTCGGGGCGGGCGCGCAGCGGCACCGCATCCGCTCAGGACGAAGGCCGACGCCACTGCGAGGAGCGACAGCTTCCCGAAGGGGGCCTTCATGCGAGCGGAATTGTAATCGTAACCTCGAAGCCGCCCGCCGAGACATTTCGTAGCGCCAACGCTCCGCCGTGCTCCTCGGCGATGCGCCGCGCGATCGGCAGGCCGAGCCCGGTGCCGCCGATCTGGGTCGAGAAGTACGGCTCCAACACTCGGGCCAGGATCTCCGGCGGCACGCCGGGCCCGCGATCGGCGACGCGGATCGCGGCGCCGCCCTCCTCCCGTGCCACCTCGACCTCGACGCCGCCGCCGGCCGACGAGGCGCGGACCGCATTCTCGATCAGGTTGCGGATCGCGCGGCCGAGCAGCCTGCGGTCGGCGAGCGCTACCAGCGGTTCGGCAGCGCCGTCGAAAGCGATCGTCACGCCCTGAGGCGGCGCGGCGCGATAGCCGTCGACGACGTCGCGCACGACCTCGACCAGATCGCACGGCTGCCGCTCCATGCGCGGGATCTCGCCGAAGAGCGAGAACTCCGAAGCGGTGAGGCGGAGCTCCTCGACCTGCGCCAGGATGTTCTCGATGCAACGCTCGAAGACCGCCGCGAAGTGCTCGCGATCGCGAGCCCAGGCTTCGCGCAGGTGTTCGGCCGAGAGTCGGATCGGGGTCAGCGGATTCTTGATCTCGTGGGCGATGATCCGCGCCATCGCAGCCCACGCCTCGAGACGCTGGGCGCGCGCCACGTCGGTCACGTCCTCGACCACCACCAGCTCGGTCGGCTCGCCACCGCCCGCCAAGGGCACGCGAACCAACGTCCACTCGCGGGGCTGCCCAGCGAATAGGCCGGCGACGCCCTGCTCGCCGTCGCCTGGCCGCGCACGTTCGAACGCCGAGGAGAGCTCGCCGAGGCCGGCCGTCCGCAGATCGTCCGCCAGCGGCTGTCCTGGGCGTGCGGCGAGCCGATCGCGCGCGAAGCGGTTGGCGAGCAGCACGTTGCCCTCGCGATCGAGCGCCACGATCGCGGCGGTGACGCTCTCCACGATCCGTTCGACCAGGCCCTTCTCGGCTAGCAGTCGCTCGCGACCCTCGGCGACGCGCGCCGCCATCCGGTCGATCGCTTCGGCCAACGCCTCCAGCTCGGCTTCGTCAGGCCGATAGCCCAGCTCGGCCGCGCCATCGGCGATTCGGCGCGTCCCCGCCACGATCGCAACGATCGGATCGGTGAAGCGCCGTGCGAGCGCCACGCCGGTCGCGGCGAGCAGGCCGCAGAGCGCCAGCAGACCGAGCAGCGCCCGTCGCCGGATGCGCGCGGTCTCGGCCGCCAACTCCTCCTGTTGCGCGAGTAGCGGCAGAGCGAGCACCAACTGCGTCTGCCGCACCGGAACGCCGGGAATCTCGAGCGGGGCGTAGAGCTCGAGATACTCGTTGCCCCCGGCGAGCGTCGTCCGTCGCGCCAGCCGCTCACCGGCGAGGGCGATCTCCTTCCACGCTTCGGCCGGAATCCGGCGCGGCAGGATGCCGGCCGCGAAGAGCTCGCGCTTCGACGAAGCGTAGATCCCGGAGCCCCAGTAGAGATTCACGTCGTGGCGCACGACCCGCGCCACCCACTCGAGCAGGCGGTCATCGAGCGCGGTGTCGATCCCGAAGCCGGGATCCAGCGACAGCACGTATTCGCCCAGGATCCGCTGCGCCGATCGCTGCGCCTCGAGGGCGCGCTCCTCCTGCTCGCTTTCGAGATGCCGCTCGACTGCGCGGGTCACGAGCCCGAAGAGCAGGAAGAGCGGCACCGTGAGCAGGACCGTAAAGACGATGACCAGGCGCTTCGAATACGAGCGCACGGTGCGCTGCAGCGCGGCACCCACCGCCGCGAGCGGCGCCGCTACCAACGCCCCACCGACCGCGGCGGCCAAGAGGAGGAGCAGGACGCCAACCGCGAAAGAGCCGAGGCGCTCGAGCATCGCGAGCGGCGTCGCGTCGATGACGAAGAGCGCTGCTGCGCTCTCGCCACTCCTGACCGCCCAAACCGTCGCGAGCCCCGCCGGAGTCCGCACCCGACTCGGCGCGCTGAAGTCGACCTCCCCCAATACAGCTGGGGGCACAGCCCCCAATAGAACTGGGGGGACACCCCCCAATACGACTGGGGGCGCAGCCCAGAGCGGATCGAACGGAGGCGTCCCGGCGCTCCAGGGCGCCACCAGCAGTTCGAGATCGGGACCGTACATGGCCGCGTGCGCCTGAACCAGCGGCGCCACGACACGGGGGCGCGCCGTGGCGCCACGCAGCAGCCCGCTCACGATGTCGCCCAATGGCCGCGATCGGTCACCGAAGCCGAGTTTCGGAACCAGCGCCCAGCGCAGCCGCCAGCGCTCGTCGAGCACCGCGAGCTCGACCTCGCCCTCGATCTCGCGCTGGCGCCAGGCCAGAGGCTCGAGGTCGACCCAGCGGGTTGCGGCGAGATCGGGTCGGCCGGCGCCGTCCACGGGCAGCTCGTAGGAGAAGCTGGAGCGCTGCCCCGCCTCCCCCACCACGGCGAGCGCGGTGCGGGCATCGCCGCGCGCGAGAAGCGAACGGCGCCAGATTGCGAAGGCGAGATCGCGCGTCTCCAGATCGCCGAACGCGACGTCCTCCACCACCTAGGTGCCGATCGCGGCGAGGTCGCTCTCGATCGCGCCGACCAGGGCACGTACGGAAACGGGAGATGGGGGGACGAGCTCGGCGATCCGCTCGGAGGCATCGCGGCGAGCTCGCGTCATCTGACCCACGTTCCAGCCCGCTCCGGCGATCAGCGCCGCGAGAGCGGCGGTCGCGGCGAGCGTGCCGGCGCGAGTCCGACCGCCGCGGGCCAGGCCGCGCGCTGCAGAGAGGCCCGCGCCCGCCAACAGCACGAGTTGGAAAAGCAGGCCGCCAGGGAGAGCCGTCGACGCCGCCGCGAGGAGCGCCGCTGCCCCGGCCCCTGCGCCGAGGCCGCGGGAGTTGCCGCCGCGCACGCCGCGCACCAGGAGGGCCGCCAAGACGACGAAGAGCGCTACGAGCCGGAGAGCGCTCTCGGAGCTCCCCGCCAGAAGTGTCTCCGCGACTTCGGCGGAGCGCACCGGGAGAAACGCCGCGACCGCGATCAGCGCCGGTCCCACGCTCCCCGCCACGGCTCCCGCCGCCCACGTTGGAAGCGGTCGATGCTCGCCCCTCGACCAGGCCCAACCGGCGACGAGGAAGCTCCCAGCAGCCAGCGCTGACTCGCTCGGAGAGGCACCGCTCCCGGCGAGCCCGAACGCGATCGCCGCTGCTCCGAGGAGGATCGGCTCGGCGGCGACGCCTGGCGCTGGGGTCGCCGCCAGCTCGAGTCGTCGGGCTCGAACGGTGATCGCCGCGAGCGCTGCCAGCCCGAGCGCGAACAGCAGGAGCGCCGCTCGCGCGAGGCAAACTGTATCGATCGGTGGCAGCGCGTCGACTGCCCCCAGAACGCGAAGCAGCGGCCGACCGGTCGCCGCGTCGGCCTCGATGCGCCAGCTCTCGACTCGAAAGCGGTCGCGATCTCCGAGTAGAGTCGGAGGCACGGCGCCGCGCTCGAAGCTCTGGCCTGCGACCAACGTCCACGAGCTCGCCGCCGGTTCGACCGGCAGCGCGACCCAGAGCGTCGCAGAGAGCGCGCTCTGCGCGAATCCCAAAGGCGATCCGCCGAAGGGCGGCCTGGGATCGTGGAGCAGCCCTCTTCCGCTCCAGGCGACGACGTCTCCGTAGGGATCGATGAGCAGCAGACTGCGCGGCTCCTCGCTGGCCCGACTGACGCGCTCTAGACGATCGAATAGCTCCAGCCGTTGACCCGGGTCGGCGAGCGGAAGTGCGGTCAGGGACGAGGACGCCGCGCGGGCGAAGCGCTCCAGATCGGCCCAGAGCACGCCGTAGAGCGCTTCGGGCCGCTCCTTGCGGTGAGCGCTGTCGAGGAGATCCCAAGCGGCGCCCAGGGTGAGGCCAGCGGAGGCCGCTGCCGAGAGCGCGAACAGTGTCGACGCAACCCACTGCCGCTCCCGAGCTCGGTGGCGAGCAGCGAATCGCCAGAGCGCCCAGGCCCCGACTGCGAGCGGCCCCGCCAGCAGCGGCTCGAACGCCGGCGCCGCTCCCAGCAGAAGGAGCGGAGTCACGATCGATCCGAAGAGAGCTCGCAGACGACGCATCCGATCGGCGCTCAGCGATTGCAAGCTACGGACCGCCGGTCAGGAGAGCCTCTGCATCGGAAGATCGATGCCGGTCCGCCGCGCGCAGTCGATCGCCTCGGCGTAGCCGGCGTCGACGTGGCGTGCCACTCCCATCCCCGGGTCGGAGGTCAGGACGCGGGCGAGCCGCCGCGCCGCCTCTTCGGTGCCATCGGCGACGATCACCATCCCGGCATGGATCGAGTTGCCGATGCCGACTCCTCCGCCGTGATGCACCGAGACCCAGGTGGCGCCGTTGACAGCGTTGATCAGCGCATTCAAAATCGGCCAGTCGGCGATCGCGTCCGAGCCGTCGCGCATCCCTTCGGTCTCGCGGAAAGGCGAGGCGACGGAGCCGCAATCGAGGTGGTCGCGCCCGATGACGATCGGCGCCGAGACCCTGCCGCTCGCGACCAGGTCGTTGAACAGCTTCCCCGCTCGGTCGCGCTCGCGGTAGCCGAGCCAACAGATTCGCGCCGGTAGGCCCTGAAATGCGATCCGCTCCTGCGCCATCGGGATCCAGCGCTGGAGCTTGGAATCGCCGGGGAAGAGCTCGAGCAGCGCCTCGTCGGTTGTCCGCAGCTCCTCCGGATCGCCGGAGAGAACGACCCATCGGAACGGCCCTTGGCCGGTGCAGAAGAGCGGCCGGATGAAGAGCGGCACGAAGCCGCCGATCTCGAAGGCGTCGGCAACACCGGCTTCGCGCGCCTGACCGCGCAGGTTGTTGCCGTAGTCGAAGGCGACCGCACCGCGCCGTTGCAGCTCGAGAAGGGCGCGCACATGGTCTGCCATCGACGCCATCGCTCGCTCTACGTACCTAGCCGGGTCGGTGGCGCGGAGCGCTATCGCGGCTTCGAATTGCATGCCGTGCGGCACGTAACCGTTCAGGTTGTCGTGCGCCGAGGTCTGATCGGTGACGATCTCGGGCACGATGCCGCGCGCCACGAGCTCGGCGAGCAGCTCGACGGCATTCGCCTCGACGGCGATCGATACCGCCTCTCGGTTCCGCCGGGCCAGCAGGGCGCGCTCGATACCCTGCTCCAAGGAGGGCGCCAGCTCGTCGAGATAGCGCGTCGCGAGCCGCTTCTCGATCCGCGAGCGATCGACCTCCGCCACCAAGCAGACGCCCTCGTTCATCGTCACGGCGAGCGGCTGCGCACCACCCATGCCGCCGAGTCCAGCGGTCACGGTCAGCGTTCCGGCGAGGCTACGCCCAAAGCGCTGGCGGGCGCACTCCGCCAACGTCTCGTAGGTCCCCTGCAGGATCCCCTGCGTTCCGATGTAAATCCACGAGCCGGCCGTCATCTGGCCGTACATCGTCAAGCCGAGCGCCTCCAGCCGCCGGAACTCGTCGATCGTCGCCCAGCGCGGGACGAGATTCGAGTTGGCAATCAGCACCCGCGGCGCGTCGCGATGACTCGTGAAGACCGCTACAGGCTTACCCGATTGGACGAGCAGCGTCTCGTCGTCTCCGAGTCGTTGCAAAGCAGCCACCGTGGCCTCGAAGCAGTCCCAGTTGCGCACCGCCTTGCCGGAGCCGCCGTAGACGACCAGCTCGGCGGGCCGTTCGGCGACCTCGGGATCCAGGTTGTTCATCAACATCCGCAGCGCTGCCTCCTGGAGCCAGCCGCGGCAGCTGATCTGACTTCCGCGCGGCGCTCGCACGGTGCGCGGAGTGGCGGGAGTCGACATCGTGGAATCATCTTATCGATCGCTCCTCGCAGCGCAGCTGCGAGCACACGATGCGGGCGGAAATGCGACAGCCGCCCTTTGAAGGACCAGGGCAGCGACGGCTCCCACAGAGCGCCCGGTCTGGGCCCGGTTGTTTCCCTCTAAGAGGCTTTGGTTTCTTTGGTTTAGAGTATTTTGCCCGACCTCGGAACCGATTTCTTCCCATTTCCGCCTTGACAGGAGGCTCCGAGGGCGTTTCAATGCCCCTCGACGGTCGGGGCGGTCGGCCCGGTTTCTCGGTCGCCCTCCCCACTCCTCCCCCGGCGCCGGTCCTTTGGACCACGGCCACTGCGAGCCTCCGGCCGATGGCGACGTGGACCCAGCCATTCCGGTGGGAAGGAGGAGCGGTTCGCGGTTCGCGCGGCGGCGAGGCCGAGCGAAGCAGTTTCGACGCGGGTCCCCGCTCCAGGCCCCGGGCCGAATCCCCGACCGTGGTAGCAGTTCAGCGGCCGCCTCCCCCGAGGCGGCCGTTTTCGTTAGGTCGTGGTCAGCACGCTCTTGAGCTCGGCGAGGTTTCCCTGCACGTGCCTCGCACTTAGGCCGCGACGCGACAGATAGGCCGCAGCCGCAGCCGCGCGCTGCCCACCGCCGCAGTGAACGAGCAGCTCACCGTCGCGCGGCAGCTCGTCGAGGCGCGTCGCCAGCCGGGTGTAGGCGATCTGCAGCGCGCCCGACAGATGGCCGCCTTCGTACTCTGCCCTTCCCCGCACATCGAGAACTACCACACCGGGTTCGTGCCGACGCTCCTCGATTCGCGTGATGTCGATCGACGCGATTCGCGCCGAGGCGTGCGCAGGAATCTGCGCGAGGAGCTCGGGGGGCGCCCAGGCGACGACGCTGTCGAGGCCGATGCGTACCAGGTCGCGCACCGCCTCCGCGCGGCGGGCCTCCTCGACGAGGAGGACGATCTCCTCGTCGGGCTCCACGTACGAACCGACAACGGTGGGAAAGGTCCGATCGAGCGGTGTCCAGAGCGAACCGCGCAGGTGCCGCTCGAAGAAGGCGAAGCGATCGGGACGGCTGTCGAGCACGACCGCCCCGGACCGCCCGGCGAAGAGGGTCAACTCGTCGGCATCCAGCCGGCGCGGCGCCGGCAGCTCCCCGAGCAGCTCGGCTCCCTCCCGGTTCAATCGCTTCATGCGCGCGAAATAGAGCGGCGGCTCCGGCTGGCCGGCGAGGATGAAGTCGACGAACGGCCGCTCGCCCCTGGCGACGGCGGCCAGAGCGGGCGAATAGCGGCGCTCGTAGCCGACCGTCGTCGTCGGTACGGCTCCCAGCGCCTTGCCGCAAGCGCTCCCTGCTCCGTGCCCCGGCCAGACCTGGAGCCAGTCGGGAAGCTCCAGGAACACTCGAGCCGAGCCCCAAAGGCGGCGGGCGGCCGGCTCCATCGCCCCGGCGACTCCGGCCGCCGACTCGAGCAGGTCGGGTCGACCCAGATCGCCAACGAAGACGAAGTCGCCGGCGAGCATTCCCATCGGCTCGACCGCGCCGCCGCCGCGGTCGACGACCAGAAAGGCGAGATGCTCGGGAGTGTGCCCCGGTGTCGCTACGACGCGCAGCTCGATGTTGCCGACCCGGATCGCGTCGCCATCACGAAGTTTCGTCCACGCGCGGCCGTCGCGATCGGGCCAGAGGTACTTCCAGTCCGCGTCCCCTTCGTTGGAGAGGTAGACGCGAAGGTTCGGCTTCCGCGCCGCGAGCTCACGGACGCCGGAGAGAAAATCGGCGTGAATGTGGGTCTCGGTCGCGGCGACGATCTCGACTCCTTCGCGACGCGCCAGCTCGAGATAGCGATCCACATCGCGCTCGGGGTCAACCAGGATCGCCTCCTTGGTCTTCTGGCAGGCGATCAGGTAAGCGTACTGGGCGAGCTTTTCGTCGAAGATCTGGCGGAAGAGCATGTCTCGACTCCCTCGCTCTAATGCGGTAGGCGGTGACGTAGCAGCCCGTAGACGAAGGTGCCGGCGAGCGCCGCCGCGAATGGGATCAAGTAAGCCGAGGCCCCGGCACCGAGCCAAGCGAAGATCGGACCCGGACAGGCGCCGAGC
Organism: uncultured Thermoanaerobaculia bacterium; assembly: GCA_964590905.1. Classification (GTDB taxonomy): domain Bacteria; phylum Acidobacteriota; class Thermoanaerobaculia; order Multivoradales; family JAGPDF01; genus JACTMI01. The sequence goes on from CAZPYU010000185.1 coordinate 12,173, forward strand.
AGCCCCCAGCCGAGCCCGAAGCAACTTCCGCCCAGCGCGTAGCGAGCGAAGAGCGGTGTCCGCTCCTTTCTCGGCGGTGCGATTGCGCGACCATCCACGGTTACTCCTCCCAGGCTGCGCAGCGCGGCAACCCCGAGCGCCGCGACAGCGATCGCCGAGCCGATGACCCCGAAGAGTTGAAAGCTCGCGAATCGGAACATCTCGTGGATCCGGTACCAGCTCGCCGCTTCGGACTTGACCAGCAGGACGCCGAATCCGACTCCAAGTACGAGCTCGAACAGCAGCTCCGCCGGCGAAATGCTTTCGCGTTCGCGGGCTGCGCTGCGACCTTCGAGCTCGTGCGGCGCAAACGAAGCCACCGCCATCACCACGGCGTCCTCATCTCAGGAGCCAGGGCAACAGAAGCCAGGTGGCGACGATACCTCCGGCAAAGAATCCCAGCACAGCGACCAGCGACGGCAGCTCGCCGGCGGCCAGGCCGCTGATCGCGTGCCCAGAGGTGCAGCCGCCTGCCCAGCGCGAGCCGAATCCGACCAAGAAGCCTCCGACGACCATGGCGACGAAGCCCGGCACGGTAGCGATTGCCCGCCACGAGAGGAGCTCGGGCGGCGCAACCGCGGAGAGCGAAAGCCCCTGTTCGGTCAGCGCCGCCACCGTCGCCGGCGCCAGTTCGACTGGACGCTCCGGATCGGAGAGCAGGCGATGTCCGACGAACCCTCCCACGACGACGCCGAGAGCGAAGATCAGATTCCAGAGCCCCTCTCGGCGCCAATCGTAGCGGAAGAATTCGACCTTGTTCGGAATGCAGACGGCGCAGAGGTGGCGCAGGTTCGCCGAGAGCCCGAACTGGCGGCCGCCGATCCAGAGCAGAAGCGGAACGACGAGCCCGATGAGAGGGCCCGCGACCCACCACGGCCACGGTTCCAACAGTCGGGTCATCGCCGAGCGCTCACTTTCGCGATTCTAGCCGGCCCGGCGCGTCGAGCGGCGCCGCGCCAGGAGAGATCCGGTCCAGCCGATGTCGGAAGCGCAGCAGCCAGGCGGCCAACACCGAAACCGCGACAAACGTCGCGACGACGATGACGCCGAAGCGCGGGCCGGAGATCGCGCCTGCGGTCGACGCGACGACAGCGCTGCCGACCGCGGCGAGCCGAAAGAGCTCGGAAGGTACCGACCACCCGCTGCCATCGAAGAGGAGGCCGACGTCGAGGAGCGTCCAGACGATCGCCACTGCCCACCCGAATCGGATCCAGAAATCGAGTTGATCCTGCAGGTCGAGGAGAAGCAGCGCGCCGCCCAGCGCCAAGAGGAACTGGACGACGGCGTAGGCCGTGAGCGGACGCGGAGCGCGCGCGTCGTGCTTCCCGGCTTCGCCGTGCGTCAGCACGGTCGGCGACGGGTCGACCGGAGTCCCTGCCAGGAGCCATGCCGGCTTCCAACCTGGGCCCTTTGCCCAGAGCTCGAGCGCCGCGCGGAAGCTCGGCGCTCTGCGGCTGCCCTGCATCAAGTCGGCGTAGTGATGGACGTTGGCCCAGAGAGGGTTCCAGCTGCGCAGAGGTTTGGTGATGCCGTAGGTGGGCTCCTCCTCTTCGGCCTGGAACGAGCCGAACAACCGGTCCCAAACGATCAGCGTCCCGGCGTAGTTCCTGTCGATGTACTTGGCGTCGCAGCCGTGGTGCACGCGGTGATGGGAGGGTGTGTTCAGGACCCACTCGAGCGGCCCGAGCCGTCCGATCGCCCGCGTGTGAATCCAGAACTGATAGATGGTGTCGAAGCTCGAACAGGCGAGGAAGACGAGCGGCGGAAAGCCGAAGAGCGCCAGCGGCAGATAGAACGGGAAGCTGAAGAACGGCTGCAAAGCCCCCTGGCGGAGCGCGACCGACAGGTTGTACTCCTCCGACGAGTGGTGGACGATGTGCGCCCCCCACGGCAGGTTGCTCTCGTGACTGACGCGGTGAAACCAGTAGTAGAAGAAGTCGACCCCGAAGAAGCAGAGGATCCAGGTTGCCACCGAGTCGGTGCTCCAGGTTGAGATCCGAAAGCGCTCCCACGCCCAGGCGTAGACGCCGACCGTGCCCGCCTTGGTGAAGACCGAAAGCACTTGATCGAGCGTGCCGGTGGCGAGATCGGCGATCGAATCGTTGAGGCGGTGCAGCCGCTCGCCGCGCCAGCGGGCGTA
>CAZPYU010000186.1:0-6043 GCA_964590905.1 uncultured Thermoanaerobaculia bacterium
GAGCGAACGGCTTCGCGGTGGCTATCTCGCCCGGCGGAAGCGCTTCGAGCGCCGCCACGCGCTCGAGGAGCTCGAGCCGGCTCTCGCGCTCGCGGCGCAGCTCTGCCGACAGGCGGCGCAGATCGCCGCGGGTACGCAGGAGAACGACCGGCATCGCGATCGCCACCACCACAATCGCCAGCGCGATCAGCGCTCCGAGACAACCCAAGAGCTCGTTCATGTCGCGGAGCTCACGCTCGCCTCAGAGCGCTGCCGCGGGAGTCACCCGCGCAGCCATCGCCCTGTGCTCGCGCTCAGGGGTGAAGTCCTCGCCGGCGTTGATGAAGCGATCGCTCTCGAGCCGGTACTGGCGGTCGTAGAGCTGGCGGTAGCGACCGTTTTTGGCGAGCAGCTCGTCGTGCCCGCCGTGCTCGACGATCTCGCCCCCCTCGACCACCAGGATCTGGTCGGCGCTGCGGCTGGTCGAGAGGCGGTGGGCGATGACGAAGGTGGTACGCCCTTGGCGCAACCGGGCCAGGCCGTCCTGGATCATCGCTTCGCTTTCGCTGTCGAGACTCGAGGTCGCCTCGTCCAGGATCAGGATCGATGGATCGGCGAGCACCGCGCGAGCGATCGCCACCCGCTGACGCTGGCCGCCGGACAGCTTCACGCCACGCTCGCCGACGATCGAGTCGTAGCCGAGCTCGAAGCGCGTCACGAACTCGTCGCAGTGGGCGACCCTCGCCGCGGCGAGGACCTCCTCGCGGGTGGCGCCAAGTCGCGAGTAGGCGATGTTCTCCGCGATCGTGCCGTCGAAGAGGAAGTTGTCCTGGAAGACCGCACCCAAGTGCCGCCGGTAGTCGCGCAGACGAAGCGTCGCCAGGTCGTGGCCGTCGACCACGATCCGTCCGCTCTGCGGCCGATGGAAGGCGAGCACAAGGCCGATGATCGTGCTCTTGCCCGATCCGGACGAGCCGACGAGCGCGGTCGTGGTCCCCGCCAGCGCGCGGAAAGACACGCCGTTCAATACCGGCTGCCCCTCCAGGTACTGGAAGCTCACCGATTCGAACGCCACCTCGCCGTCCACGCTCTCGACCGCCGTCTTGCCGGCGTCTTCCTGGTCCTCGGTCGCCTGGCCAAAGATCTCGCGAATTCGGTCGAGCCCCGCGAACGCTTCGGTCAACTGGGTGCCGATCGCCGCGATCTCGGCGACCGGCTGAATCAGGAGCCCGGTGAAGAAGACGTACATGATCAGCTCGCCGAGCGTCATCGCTCCGCTGAAGATCGCCCTGCCGCCGGCCACGATCAGGATCGTTCCGACGATTCCGAGCAGCGCTGTCGACGCCGAAGTTACGCCCGAGATTCCGATCATCGTCTTCTTGATGTTGGCGAAGATGCGATCGGCGCCCGCCGAGAAGACTCGCTCCTCCTCCGGCTCGGCGGTGTACGCCTTGACTACCCGTACGCCGCCCATCGATTCGCCGAGCCGGCCGGCGACCTCCGCATGGATCTTGCTCCTCTCGCGGAAGACTGGACGCAGCCGGCGAAAGGCGAAGGCGAGCATGGCGCCGAACAGCGCGACGACGACCAGATTGATCAGCGTCAGTCGCCAGTTGAGCCAGATCAGAACACCGAGCGCCAGCCCTGCGGTCAGAAAGCCGCCGGCCAGGAGGACGAGACCGGTGCCCACCAAGTTGCGGATTCCCTCGGCGTCGTTCATGACCCGCGAGATCAGCTCGCCGCTCTTCGAGGCATCGAAGAAGCTGGTCGGTAGGCGGAGCACGTGCGCGTGCAACCGCTTGCGCATCGCGGCGATCTCCCCCTGCGCGGCAACACCGAGGAGCTGCGAGAGACCGAAGGAGGTAGCGGCCTGGATCAACGTTGCCACTCCCGCACCCAGCGCCAGCGGCAGCAGGAGCTCGCCTCGCCCATTCGCCAACACGTCGTCGATCAGGTACTTCGACGACGCCGGCAAGACCAGCCCGGCAAGCCGCCCGACGATCATCAGGCCAAAGGCGATCGACAGCCTCCGGCGATGTTGCCAGACGAGTGTCTTCGCCTCCGCCCAGGCGTGGTCGAGCTGCGGCTTGCGCTTCTCGCTCATCGCTCGAGAAAGTGGAGCCCAGTCACGACCGATGCCAAGACCGCTACGAGGGATGCCGCGAGGCCGACAAGTGCCGCGAGGAGGTGACCAGGGCGCTCTTCGCGCAGGGGATCGAGCAGCCGCGCCGCCAGCCAGCCGCCACCGAAGCCGCCGGCGTGCGCCCAATTGTCGACCCGGATGCCGCCGAAAACGCCAACGAAGCCGAAGATCACTCCCGCGGCGACCCAGCCCCAGACCATCTGTCGCATCTGCTGCTGGCCCGTTCGCTGCCCATAGCAGACGAGCGCGCCGAAGAGTCCGAAGAGCGATGCCGATGCCCCGATCGTGAGCTGGGCACCGCCCAGAACCGAAGGTAGCCTGGGTGCGGCCAGGGCGACGCACGAGGTCAAGACGAAGCCACCGACGCCGCCCGCCAGATAGACGAGCACCGTTCGTCCCGCCCCGAAGAGCCGCGCTACCTGCGGCGCGATGTCGCGCACCCAGAGCAGGTTGAAGACGAGATGCAGCAGGCCACCGTGCAGCCAAGAGGCCGAGAGCGGCGTCCACCAGCGGTCTAGCGCGAAGAGCGGTAGCGAGCCGGACCCACCCAGCACCAGGAGCGCGCGCGCGTCGGGCGCCAGAAAGCCGAACAGTCCACCGCCCGCGAGCGCTCGTGGCGAAAGCAGCAGACTAGCTACGTAGAGCAGGGTGCAGCTTCCGACGATCAGCTGGACGAAGCCGAGGTCGGCACCCAGTCGGCGCAGCGGTTGGGCCCAACCGAAAAGGCTGGGGTTCTTCTGCCCGCAGATCAGGCAGCGCGCGTCGCGAACGCCGACCAGCCGTCCGCACGAAGGACAGACGACCGAGCCTTCCCGCTGGCGGCGAAACATCGGTTCGAGAGAGGAGAAAGTGCCGCTGTTCGCCAGAGGTCGAGTTGCCGCGCGGGTGGCGCGGCGAGCATCAGGGCTTGTCCGCGTACGCAACCAGCCCCTGGGTCTGCCCTTCCTGCGCGGAGAGACCGACGTTGACGGTGCGGTTGCCCGCGGTCGCGGTCAGGTTCCTGAAAACCGAGCCGGCCTCCAGCGACACCTTCTCGATCTTAAAGCCGGAAGCCTCGAGCTCGCTCTCGTAGAACGCGATCACCTGATCCGGCGAGTCGGCGGTGTGTATTGTGAACGTGCCGCTCCGCTCGCCGGCCGCCTCGATGCTCGAGAAGTTATCGCTGCGGGCGCCGGGATAGATCGGTACGAACTCCGGTACCGAGCCCGAGTCCGCTCCGAAGACGACCTTCCCCTTGTCGCTCGAAATGGTGAACCCGCCCGCGTCGCCACCGTCGGGAGCGTCGGCGTTGAACTCGACCTTCTCGTCGCCCGACTCGATCGTCAGTCTCCCGGCTTTGATGTCCTCGAGGTCGAAGGTGACCTCCTTGCCGCTCTTCTTGTCGCGCACCGTGATCTTGCCGGCCGCGGGGTCGGACGAGACGACGTCGATGTCGGGATTCGCCCGGAACGCCAACGCAGCGAGTCGGACCGCCGCGGCGTCGGGATTCTCCTCGGCCTCGCCAACGAACTGCTTCAGCTTGAAAATGCCGTAGCCGCCGACGGCGAAGCAGGCGCCGAAGAAGAGCACGACGATGACCAAGCAGCCGATGGCGATCTTGGCGCCGGTCGAGAGGCCCTTTTTGGCAGGAGCGATAGGTTCGGTCATGGCGAGATCTCTCTGTCGAGGATGAATGCAGAGCTTAGCACCAACCGCCGACGCCGCTCGCTCGGCGACTCGCTGTCAACCCTCGATACCGAGCCCATCGGGGAGCTCGTTGGCATCGTCACTGCGGCGTCGCGGTCCGTGCTCGCGCACCAGCAGAGCGGCGCGCTTGACCGCGGACAAAAGCGCCCGACCGGCGGGTGCCTGCGCCATCTCGCGCGCGATTTCGTCCGCGAGCGCGACCCAGATCGGTCGCTCGACCGCGAGATAGACGCCCTCGTCGGCCAGGATGCGTACGCGGCGCTCGAACAGCGATACAAAGATCAGGATCCCTGTTCGTTCACGGGTGCGAAAGAGCGCGCGGGCGAGGAACTGCTCCGCGGCAGCCAGCTCGACCCGCTGGTCGAGCTCGGCGTCGCCGGCGAGTGCCCGCCGCAACCTCGGCCAGCGAGCCAAGAGAGAACCGATCAGAGCGCCGCCGAGCACCGCGGCCGCTCCGAGCCAGCCGGGGTCGGCGCCCGCCCCTTCGACTGCTGGAGCGATGAGATAGGCGAGCGATCCGACCAGCGCGCCGAGCGCGGCACCCTTCCAGCTCGCGACCTCGTAGGAGTCGGACGCGGGAACCAAGACCGGCACGATTTCGGCGCCGCTCTCCCGCTCCGCCTCCGCGACAGCGCTCTCGACCGCTTCGCGCTCGGCCTCCGAAAGCGACGCCTTCACGACCGAAGTCTACTCGCCCTCACCCGATGTCGCTTCAGCTCGTCGAGCTCGAAGCGCCCGCCGCCGCGAACGAAGCGCCGGCGCGGTGCTAAAGTCCCGGCCCCGAAACGCTAGCGTTACTGCGAGCGCCTGCGCGAGGAGGTTTCCTGCGATGGCCAACAACGGCTTACACCGCAAATGGACGATCGAAGACTCGCTCGAGCTCTACTCGATCGGCCAGTGGGGAAACCGCTACTTCTCTGTCAACGAGAAGGGGAATCTCGTCGCGCAGCCGAGCGGCCCCGAGGCGGGCACCGTCGACTTGAAGGAGCTTGTCGACGAGGTCCGCCTGCGCGGCATCGCGCCGCCGCTACTCATCCGCTTCTCGGAGATCCTGAGGGCCCGAGTGGTGGAGCTCAACGAGAGCTTCTTGCGCGCCATCTCCGAGTACGGCTACCAGGGGACCTACCGCGGCGTCTATCCGATCAAGGTCAACCAGGAGCGCTACGTGGTGGAGAAGCTCGTCGAGGCCGGGCGCCCTTATCACTTCGGTCTCGAGGCCGGGTCGAAGCCCGAGCTGCTGGCCGTCATGGCGATGCTCGAAGACGACGAGGCACTGATCATCTGCAACGGCTACAAGGACGAAGAGTACGTCGAGACCGCGCTGCTCGCTTCGAAGCTGGGCCGGCACGTTGTGCTGGTGGTCGAGAAGTTCTCCGAGCTCGAGCTGATCGCCGCCATCGCCGAGAAGACTGGCGTGCGCCCGGCGCTGGGCGTGCGCGCTCGCCTCTCGGCGCGCGGCGCTGGCCACTGGGAGGGCTCGGCGGGCGACCGCTCGAAGTTCGGCCTCGGCGCGCGCGGCCTGGTCGAGGCGATCCGTTTCCTCCGCGAGCACGGCCTGCTCGATCGGCTGGAGCTCCTTCACTTCCATCTCGGCAGCCAGATCTCCTCGATCCGCAACGTCAAGGAGGCGCTGCGCGAGGCGGTGCGGACATACTGCGAGCTCACCGCGCTCGGAGCGCCACTCAGCTTTCTCGATGTCGGGGGCGGGCTCGGGATCGACTACGACGGCTCGCAGACCAACTTCAGCTCGTCGATGAACTACACCCTCCAGGAGTACGCCAACGACGTCGTTTTCGGCACCATGGAGCTCTGCGATTCCGCCGGCGTACCCCATCCGACGCTGGTTTCGGAGTCGGGACGCGCGCTGGTGGCTCATCACGCCCTGCTGGTGGTCGACATCCTCGGCGTCGGCGAGTTCCGCGTCGGTAATCTGCCCGAGACCCTTCCTGAAGGCGTGCCGGCGCCGATCCGCTACCTCCACGACACCTACCGCGAGGTGTCGCGCAAGAATCTGCTCGAGGCGTACCACGACGCCGCCGGCTACCGCGACGAGATCCTCTCGCTCTACAACCTCAACCACCTCTCGCTCACCGAGCGCGTCCTGGCCGAGGACCTCTACTGGGCGCTGACGCAGAAGATCCTCCGCCTAGTGCGCGAGTCCAACGAGGTTCCCGAAGAGTTGGAAGGGCTCGAGCGCCAGCTGGCGGACACCTACTTCTGCAACTTCTCGGTCTT
>CAZPYU010000187.1:0-5670 GCA_964590905.1 uncultured Thermoanaerobaculia bacterium
AGGAACGCCGTGACGAACTGCGCCCAGACGAAGAACGGCAGCCGGAACCAGGAGAGCCCGGGAGCGCGCAGTTGGATCGTTGTGGCGATGAAGTTGAGCGCGCCCAGAAGCGACGAGGTGATCAGGAAGATCATGCCGAAGAGCCACATCGTCTGCCCTTGGCCGGCGAGGACCGCCAGCGGCGTGTACGAGGTCCAGCCCGACTGTGCTGCGCCGCCCGGCACGAAGAAGCTTGCCAGCATGGTCACGCCGCCCAGGAAGTACGCCCAGTAGCTGGCCAGGTTGATCCTCGGAAACGCCATGTCGGGAGCACCGATCTGCAGCGGCAGCACGAAGTTGCCGAAGCCGCCCACCGCCAGCGGCACCACGCCGAGGAAGACCATGATGGTGCCGTGCATGGCGCCGAGCTCGTTGTAGAACTCGGGCAGCATCGAGCCGCCGGGCATGCGCGCCTCACCAAAGAGGTGACCGATCAGCGGCAGCGCGCGTCCCGGGAAGGCGAGCTGCCAGCGCATCAACATCACCAGGCAGAAACCGAAGAACAGGAAGAGGAGCCCGGTCACCGCGTACCAGATGCCGATGACCTTGTGGTCGGTGGAGAAGACGTACTTGCGCAGAAAGCCAAGCTCCTGATGATCGTGGGGCTCGGCGTGCGCGCTCTCGGGGTGGGCGTGTGCTGCGTCAGTGACGGTCGTGGCCATGGATTCTCGAATCTCCCAGGCGTTGCGGACAGTGGCTCGGGGCTCGGGGGTCGTCTGGAAGGTAGGTCAGCTGCCCGGAGCGGCGAAGGCGAAATCGACGGTGGCCGGCTTGCCCGCCGCGACAATCGCGGTCCCGGTCTTCATGCCGAGCTTCTCGTGCCAGGCTTCGATCTCGTAGGTTCCGGGCGCCAGATCTGCGATAGAGAACTTGCCGTCTTTCCCGGTCACCGCGAAGTGCGGATTGGCGAAGACTCCGACGTAGGCCGTCATCCAGCCGTGGACGTCGCACTTGACCAGGAACATCCCCTCTTCCTTGCCGAATTTGGTGTCCGCTTCGGTGCGATTGGCCGGCATCGCCATGTTGAAGGGGGTGTTCACCTTGGGCAGGGCGTGCACGTTGTGGAGCAGGCCGTCCGAGTTCTTGAGCTTCAGCGTCTGACCGACCATGACCCCCAGCACGTGCGGCTCGTAGTGGCAGCCCTTTTGATCGATCACCGCGGCCTGCGCCGGCGCGGCAAAAGCGCCCGTCACCGCGCTCTTGACCCGCACCATGACGTTCGCCATCGCGTTGCCCGGTCCGAGGACCAGGACATCGCTCGGCACCGGCGTGCTGTGCTTGGCGGCGCACCCCGGATCGGCGTCCATGTTGAGCGGCTTCAGGGCGGGGACCTTACCGGTATAGGTCACGGTGCCGGTGACCGCCGGCGCGGCCAGCGCCGGGCCGGCGGCGAGAGCGAGAACGAGAGTCGAACCGGCCAGGGTGACCGCATTGAGATACCGCTTGGACATCACGAATCCTCCGACCCCCAATACGACTGGGGGCACAGTCCCCAATACAACTGGGGACACAGCGTGACGGGGGTTTGCAGAGCCGTCATGGGGTCATTGGTTCTCGAAGAGCAGCGATTCGGGCAACCGGGGATCGCCGAGCGGCACCAATGCCTGGCGCCGGAGTGACCAACCGAAGGCCGCGATGAAAACACCAACCGAGCCTATCAGCGTAGTCCCGTCGAGCAAGCTTAGCCCCATCCCCTCGGGATGGAGGTTGGGCATCACCAGCCAGTGGAGATCCAGCAGGTGCATGAAGAGCAGCCACCCGGCGGCCGCGGCGAGGGCGGCGGTATTGCGCTTGATCGTCCGTGGCAGGAGAAAGAAGAACGGCACCACGAAGTGTCCGAGGGCGAGCAGGAGGGTGGCCGCCCGCCACGAGCCGTTCAGGCGCACGGCGAAGAAGACGGTCTCCTCGGGCAGGTTGCTGTACCAGATGAGGAAGAACTGAGAGAAACCGATGTAGGCCCAGAAGGCGACGAAAGCGAAGAGCAGCTTGCCGAGATCGTGCAGGTGCTCGGTAGAGATGACCTCGACCAGCAAGCCGGCCCGCCGTGCAGCGATCGTCACCAGGGCCAGGAAGGCGAAGATCGCGACCATCGCGCCCGAGAAGAAGTAGACGCCGAAGATCGTCGAGTACCAGTGCGGATCGAGCGACATCAGCCAGTCGAACGAGGCGAAGGTCACCGTGAGGGCGAAGAGCAGCAGCCCCGGCGCGCTCGCTCGGCGCAGCCGGCGGGTGATCTCGTGATCGCCGGTCGAATCCTGGAGCCGAGACAGCCGGCCGAACCGGATCGCGAGCCCCGACCAGACGGCGAAGTAGACCAACGTGCGGAGGACGAAGAACGGCACGTTCAAGTACGCCCGTTTGTGGGCGAGCAGCGGGTCGGACGCCACTGCGTCGGCATGGCTCCAGTGGAACAGGTCGCCCATGCCGAGCAGCAGCAGCGGTGCGAAGAGCAGGGCGAGGTACGGCAGGGTCGCCATGGCGTTCTCGGCGAGGCGCCGTACGACGACGCTCCAGCCGGCTTGGGTGGCGTGCTGCAGGAGCACGAAGAAGAGGCCTCCGAGCGCGACGCTCAGAACGAACAGCGAACCGACCAACCAGGAGTGCCAGAGCTGGGCCCGCGCCTCCGGGCTGCCGAGGCCGAGCGCCAGGCTGCCTCCCAGCCCGAGCGCCGCCAGCAGCAGCCCGATCGCCGGCAGGCGGCGCCAGGGATGCTCCGGCGGCAGCCAGAGCGACGCAGCTGCCAGCGAAGCCGGCTGAGAGTGGGAGTGCTGGGAGTGTTCACTCATGGCTGTCTAAGATGATTCTCGGCTAGCTCGCCACCAGCTCGACGCTCGTCGCGCCCAGTCGGCGCAGGAGCTCCACGGTCTGGCTGGCGTCGAACTTGGGATCCCAAGCCTCGATCGAGATGAAGAAGCCGTCGTCGCTAGCGCGTTCGAAGCGCGCCGAGCTGAACAGCGGGTGGTAGAAGGTCGGCAGCTGGTTCAAGGCGAACATGCCGAAGACGGCGCCCACGGCGCCACCGAGCACCGCCAGCTCGAAGGTGACGGGGATGAACGCCGGCCAGCTGAAGAACGGCTTGCCGCTGATCACCAGCGGGTAAGCGATCGTGCTCACCCAGCCCTGCAGCCCCATGCCCGTGGCGGCGCCGCCGAGCGCCATGACGAGCGAGATCCAGGGCAGCCGCGACGCGCGCAGGCCCATCGCGCGGTCGAGCCCGTGCACGGGAAACGGCGCGTGGGCGTCCCAGCGCGTGTAGCCGGCGTCGCGCACGCCTTCGCAGGCTTCGTAGAGCGCCGCCGGGGTCGCGAACTCGGCAAGGGCGCCGAAGCGCTCGCCCTGCGGCAGACTGGGCCGTAGGAGGGCCATCAGCCGGAGTCTCCTCTGACGAGCGCCGGAGCCGACTGAGCGCCTGGACCCTTCTGATCGTCGAGCTCGACGCGCGGTGCCTGGCGCGAATGCGCCACGGCTTGCGGCAGCACCGACTTGACTTCGGCGGTGGCGACAATCGGCAGGAAGCGGACGAAGAGACAGAACATGGTGAAGAAGAGGCCGAAGCTGCCGAGCATGGTCGCCACATCCCAGATCGTGGGCGTGAACATGTCCCAGCTCGACGGCAAGAAGTCGCGGTGGAGCGAGGTGACGATGATCACGAAGCGCTCGAACCACATGCCGACGTTGACGAAGATGGAGAGCACGAAGAGCCACGCCAAAGAGGAGCGCACGCGCTTGAACCAGAAGAGCTGGGGCGTGAGGACGTTGCAGCTCACCATCGTCCAGTAGGCCCAGGCGTAGGGGCCGAAGGCGCGATTCCTGAAGGCGAACAGCTCGTAGGCGTTGCCCGAGTACCAGGCGATGAAGAACTCGAGCGCGTAGGCGTACCCCACCATCATGCCGGTGACGAGCATGATCTTCGCCATGTAGTCGAAGTGCCTCATGGTGATCACATGCTCGAGCCCGAACGCCTTCCTGGTGATCACCATCAGCGTCACCACCATCGCGAAGCCCGAGAAGATCGCCCCGGCCACGAAGTAGGGCGGGAAGATCGTGGTGTGCCAGCCGGGCAGCTGCGAGGTGGCGAAGTCCATCGAGACGATCGAGTGCACCGAGAGCACCAGCGGCGTCGCCAGCCCGGCGAGGATCAGATAGGCCTTCTCGTAGTGGTGCCAGTGGCGCATCGAGCCCCGCCAACCCAGAGCGAGCGCCCCGAAGATCATCCGGCGCCGCCCCGAAGCGCGGTCGCGGACGGTGGCGAGATCGGGAATCAGCCCGACGTACCAGAAGAGCGCCGAAACCGTGCCGTAGATCGAGACCGCGAAGACGTCCCACATCAGCGGGCTGCGAAACTGCGGCCACATGCCCATCTGGTTCGGAACCGGGGCCATCCAGTAGGCGACCCACGGCCGGCCGATATGGATGCCGGGAAAGATCAGGGCGCACATCACGGCGAAGATCGTCATCGCCTCGGCGGAGCGATTGATCGAGGTCCGCCATTTCTGACGGAAGAGGAAGAGGATGGCGGAGATCAGCGTACCGGCGTGACCTATACCTACCCAGAAGACGAAGTTGGTGATGTCGAAGGCCCAGCCCACCGGGTTGTTGAGTCCCCAGACTCCGACGCCCTCGAAGAAGAGCCAGGAGACGGCGACGCCCAGCAGGCCGAGCAGGGCCACGGACGGCAAGAAGAAGAGCCACCAACCGCGGGTCGGCGGGCGCTCGAGCGGGCGAGCCACCGCCTCGGAGACGTCGTGAAACGAGGGTCCGCCGAGAATCAGCGGCGCCCGGTGATCGACCGGATCGCTCTCTTTTTGCGTTCCGCTCATGCCCTCGCTCGCTGCCGTGACTCTCGTGCTGCGTCCGCCAGGTCGACCGCTCGCCGCAACTTCATTTGCTCGATGGCCGGAGATCATCGCACAAGGCGTTCTCCCGTTCCAAATCCTGCGAGCGTGAGCCGAAGCGCGTCACCGTCGCGCGACCGACGCGCGGATCGCGCTCGCCGCGCCCGCTGGTTGACGTTCCAACAGAGGAGTGGTTAGTGTCTGCGCCCAACGTCCTGGAAAACTCCTCCGCAGGAGTGGCCGCGCCCGACGGGGCTGATTCCCTCACCCGGCGCAGGCTGGACGAAGTCGCAGATGCGGCAGTGAGGAGGGTGCATGTTGGAAACGGAAGTCGTTCCGCGGGTCGAAATCACCGGAAACGTTGCCCGGGTCCAGACGAACGGTGAGGTGCGCGAGCTCGAGATCAAGGAGCTGCCGGAGAGCTTCATCCGCTGGCAGCTCGACTACAAGCACCGCATCTATGACGCCATCGAGAAGAACGAGTACGTCGCTTTCAACGCTGGCCACCTGCCCGTGGTCGGGACCTGGAGCGCGGATTCGAGCTTCCCCAACTTGGCCAACAAAGGGGTGGGGTTCACGCCCAAAGACGAGCACATCGAGCACTACCTGGCGCTCGTCGAAGGGGCGGTCGCCGAGATCGAAAAGCTCCCTCCGAACGCAACCGACGAAACGCGCGCCTTGCGGGTCGGGACCGCGCGCCAGGTCTACGCCCAACCCGAGCGCCTCGACTGGCGCCGTCTTCAGCTGCTCGAAATCTTTGAGGGTGAGACCTTCAAGAACCTCTGCCGCAATCCGA
>CAZPYU010000188.1:0-9039 GCA_964590905.1 uncultured Thermoanaerobaculia bacterium
GTGCGCGAGCCGGGCGGCGAGGCCGTCTGGAGCTACGAACGGCTCTGGTCGGCGGCGCGCCGGCTGGCGGTGGCGTTCGCCGAGCGCGGCGTCGGGCGCGGCGACCGGGTCGCGCTGCTGGCTCCCGCGAGCGCCGAGCTCGTGGTCGCGCAGCTGGGTACTCTCCTCGCGGGCGCGGCATTGCTGCCGATCCACGTCGCCTACCGGCGACGCGAGATCGCCCACCTGGTGACCGATGCCGAACCGCGTCTCCTGATCGCCGGAGCGGACGAGCTTGCGAGGGCGCACGAGCTCGAAGCCGCCGAGCGCTGCGGCGTCGGCGCGATCGTCTCGCTCGCCGAGGTCGCGACCTGGATGGAGGCGGAGCCGGTGGGTTCTCCCAGCTCGCCGCCGCTCCCTCAGCTCACCGGCGACGACCTGGCGCTCCTCCTCTACACCTCGGGCACGACTGGGCCGAGCAAGGGGGCGATGCTGACCCACGCCAACGTCGCGGCGACGATCGCGGCGCTCCACGCAGCGTGGGGGTGGTCGGCTGCGGACACGCTTCTGCTCGCTCTACCTCTCTTTCATCTCCACGGCCTGGTGGTCGGCCTCTTCGCGGCGCTCGCGGTGGGCGCCACGGTGCGGCTCGAAGCGCGCTTCGACGCCGCTCAAACGATAGACGCGCTGGCTCGGGGGAGGGCGACGCTCTTCTTCGGCGTGCCGACGCTGTACGTGCGCCTGGTGGAGGAGCTGCGCCGTCGAAACGGCGCGCGGCGCCTTTCGGATGTCCGCCTGTTCGTCTCGGGCTCGGCGCCGTTGCCTCCCGAGACATTCGCGACGTTTCGCGAGCTGACCGGTCACGCGATTCTGGAGCGCTACGGCATGACCGAGACCGGCATGCTGGTCTCGAATCCGCTCCTCGGCGAGCGGCGGGCCGGCACAGTGGGGTTGCCGCTTCCCGGCGTCGAGCTGCGGGTGGTCGACCCGTCCGGCGATCCGTGCGCTCCGGGTGAGGAGGGCGAGATCGAGGTGGCCGGCGCCAACGTGTTCAGCGGCTACTGGCGGGCACCGGAGAAGAGCGCCGAGAGCTTTCGCATCGATGCGGCGGGGCGCGGCTGGTTTCGCACCGGCGACCGCGGGCGGATCGATCCTGGCAACGGATACCTGACCCTCCTCGGCCGCTCGAGCGAGCTCATCCTCTCGGGCGGCTTCAACGTCTATCCGCGCGAGATCGAGGAGGTGCTGCTGCGCCTGCCCGGCGTGCGCGAGGCGGCGGTGATCGGCGAGCCGCACCCGGAGTTTGGCGAATCGCCGGTCGCCTTCATCGTCGTCGAGCATCCGATCGCCACGAGCGAGCTCGAGGCGCACTGCCGCGCCCAGCTCGCCGCCTTCAAACTCCCGCGCCGCTACGTCCTGGTGGGGGAGCTGCCGAAGAACGCGATGGGCAAGGTCGAGAAGCGGCGGCTGAGCGACGCGTCCCGTACAATCGCTCCCGCTTCGTGAAACCGGCGCCCTTCGACTACGTCGCCCCACGCTCGCTCGAAGAGGCTCTCGAGTGCCTCGCGGAGCACGGTGCCGAAGCCAAGATCCTGGCCGGCGGCCAGAGCCTGCTGCCGGTGCTCAACTTCCGCCTGGCGCAGCCGGCGATGTTGATCGACGTTAACCGCCTCGCCGAGTTGGATTTCGTCGCGGCGCTGCCCGACGGCGGCCTCCGCCTCGGGGCGCTGGTGCGCCAACGCCGGCTCGAGCGTGAACCGCTGGTGGTCGAGCGCGCCGAACTGCTCGCGCGGGCGGTGCCGTTCGTCGCTCATCCGCAGATTCGCAATCGCGGCACGCTCGGCGGCAGCCTTGCGCACGCCGATCCAGCGGCCGAGCTCCCCGCCGTAGCTCTGGCTCTCGACGCGCGCTTTCTCCTCCAGAAGCGCAGCGGCGAGCGCTGGGTCGCGGCGCGCGACTTCTTCACCGGCCTGTTCGCGACCTCGCTCCAACCGGACGAGCTGCTCACCGAGATCCGTATCCCGCCGCCCGAAGCCCGCAGCGGTTGCGCCTTTC
The DNA here is from genome assembly GCA_964590905.1 of uncultured Thermoanaerobaculia bacterium. GTDB lineage: Bacteria > Acidobacteriota > Thermoanaerobaculia > Multivoradales > JAGPDF01 > JACTMI01. The sequence continues at coordinate 2,035 of CAZPYU010000188.1, forward strand.
TCGAGCTTTCGCGGCGGCACGGTGACTACGCGCTCGCCGGCGTGGCAGCGTGCATCGGGCTCGACGACGCCGGGCGTTGCCGTACGGCGAAGTTGGTCTATCTTTCGGTCGGCGAAGGTCCAATCGACGCGGCGCGCGCCGCGAGCGGACTGGTGGGCGAGTTTCCGAGCTCCGCGTCGATCGCGGCGGCGGCCAACCTCGCAGCCAGCGAGGAGATCGATCCGATCGGCGACATCCACGCTTCGGCCGACTTCAAGCGCCATCTGGTGCGCGTTCTCACCGGACGCGCGCTCCGCTCGGCAGCGGAGCGGGCGGCGGAGGCGGCGTGACACGGCATTCGATCTCGCTCGAAGTGAACGGCTCTCGCCGCGAGCGTGAAGTCGAAGCGCGGCTCCTGCTCTCCGACCTCCTGCGCCACGAGCTCGGGCTGACCGGTACTCACGTCGGCTGCGAGCACGGCGTCTGCGGCGTCTGCACGGTGCTCTTCGACGGCGAGCCGATGCGCTCCTGTCTGTTGCTCGCCGTGCAAGCCGACGGTCACGCCGTCGAGACAGTCGAGAGCCTCGCAGCGGAATCCGGAGAACTTCACCCGTTGCAGCGAGCGTTCCGCGATGCGCACGCGCTCCAGTGCGGATTCTGCACGCCGGGAATTCTGATGACGCTGGTCGCCTTCCTGCGCGAGAATCCTGCGCCCAGCGAGAGCGAGGTGCGTCTCGCGCTCTCCGGCAACCTCTGTCGCTGCACCGGCTATCAGCACATCGTGGATGCGGTGTTGCTGGCGGCGCAACGCGCTGCCACGGAGCCGAGAAGTGGCTGACCTCGACGCACTCGCAGCCCGGTTCGCCGAGTGGGAACCGCGAGTGCGAGCGTTTCTCGACGAGCCGCTCCGATTCGAACGCTTGGAACGAGAGGAGCGCGCTCTCGGCGAGCGATTCCAGGGCCCCAGCGTGCAGCCAGCACTTTTCGGCGTGGGCGTCGGAGTCAAGGACATCTTTCATCTGGCGGGTTTCGAGACCCGCGCCGGCAGTCGATTGCCGGCAGAGGTCCTGGCTGGCGAGGAGGGCCCCTGCGTGACCGCGCTGCGCAGCGCCGGAGCGCTCTTCGTCGGCAAGACAGTGACCACCGAGTTCGCCTACTTCGTGCCGGGTGCGACCCGCAATCCGCGCGCGCTCGACCGCACGCCGGGCGGCTCGTCGAGCGGCTCGGCGGCGGCGGTCGCGGCGGGGCTCTGCGAGCTGGCGCTGGGCACCCAGACGATCGGCTCGATCGGTCGCCCGGCGTCCTACTGCGGCGTCGTCGGCTACAAGCCGAGCTACGAGCGAATTTCGCGCCGCGGGGTGATCCCGCTCTCGCCGTCGGTCGATCACGTCGGATTCTTCGCGCCGAATGTAGCGACCATCGCACGCGCGGCGCCGGTCGTGGTGCGCAACTGGCGCGTATCGACTGCGGCCGGGCGAGGACGGCTCGGCGTGGCCATCGGGCCGTACTACGAAAAGACCTCCATGGAAGGGAAAGGCCATTTCAGGAAGGTCTGTGACGAGCTCGCCACCTGCGGGTGGGAGGTCGTCGAGATCGAGGCGATGATCGATTTCGCGGACATCGATGCGCGACACCGGCTGCTCGTCGCGGCCGAGGCTGCGCAGGTTCACGCCGACTGGTTCGCGCGTTTCGGGGACCGGTACGCGCCAAAGACCGCCGAGCTGATCCGTCGCGGACAGGATGTCTCCGCTGCGGAGCTAGAGCGGGCGCGCTCCGGCCGCGCGCGGCTGCGCGACGAGCTGCACGCTCTGATGGAGCGGCACGCCATCGATCTCTGGCTCTCTCCGCCGGCGGTGGGGCCGGCGCCCATCGGGCTCGAGTCGACCGGCGATCCGGTGATGAACCTGCCCTGGACGCACGCCGGGCTGCCAACGCTGGTGGTGCCCGCGGCTGCCGGCGCCGAGGGTCTGCCGATGGGGCTCCAGCTCGCCGCGCGCTTCGCAGCCGACGAGGAGCTCCTGGAGTGGGGTGGCGCGATCGAAGCGGCGGTCGCAGCAGGCAACGAGGGGGGTGTGCGATGAACGTCGAAGCGGCGAACCAGAAGGCGGTGGATCGGATGATTGCGGCGCGGCCTTTCCTGGTCGGCGTCGCCCGGGCGAGCGACGTGGTGCCCGGGCTCGGTGGCAAGATGCTCCTGCACGCCGGTCCGCCGCTCGCATGGGAGCGCATGTCGGGGCCGATGCGGGGGGCGATGATCGGCGCCGCGATCTACGAAGGGTGGGCCGGCGATGCGGAAGCCGCCGCCGAGCTCCTGGCCAGCGGCGACATCCGCTTCGACTGCTGCCATCACCACGCCGCGGTCGGGCCGATGGCCGGCGTCATCGCGCCGTCGTTCGCGGTCTACATCGTCGAAGATCGAACCCACGGCGCCATCTTCTTCTCGACCCTGAACGAGGGCTCGGGCAAGGTGCTGCGCTTCGGCGCCTTCGCGCCGGAGGTGCTGGCGCACCTGCGCTGGATGAACGAGACGCTAGCGCCGGTGCTGGCTCAGGCGTTGGCTCGCGCCGGCGATCTCGACCTCGGCCGCATCGTCGCCGAGGCGCTGCAGATGGGAGACGAGGGACACAGCCGCAACCAGGCGGGCTCTCTACTCCTCTTCCGACATCTCGCGCCGGCGATCGGCGGCTCGGAGGCGCCGCCGGAGACGCGCGAGCGGGCGCTCGCGTTCCTGGGAGGGAACTGGTTGGCGATCCTGAATCCGATCATGGCGGCGTCGAAGGCGATCGCCTCGGCCGGCCACGACGTCGAGGGCTCGACGTTGGTGACCACGCTGGCGCGCAACGGCACCGACTTCGGCGTCCGCGTCTCGGGGCTCGGCGACCGCTGGTTCGTCGGGCCGGCGCAGGTTCCGGTCGGACCGCTCTACGACGGCTACATCCAAGCCGACGCCAACCCCGACATCGGCGACTCGGCGATCACCGAGACCGCCGGCCTCGGCGCCTTCGCCATGGCGGCGGCGCCGGCGATCGCCAAGCTGGTCGGCGGCACGCCCGACGAGGCGCTGCGCTCGACGCTCGAGATGTACGAAATCACGGTCGCCGAGCACCCCAACTTTCGCATCCCGGCGCTCGGCTTTCGCGGCACTCCGACCGGCATCGACCTGCGCAAGATCGTCGCGCGCGGCATCCTGCCGCGCATCAACACCGGCATTGCCCACCGCGCCGCGGGGGTCGGCCAGATCGGCTTCGGCCTGGTGCGCCCGCCGATGGAGCCATTCCGCGAAGCGGAGGCGGCTCTCTACGACTGATGGACAAGGAGACTTCGATGTTCGTCCCCTACGACCTCTCGCGCGTTCGCATCCTCGACCTGTCGCAGAACTTCTCGATGGACTCGCCCGCCTTCGCCTTCTACGAAGGGCCGACGGTGAAGTGGCAGAAGCGGATCGCGTTCGAGGGCGTCAACGCGCAGTACATCGGCACGACCAACCACATCGCCACGCACCTCGACTCGCCGATCCACTTCTGCGATCCGGGGCCCGACATCGCCGGCATCCCGATCGAGACACTGTTCGGGCCGGCGTGCGTCGTCGATCTCTGCCAATTCGGGATCGGCGACTACCAGTTCTACGGCCCCGAGCATTTCGAAGCGTGGGAGAAAAAGCACGGCATCGCGATCGAGCGCGGCGACATCGTCATCGTGCACACCGGCTACCACCGTTTCTACAACGAGGACTGGCACAAGTCGGTCGCCTGTCCGGTCGCGGGCGTGCCGTTTCGCGGGCACGACGCGCCGCACGAGCCCGATCTGCCGCGCTCCTTCCTCCGCCACCCCGGGCCGCAGGGGCGTTTCGCCGAGTGGGTGCTCGATCGCGGCATCCGCTGGCTCGCCTACGACTGCATTGCCGCCGACCATCCGTTCAATACCAACGTGAGGAAGGCGCGCCCCGACCTGATCCCCGAGGTGGAGCAGGCGATCGGCGGCTCGCTCGCCGATCTCATGCCGTGGCCCGACGACTACCAAGTGATGCACGTCAAGCTCTTTCCGCGCGGCGTCTTTCACGCCGAGAACGTCGGCGGCCGGATCGACGAGGTCCTGAACCAGAAGGTCTGGGTCGGCTGCTTCCCGTTCCGCTTCAAAGGGGGCGAAGCCGCCTTCGCGCGCTTCGTGGCGTTCGTCGAGGAGCGCTAGGCGATGGTGATCGGCGCGCGCGTGCCGCGCAACGAGGATGCGCGCCTGCTGACCGGGCGGGCGCTCTTCGTCGACGACGTGCAGCTGCCGGGGATGTTGCACGCGGCGTTCCTCAGGAGCCCGCACGCCCACGCGCGCCTGCGTTCGATCGATCTCGCGCGCGCCCGTGCCCTGCCGGGCGTCGTCGCGGTCTACGTTGCCGCCGACCTCGGTGACTATTGGCGGCCGGGGCCGCTCCTGGTTTCGCCGCCGCCGGTCGCCGGCGCCGTTTTCCACGAGCGGACTCAGGTGCCGCTCGCCAAGGAGAAAGTGCGCCACGTCGGCGAACCGATAGCGCTCGTCGTGGCGACGAGCCGCTACCTCGCCGAGGACGCGCTCGCCGAGATCCACGTCGACTTCGAGCCGCTCGGCGCCGTAGTCGATCTCGAAGCTGCGCTCGCTTCTGATTCGCCGCGCGTCCATGACGATCTCGAGTCGAACCTGGCGGCGCACGTCGTGCAGGGGCGCGGCGACTTGCCGGCGGCCCGCGCTGCGGCGCACATCGTCCTTTCGCGGCGCCTCTCTTACGATCGCGGCGCCGCGGCGGCGCTCGAGGGGCGCGGCGTGGTCGCCAATTGGGACGCGCGCGCCGAGCGGCTGACGATCTGGGACACCACGCAGGCGCCGATCCCGATCCGCAACGGACTTGCCGCCATGCTCGGGCTCTCGGAGCACCAGGTGCGCGTCGTGGCGCCGTTCATCGGCGGCGGCTTCGGGCCGAAGATCATGATGTTCTACCCCGAAGAGGTGCTGGTGCCGTGGGCCGCGATGCGGCTGAACCGCCCGCTCAAGTGGATCAGCGACCGCGCCGAGGACTTCGTCTCGACAACCCAGGAGCGGCTGCAGATCCACGACGCGGAAATCGCGCTCGACAGCGACGGCAGAATCCTCGGGCTCGCCGACACTTTTCTTCACGACACCGGCGCCTACGATCCGTACGGGCTCACCGTGGCGCTCAACAGCCAAGCCAACGCGCTCGGGCTCTATCGGATCCCGGCGTACCGGAGCGAGTTCCGGGCGGTCTTCACCAACAAGCCGATCGTCACGCCCTATCGCGGCGCCGGCCGGCCGCACGGTACCTTCGTCATCGAGCGCCTGCTCGACCTCGCGGCTCGCCAGCTCGGGCTCGACCGGATCGAGATTCGGCGCCGCAACCTGCTGGCGCCGGACGAATTCCCGGTGCGCCAAGGGATCGTCTATCAGGACTTCACCGAGCTGACCTACGACAGCGGCAACTACGCGCCGCTCTTCGCGCGCGCGCTCGAGATGATCGACTACGAGCAGTTCGTCGCCGTCGAGCGGCCGCGCCGGCGGGCCGCCGGCCGCAAGAGCGGCATCGGTGTCGTCGCCTACGTCGAGGGGACCGGCATCGGCCCGTTCGAGGGGGCGCGCGTGCAGGTGCAGGCGGGCGGCAAGGTGACGGTCGCGACGGGGGTCGGCACGCAGGGGCAAGGGCACTTCACGTCGTTCGCGCAGATCGCCGCCGAGGTGCTCGGCGTCGCGGTCGCCGACGTCGAGGTCGTCACCGGCGACACCGACCAGTTCCACTGGGGGAGCGGCACCTTCGCCAGCCGCGGCGCGGTCGTCGCCGGCAGCGCCGTCCACGAAGCGGCGACCGCGGTCGCGGCGAAGGCGCGCGAGGTTGCGGCGCGCCTGCTCGCCCTTCCGGCGGCCGAAATCGAGCTCGTCGGCGGCTGCGCTCGAGCGCGGAGCGAGCCGGTGCGCGCGATCCCACTCGGCGAGCTCGCGCGGCATGCCAATCCGCTGCGCGGCGCGGTCGCCGCCGGCGCCGAGCCCGGGCTCGAGGCGACGCGCTACTTCGGGCCGGAGCGCGGTGCCACCGCGGCGGGGGTGCACGCCATGATCGTCGATGTCGATCCGGAGACGATGACCGTGGAGATCGAGCGCTACGCCGTCGTCCACGACTGCGGCCGGGTGCTCAATCCGCTGCTCGTCGACGGCCAGGTGCACGGCGGCGTCGCGCAGGGGATCGGCAACGCCTTCTACGAGCAGCTTGTCTTCGACGAGGCGGGGCAGCTGCTGAACGGCTCGTTCATGGACTTCCTCGTCCCGACGGCGCTCGATGTGCCGCGGATCGATGTCGCCCACCTCGAGACGCCGTCGCCGCTCAATCCACTCGGCACCAAGGGGGCCTGCGAGGCGGGGACGATTCCGGTCGGCGCGCTCTTCGCGCAGGCCGTCGAGGACGCGCTCGACCTGCCGGGCTTCGAGATCCTCGAAATCCCGCTCTCGCCCAACCGTCTCTTCGAGCTCGTGCGCACGCATCGTCGCGAGCGGAGCGAGGCTTGAAGCTCGAAGGCGAGCAGGAGTTCGCCGTGGCGCGCGAGCGGCTCTGGGAGGCGCTCCTCGACCCGACCCTGCTCGCCGGAGTGCTCCCCGGCTGCGAGCCGCTCGAGCCGACCGGCGAGAACGCCTGGCGGGCGGCGATGACGGTGGCGATCGGCCCGGTCAAAGGGCGGTTCCAAGGCACGCTGGCGCTTTCGGATCTCCAGCCCCCCAACGGCTACCGGATGAAGATCGAAGGGAGCGGTCCCTCCGGCTTCCTGCGCGGCGACGGAAGAGTCGAGCTCGCGCCGAGCGCGGGTGGAACGAAGCTTAGTTACCGGCTCGAAGCCCAGGTCGGCGGGCGGATCGCGTCGGTGGGGCAGCGGCTGGTCGAGAGCTCGGCGCGCGCGCTGGCCCGCCAAGGGCTCGAAGGGCTCGAACGCGAGCTCGCAGCGCGGTCGGCGGCGGCAGCGAGCGCCACTTTCGGATTGGCGGTCGCTACCGTCCCGAGTG
>CAZPYU010000189.1:0-2596 GCA_964590905.1 uncultured Thermoanaerobaculia bacterium
CATTCAGCTTCTCGATCCCCCAGAGCCGCTCCTCGTCCGGAGTCATGGCGCGGCGCCGGCTCGGTGCCACGCCGGCCACTAGCAGCATGTACGGGCTCTCGTCGGCGAGCTCGAACCAGTCATCGACTCGCTCGCGCAGCACGCTCGGCGCGAACGGCCGGAAGCTCTCGCGAAACTTGATCTTCAGATTCATCTGCGCCTGCATCGCCGGCGAACGGGCGTCGCCCAGGATGCTGCGACCGCCCAAGGCACGCGGGCCGAACTCCATGCGGCCCTGGTGGAGACCGACGACCTTGCCGGCGGCGAGGAGCTGGGCGACCACGCGCGGCAGCTCGGCGCGCGGCACCGCGATCGCCGGCGCGCGCCGTGAGGCCAGAAAGCGATCGATGTCTTCCTCGGAGTGGCGCGGGCCGAGAAAGCTCCCCTTCATCCCATCGCAGTACGGAGGCGGCGCGGGTCCGTGATGCGAGCGCGGAGAGACCCACCGCCCTTGCGACTCGGCGCTCGCGCGCGGCCGGCCGAGGAAGCGGTGCCAGATCGCCAGCGCCACGCCGAGCGCGCCGCCGGCGTCGCCCGCGGCGGGCTGGATCCAGAGATCGTCGAACGGCCCTTCGCGGAGAATCCTGCCGTTGGCGACGCAGTTGAGCGCCACGCCGCCAGCCAGGCAGAGCCGCTTCATTCCGGTCTCGCGCTGGACATGCGCCGCCATCTTCAGCATCACCTCCTCGGTCACCTCTTGCACCGAGCGCGCGAGGTCCATCTCGCGCTGGGTCAAGAGCGTCTCGGGCGCGCGCGGCGGCCCGCCGAAGAGCGCGTGGAAGGCATTGCGGGTCATGCGCAGACTCTCGCTGTAGCCGAAGTAGCGCTGGTCGAGATGCAGGCTGCCGTCGTCGGCGATCCGCATCAGCTCGCGCCGGATCGAATCGACGAAGGTCGGCTCCCCGTACGGCGCCAGCCCCATCACCTTGTACTCGCCGCTGTTCACCTTGAAACCGGTGTAGTAGGTGAAGGCGCTGTAGAGGAGACCGAGGCTGTGCGGGTAGCGCAGCTCCGAGAGAAGAGTGATCTCGTGGCCGCGGCCGACGCCAAAGGCGCTCGTTGCCCACTCGCCGACGCCGTCGACGGTCAGGATCGCCGCCTCCTCGAACGGCGACGGATAAAAAGCGCTCGCCGCGTGGCTCTCGTGGTGGTCACCGAAGAGGATCGGAAAGCGGTAGCCCTTGGCGAACCGCTTGGCGGCGCGCTCGTCGTCCTCTCTGCCGAGCAGGCCGAGCTCGATCTTGGCCAGCTCAGAGCGGATCAGATCGGGCAGCCAGAGCTTCTCCTTCATCCAGAGCGGCATGGCGCGCAAGAACGATCTGAAACCCCTCGGCGCGTAGTCGAGGTAGGTCTCGAGCAGACGATCGAACTTGAGCAGCGGCTTGTCGTAGAAGCCGACGTAGTCGAGCGCGCCGGGGGCGAGCCCGGCCTCCTCCAGGCAGTAGCGCGCCGCGTGAATCGGGAAGTGGTGGTCGTGCTTGAGCCGCGAGAAGCGCTCCTCCTGCGCCGCGGCGACGATCTCGCCGTCGACCACGAGGCAGGCGGCCGAGTCGTGGTAGTAGGCCGAGAGGCCGAGGATCCGCGTCGAGCTCACGCCTAGTTCCCCGGCCGGCGCGCGATCAGAAGATGGTGTAAATGAACGGCGCCAGGGCCGAGCCTTTGGCGAGGACCAGCAGTGCGCCGACGAGAAGGAGGACGATGACGATCGGCGCCAGCCAGAACTTCTTGTTCTCGCGCATGAACTGCCAGAGCTCGGCGACGACGCGGGACTTGGACATGGGGAGGTCTCGTTCGAAAGTGTACGGTGGGAGCGTAGCAGAGCGTCGCCGCGCTCGCTCCGCCAGCGCTCGCAGGTCCGGGTGTCGAGGCGAGCCGCGGCGCGCGTTAGGATCCGGCGCAACGCGGAGGGTCGAGGGATGTCGGTGCCGATTCGCAAGACGTACAAGCTCTTCTTGGGCGGCGAGTTCGTGCGCTCGGAATCGGGGCGCTATGACCCGGCGCTCGACGCCAAGGGTGCACAGGTGGCGAACGTCTGCCGCGGTTCGAGGAAGGACGTCCGCGACGCCGTGCAGCGAGCCCGGGGAGCGCAGGCCGGTTGGGCCGCCAAGACCGCTTACCTGCGCGGCCAGATCGTCTACCGGATGGCGGAGATGCTGGGAGGGCGCGCGGCGCCCTTCGAGTTGCTACTGCGCTCGACCTCGGGTGCGACCGCGGCGGCGGCGAAGCGGGAGGTCCGCGCCGCGCTCGACCGCATCGTCCACTACGCCGGCTGGGCGGACAAGTTCGGCGCGCTCCTGTCGAGCGTCAATCCGGTCGCCTCGAGCTACTTCGACTTCTCGCTACCGGAGCCGACCGGAGTGGTCGGCCTGGTGGCGCCCGAGCGGCCGGCGCTCCTGGGGCTCGTCTCGCACGTGTTGCCGGCGATCGTCTCGGGCAACACGATTGTCGTGCTGCTCTCGGAGCGCGATCCGCTGCCGGGACTCGAATGGGCGGAGGTCCTCGCCACCAGCGATCTTCCGGGCGGGGTGGTGAACCTGATCTCGGGCCGCAGGGAGGA
>CAZPYU010000190.1:0-7553 GCA_964590905.1 uncultured Thermoanaerobaculia bacterium
CGGATAAACTCGCGGCCGAAGAGCCGCTCCTCGGCGGCGGCGAGCGGCTCGCTCCAGAAGACTCGCGAGTCGTAGAGCAGCTGACGCGCCGTCAAGAGCGACGCGCCGCCCGCGTAACCTGCGAGCACGAGCGCCGCCGCGAGCGTCACGCGCGACGCGATCTGATTCCAGCTCGCGATCACCTTCAAGCCGCCTCTTCCCCGCCAGACCAGGCGGCTCTCGTCGCGCCGATCAGAACCACCTCGGGTTCGAGCACGATGCCGAACCGGTCGGCGACGGCGTCGCGCGCGGCGCGCATCAGCGCCACGACGTCGGCGGCCGAGGCGCCACCCACGTTGACGATCACGTTGGCGTGCTTTTCGGAGATCGCGGCGCCACCGTGGCGGCGCCCCTTGAGACCGCAGGCCTCGATCAGGCGGCCGGCGTAATCGCCGGGGGGGTTCTTGAAGATCGAGCCGGCGTTGGGCTGGCCCCAGGGGAGGGACGCGCGTCGCTTCGCGTTGAGCTCGTCGATCCGCGCCAGCGCGGCTCTCGGGTCGCCGGGGGAGAGGTCGAAGAGGGCGCGGGTGACGATCGAGCCGGTGCGCTGCAGGTTGGTCGAGCGATAGCTCGGCTCGAGCGCTGCCACCGCCAGGCGCCGCCGTTCGCCGCTGCGTTCCACGGTGCGGATCGAGACCAGCACGTCGCGGATCTCGGTGCCGTAGCAGCCGGCGTTCATCACCACCCCGCCGCCCACCGTCGAGGGAAAGCCCGAGAGCGCCTCGAGACCGATCAAGCCGGCCTTGGCGGCTCGGCGCGCCACCAGCGGCAGCGGCGCGCCACCGCCGGCGGAGACGCGCCCGCCCCGAATGCGAATCCGCTTGAGCTCGCCGCCGAGGCGCAGGACGATGCCGCGCACGCCCTCGTCGGGCAGCAGGATGTTCGACCCCAAGCCGAGTAGCTCGAGCGGAACGGCTTTTCGCGCGGCGGCCGCGACGACCCTGACCACGGCGCGCTCCGAAGCGGCATCGACGAGCAGCTCGGCAGGGCCGCCGATGCGGAACGTCGTATGCCGGGCGAGCGGCTCCTCCCGCACGAGACGGAGGCCGGGGTCGCCGGCCAGCTCCTCGGCGACACTTTCCAGAGCGCAAGTTAGCGCCTTCAGTTCGCGTCCTTTCCCGATGCTGGCCGCCCTCTCGGAGCTGTTCCGGCGGGCGCGACCGAGCGCTATTATAGCGGCGTAAGTTCGACGCAAATCGACGAGAGGACTGTTCACATGGTAGACGTCAAAGCGGAACGCGCGAAGGCGATCGAGGGGGCGCTGACCCAGATCGAACGGCAGTTTGGGAAGGGCTCGATCATGCGAATGGGGGCGAGAGAGATCCAGCCGCTCGAGTTCATTCCGACCGGCTCACTCGCCCTCGACGCCGCGATCGGCATCGGCGGCTTTCCGCGCGGCCGCGTGGTCGAGGTCTTCGGCCCTGAGTCGTCCGGAAAGACGACCCTCGCCCTCTCGGTCGCCGGCCAGGCGCAGAAACGCGGCGGCGTCGCCGCCTACATCGACGCCGAGCACGCGCTCGACGCCGAATACGCCAAGAAGCTCGGAGTCGACATCGACAATCTGCTCGTCTCCCAGCCCGACCACGGCGAACAGGCGCTCGAGATCGCCGAGATGCTCGTGCGGTCGAACGCGATCGACATCGTGGTGATCGACTCGGTCGCGGCGCTCGTGCCGCGCGCCGAGCTCGAAGGCGAGATGGGAGATACGCACGTCGGGCTCCAAGCGCGGCTGATGTCGCAAGCCTTGCGTAAGCTCACCGCCATCGTCGCCAAGTCGAAGACCTGCCTGGTCTTCATCAACCAGATCCGGGAGAAGATCGGCGTCATGTTCGGCAACCCGGAGACCACCACCGGCGGCCGCGCGCTCAAGTTCTACTCCTCGATCCGCATCGACATCCGGCGCATCGCGTCGCTCAAGGAGGGCGACGTGGTCACCGGCAGTCGGGCCAAGGTCAAGGTGGTGAAGAACAAGGTCGCGCCGCCGTTCCGCCAGGCCGAGTTCGATATCGACTACAGCGAGGGGATCTCGCGGCTGGGAGAGCTGGTCGATCTAGGCGTCGAGCAGAAGCTGGTTATCAAGAGCGGTGCCTGGTTCGCCTACGGCGAGGTGCGACTGGGCCAGGGGCGCGAGAATGCTAAGCAGTTTTTTCGCGAAAACCCCGACGTCGCGGAGGAGATCGAGACCAAGCTGCGCACCCAGCTGAATCTGCCGCCCCTCTCGACAGCGCCGGTCGAAGCCGTAGCGGCAAAGTGACCGCGCGGTGAGAGCTCGCCGCGCGTGCGGCAACGCCCTCGGGCTGCTGATCGCCGCCGAGCTACTGCTCGCCGGCTGCGGCACGTCCGAGGGCAAGGGCTCGACTCAAGTTCAGGTCTCGGGACCGGGATGGACGTTCACGCATCTGCCTGTCGTTCTCGAGCTAACGCCCAAGAGCGCCCTCGCGGGTCGCGGCGCGAGCTGGACCGTGGCGGTCGGCTCCGACGTCGTTGGCCGCTGGGAGAGCGACGGCAAGAAGACTCGGATCTCGATCCCCAGCAAGGAGCTCAGGGCTGGAGTCCACCGTGTCCTGCTCAAGACGGGCAGCGTCAAGTCCGAGCTTACAGTGCGCATCGTTCCGCTCTGGTGGCTGGGCGCCCCGGTCGCTGGACTCGTCCTGGGGCTCTTCCTGCTGCGGCGTCGACGGCGCGCTGCCTGAAAGAGCTCGAACTGCTCCGACCAACTGGCGAGGAGATCCTTCGCTGCGCTCAGGATGACAGCGGCTGCTTTCGAGATGACAACGGCGGCGTTCGGCCTGATTCAGCTCGACTCGCGCGCGCCGCGCAGCCGCTGCCACCAACGCGCCGCGGCCGGTCGGCGCTCGGCGTCGGCGCGCGCCTCGAGCTCGTCGAGCCCTAGCGGCAACAGGGCTAGCGCGCCTTTGCGCAACTGTAGGACGAGCCGGTCCATCCGCCGCGAGCGCTCGTCGCGCGAGATACCGGCAAGGAGCGCCGCGAGATCGCTGCGGCCGTCGATCTGGCGATAGAACTCCCGCACCGGAGCGCTCATTCTCGACTCCTCGTCGCTGTCCGGGGAGCGCACCCAGACCGGTATGCAATGGGCGAGAGCGTCGAACGGGATCGCCAAGTGCTCACGGAGGAAGATCGTCTGCTCCTCGGAGACCTGTTCGATCAACAGATCGGCGAGACGTAGCTCGGTCGAATGCGAATCGGACGGGTCGCGCACGTCGCCGATGTCGAGCGCCGAAGCGACGGTGAGCTTGTACGCCGCCTCGAGGAAACGAAACCAGGAGCCGCGCACTTCCGTATAGAGCTCACTCAGCGAGCGCCGGTTGTCGACCACTCGCAAGATCCGCTTTTCGAGCGGCGTCGGCTGCTCGACCTGCTTATGCCCCTTCTTGAGGACGACCTGATCGTGGACGAAGACGCGGCGGATGCGCAAGTGCTCGTCGATTCTCCGGCTCCCCTCGAGCGCGATCGTGGTCGACGCGAGCGGAATCGGCAGCAGCTGCTCCTCCGGAACCATCTCGTTCGAGAAGTAGAAGATGCCGCTTTTCCATAGGAAGAGCTCGCAGACCTGGTCCTCGACGTGCTCGGCGAGCGCTTGATCGACTTGCTCGACGGAGAGGATCCCGAGCTCAGCCAGGGCGACGCCGAGCAGGCCCCCCTCGCGCTGACAGTGAGTCAGGGCGCGGATCAGGCGGCCTTCGTCGACCAATCCGCGTACCAGCAGGTGCTGGCCGAAGTACTCGGCCGCGTCGTCCGAGTAGCAGGCGACGATGTCACCGTCCCGGAAGTAGACGCGCTTCTCGCAGCCGCTGCGGCGAACCACCAGTGCGCCGGTGCGGCGGTCGTTGTGCGCCCACTGCAGAATGTCGCCGATCGGAAAGGCGGCCAACCGCCCCGAGAACTCCATACGTAGAGCTGGTATGTTATCCGCAGTCGTACCCCTGCTTCGACCCTCTGGAGAGTCCAACGGTTCCATGCCATGAAAAATACCGCCCGCATCTTCGTTCTCTTTGTGAACCTGTTCGCCCTGGCGCTGTCGGCTGGCGCCGAAGTGCTGCCCTGTGCTCCCTGTGCCGGGCTCACCGTCGACGACCCGTACGCCCTGTTGCCGGCGCTCGCCGCTCCACCGGCGCTCGCCGACGACGCGACGCTCTTCGTGGCCATCGAGCTCGTCCTCACCCGCGACGCGAGCCCGGCAGCGGCGCACGCGCTGGCGGCCAGCGGCGCCACGCCCTGGCTGCGGCTGGTCTTTGCGACGCCGGCGCCACTCACTTCGAACCTCGAGACGCTCACCGCCGAGCTCGATGCCGCCGCCGAGCTGGCGCGCTCGCGGCCGCCCCGCGCCCGCTATCAGATCGTCTGGCGGCCCAGCGGAACGGGCTTGCAGGCGATCTCGGCCGCGGACTACGCCTTTCTGGTCAAGCGCGCCGCGGCGACGATTGGCGGCGAGGACCCCGACGCGCGACTCGTCTCCGCGCCGCTGACGCCCGATCCCGCCTGGCTCGCCGAGCTCTACGACCAGGAGGTTGCGGCCTACCTCGACGGCCTCGCCCTCGCTCCCGCCTCCGACCAGGTGCTCGCCGCAGCGCTCGCCAAGCTCGAGGAGCTCGATCCGGGCAAGCCGATCGCCCTGGACGGCGAGCCCTGGCCGGAGCGGCCGGAGCTGGCGCTCGCCATCGCCGCGGCGGCGAGCGAGCGCGGCTTCGCCGTGACCCTCTTTGGCTCGCCCAAGGAACCGCAAGGCAGCGAGGAGCTGCGGGCGCTCAAGCTCCTCGCCACCGAGTTCAAGGGCGAGATCTCGTCCGACGATACGACGCGCCCGACCGGCGCTTCGAACGCCTGGAGCTTCGTGCTTGCCGAAGACCTCGCGCTCCGCGTCGTCGCCGTTCCCGAGCCGGGAGCTGATCGCCTGACGCTCCGCTTTCCCGACAGCCAGCTGCGGAACCCCGCTCGGGTGTTCGTCGACAGCGGCAAGGTCGTGCCGCTCGCCGGCTCGCGTCGACTCGCCGATGGGCTCGAAGTGCGGATCGCCAATCCGGGTGCGGTGGTGGTCCTACGCCTCGAGCGCGCTTCGATCGCCGAGCTCGAGGGCTTCGCGGAGGAGGTCGCCGTCGGCGGTGAGCGTCAGATTCCAGTCGAGGAGATCCTGCGCCGGCTGCAGGCGTTCGAGGAGGCGCAAAGCCGCCGCATCCGACACTGGCAAGCCGTGAACACCACCACGCTCCGTTTTCAGGCGGCCTCCGGCGTATCGGCGGTCGAGGCGACCTTTGAAGGCGAGGCCTTCTTCAAACCCGGCCAGCCGTTCGACTGGGCCTGGCAGAGCTTCTATCTGAACGGCGTCAAGTGGCGCGGCAAGTCGATCCCCGAGATCCCGCTCGTGCAGCCCGAGAAAGCGGCCGCGATGCCGCTCGAGATCCTCTTCACCAAGGAGTATCGCTACTCGCTCCGCGGCACCGAACTGATCGCCGAGCGCGACTGCTGGGTGGTCGAGTTCGAACCGACAGTCCCGGTCGCCGGTCGCACGCTCTTCCGCGGCACGGTCTGGGTCGACCGGGCGACCTCGGCGCGGGTGCGGACCCGCGCCGTGCAGCTCGGGCTCGCGGGCGAAGTGCTCTCGAACGAGGAGACGATGGAGTACTCGCCGATCGACGCCGCTGGCCGTCCGGCGGCCTGGGGGAGCGAGAGCTTCCTCCTGCCGCTTCGCACCGTGGCCCAGCAGGTCCTTTCGGTGCTCAACACAGCCACAGTGGTCGAAAAGGAGGTCCGCCTCACCGGTGTGGTCGTTAACGGCGAGGCGTTCGACGCACGCCGGGAAGAGCTCTTCGCCTCGGCGGCGACCATGGTGCGCGATACCGACGCCGGGCTGCGCTACCTGGTGGCTCCCGAGGGTGGGCAGCCGGGCGAGCGGGTGGTCAAGGAGGGCTTCGACACCAGCAAGCTCTTTCTGTTGGGAGGCGTCTTCTACGATGAATCGCTCGAATATCCGCTCCCACTCGCCGGGATTAACTACTTCGATCTCAACTTTCGCGGCGGCGAGCGCCAGCTCAACGCCTTCTTCGCCGGCGTGCTCGGACTGGTCAACTACGCCGATCCGCACCTGTTCGGCAGCAAGCTCGACTTCGGCGTCGACGTCTTCGCGATAGCGATCGCCTCCTCGGATCAGCTCTTTCGCGGCGGCGTCGAGTCGCCGCGCGAAGAGGTCGAGGTCCTGCCCGGCACGATCCGACTCAATCTCGGCTTTCCGCTCGGCAACTTCGTCAAGGTCAACTCCGGCTATCGGCTCTCCTACGCGAAGTTCAGCGACACCGTTAACACTGATCCGGCGTTCGTCCTGCCGTCCGACAACGTCACCCAGCGCGCCGAGCTGGGCGTGCAGTTCGCGCGCTCCGGCTACCGGATGAATTTGCAGGGCGCCTACAGCAGGCGTTCGAAGTGGGAGCTCTGGGGCCTGCCCGGTAACGACGAGTTCGACCCCGCGACGAAGGACTACCTGACTTGGGATCTAGCCCTGAGCAAGAACTGGTACCTGAGCGGCTTCCGCAAGATCGGCTTCGAGCTCGACTACCTGGGCGGCAACGACCTCGATCGTTTTTCGAAGTACCAGTTCGGCTTCTTCGGCAGCAGCCGGGTACACGGCTACCAGATCGGCAAGGTGCGCGCCGAAGAGGCGTTCGCGGCGCACGCGACCTACGGCTTCGAGGTGGGCAAGGTGGTGCGCCTGGATGGCGTGGCCGACGCCGCCTGGGCCACCGACGAGGCGAGCGGCCTCGACAACGAGCTTCTCGCCGGAGTCGGGATCGCCGGAACCTTCGTCGGGCCGTGGCAGACGATCGTCCAGGTCGACGTCGGCGCTCCGGTCGCCGGCCCCGACGAAGGATTCGTCGCCTACATCGTCTTTCTCAAGCTGTTCGGGTGAGAGGCAACCTTACTGGGCTGTCATGCTGAGCTCAGCGAAGCATCTCGATGAACGTCGAGACGCCGGAGCTCGGCCGACGAGATCCTTCGCTGCGCTCAGGATGACAAGCGGAGTTCCTACGGCGTCATGAAGCACGAAGAGGGTGCGAGTGGCGCTGTGCCCCCAGTCGCATTGGGGGACGAGAGCGACGCCGTCGTCGAGCTCCCCTTGACCGACGTGCTGGATCTGCACGGCTTCCTGCCGCGCGACGTGCGGGAGATCGTGCGAGGCTACCTCGACGATGCCCACGCGGCGGGATTCCGCGCCGTGCGCATCGTCCACGGCAAAGGGATCGGCGTGCAGCGCGAAGCGGTGCGCGCTCTCCTGGCCCGCGACCCGCGGGTGCTTGGCTTCGCGGACGCGCCTGCCGAGCACGGCGGAAAGGGCGCGACGATCGTCACCCTGAGCTAGTTTTCCCGAGCCGCCATCTGCTCCAGATGCTCGGCCTTCCACTGCATGGAACGGCGGATCCGGTCGTAGCCGCTCGGGTGGTCGTAGAAGAGGATCTCCTCGAGCTGCCCGGGTCGCATCTTGCGGTACTCCGAGAGCTGCACCG
>CAZPYU010000191.1:0-10995 GCA_964590905.1 uncultured Thermoanaerobaculia bacterium
GCGTTGGCGCGCTTCAGCGCCGGGTCGTAGAAGTCGTTGAAGTCGTCGAGGACGGTGAGCCGGTCGCCACGCGCCAAGAGGCGCCGCGCCACGTGCGAACCGATGAACCCGGCGCCGCCGGTGAGGAGGATCTGTCGAGCCATACGCGCTCCCGGCCTGCGGCCGGAGGCGGCGACACTATCTCACGGCTCATGCGGTTGGCTCTCGCTCGGAGCGCCCTCGTCCGGCGGTGCCTCGCCCTTGCGCACCGCCTCCCCCTTCTTCTTGCGGTTCTGGATCAGCCACTTGATGAAGCGCGAGTCGTTGACGCCGATGACGACGTCTTCGATGGCGCGCGCCAGGGTTTCGTCGTTGACCAGCCGCGCGGCGCTGCCGTCCCCTTCGTTGATCTTCTCGGCGATCTTGCGCAAGTTGGTCAGTAGCGCCGCGATCTCCTCGCCGACGCGCTCGCCGTACTCGTCGTCGTGCAGGAGCTTGGGCAGCAGGGCGTCGGCGTCGCCGCGGTCGAGCGCGGTGGCGATGTCGGCGAGCTTCTCCGAGGCGCGATCGAGGTTGGCGAGCACGCGGTCGAAACTGGCCTTCTGTCCGGTGTCGGAGAGGAGGGCGGGCAGGATGCCCTCTCCAGTCTCGGCCTTGGCGAGGAGCTGGTCCAGCCGCCCGAGCGAGCCGGCGAGCTGCTCGGCCAGGGCGCGATCGTGCACCAGGCGACCGAGCGTGCCGCGGCGGTCGTCGAGACCTTCGGCCAGCTTGCGCACGGCGGCCATCGTCTTGTCGAGCTCGGTGGTGACGCGCTCGCCAGTCTCGACGTCCATCAAGAGCTTGCCGAGCAGCCCTTCGCCCTTCTCCATGCGGCCGAGGATGCCGGTGAGCTGAGTCGAGATGCGCGCGATGTTGTTGACTACGTCCTCGCCGGCCTCCGCGAGTCGATCGACGTCGGTGATCGGCGCCGCGGAGATGGTGCCGTCTTCGGCCACTGTCGGTGAGCGGGGAGAGCCCGAAGTGAGCTCGATGTACTTGTCGCCGAGGAGGCCGAGGGTCTTGATCCGGGCCTGCGAGTCCTGGCGGATCCGCTGCTCGTAACGCTTGGCGACCGAGATCCAGACCTCGAGCTGCTCGTCGCCCAGGTCGGCCGGCAGGACGACACGCTCGACCGCGCCGACTTTGACGCCGTTCAGCTGCACGGTGCTGCCGGCGGTGAGACCGCTCACGCTCTCGAACAGGATTCGGTAGCGGTTCTTGCGCACGAACAGGTTCTGGCGATCGCCCAAGACGAAGAGGGTTGCAACGCCCACCGCGATGGCGAGGAGGACGAGCGATCCGACTCGGCGGGCGGCGGCGGTCTCACGCAACATCGGCGGTCTCCTCGCGCCCGGCCAAGAAATCGGCGAGCAGCGGGTCGGTGGAGCGATCCGCTTCGTCGAAGCTGCCGACGAAGCGGAGATGCCCCTGGTCGAGAAAGGCGATGCGATCGGCGACGAGCCGGGCGAGCGCCAGGTCGTGGGTGACGACGATCGAGGCGCAGCCGGTTTCACGCCAGGTGTCGAGGATCAACTTGCCGATCGAAGCCGAGGTCATCGGGTCGAGCCCGGTGGTCGGCTCGTCGAAGAGCAGGACTTCGGGCTCGAGCGCCAAGGCTCGCGCCAGCGCCACGCGCTTGCGCATGCCGCCCGAGAGATCGCTCGGGAAACGCTCCTCGATCCCCGGCAGGTGGACCTTGGCGAGCAGCTCGCGGATCTGCTCCGGGAGCTCGTCTTCGCTCGCTTTGCGGTGTTCGCGGAACGGGAAGGCGAGGTTGTCGAAGACGTTCATCGAGTCGAAGAGCGCGCCGCCTTGGAAGAGCATCGCGACGCGGCGCCGGATCGGCAGCAGCTCGCGCTCCGAGAGTCCGACGACTTCGCGGCCGTCGAAGAGAATCGATCCGTAGTCGGGCTGCTCGAGGCCGATCAGCTGCCGCAGCGTGACGCTCTTGCCGCTGCCTGAGCGCCCGAGAATTGTCAGGCACTCGCCGTGCGAAACGACGAAGCTGATCTTGTCGAGCACGGGCTTGGGGCCGTAGCGCTTGGAGAGGTTCTCGACCGCGAAGATCGGAGAGGCCTTCATGGCAAGAGGTAGAAGAGCTTGGTCAAGAAGAAGTCGGAGACCAGGACCAGGATCGACGCCACCACCACCGTGTTGGTGGTGGCGCGGCCGACACCGTCGGCGCCGCCCTCGGTGGTGAGCCCGTTGTAGCAGGCGACAACGGTAATGAAGAAGCCGAAGAAGATCGACTTGCCGAGGCCGCTTGCGACGTCGGCGAGAGTGGTCGAGGCGAGCACGTCGTTCCAGTAGAACCCGGCCGTCAATCCGAGCTCGGCGACGGCGACGAAGAGACCGCCGAGAATGCCGAGCAGATCGCCAATCAACGTCAGGATAGGGAGCATCAGGAGTGTCGCGGCGAGCTTCGGCACCACCAGCTTCTTGACCGGATCGGCGGCCATCGAGCGCAGCGCGTCGATCTGCTCGGTGACCTTCATCGAGCCCAGCTCCGCAGTCATTCCGGCTCCAATGCGGCCGCCGACGATCAGTGCCACCAGCACTGGTGACATCTCGCGCACCAGCGACTTCGATACCACCGTGCCGATGTAGTACTTGACGCCGAGCCCGGGTAGGGAATACGCCGTCTGCAGCGCCAAAACCATGCCGGTGAAGACGGTCGTGATCGAGGCGACCCCCAGCGAGCGGACGCCGATCTGATCCATCTGGCGCAGCCAAGCCCGGGCTTCGTAGGGCGGTTGCACCAGGGCTCTCAGGGCGTTGGCGCCGAGGAGCGCGAGGTCTCCCCCCGCTTCGACGAAGGTTCCGATCCTGCCCGCGACGCTCATCGCCAGAGTCGGCGGCCGGTGACGGCCTGGAATAGCGCGAAGCCGAGGTCGACGAACGCCGGGCCCCAGAGCCCGGCGAGATGGGGCTCGCCCGCGGCGGAGAGCGCCAGCGCCAGAAAACCCGCCACGCGGCCGAGGATGGCGATGGCCACCAGCGCCCGGTGGGCGCTCGGATCGCGCGCCGCGACGAGGTAGGTGAAAGCGACCATGGCGAGCAGAACTGCGATCAGCCGCAGGTAGAATGGCTCCGAGGGGAGCGGAAGCGAGAATCCGCGAGCGAGCAGACCCGGAGCCACCAACATCGCGACGGCGAACGAGACATCGTAGAGAGCCCCGAGCCGGAGGGAGACGGCGAGCGCGCGGAACGGCCCATCGTTCGAGCGACTCGAGGGGCGAGACGACATCGACTTTCAGTCTAGCAGCGCGCCTCGACGAACCGACCTCAACCTTGCGTCCCACGCCCCTCCGCATCGCCGTCGCCACCGTCATCGGCTCCCTCTACCTCGTCGTCGGCACGCTCTTCTGGTCGACCGCGGCGATCTTCGCGGCGTTGATTCCGCCGCGCGGCAAGCACGCCCACTGGGTGGCGCGCACCTGGGCGCGTGGGATCCTTGTCTTCGGCTTCGTTCCGCTGGTGGTCGAGCACGAAGTAGCGCTCGATCCGCGGGCGCGCCACGTCTTCCTCGCCAATCATCAGAGCCTGTTCGACATCCCGGCGCTCCTCGTGGCCATCCCCGGGCAGGTGCGCTTTCTCGCCAAGGCGAGTCTCTTCAAGATTCCGATCTTCGGTTGGGCGATGCGGCTCGCCGGTTTCGTGCCCGTCGATCGCAGCGACCGGCGCAGCGCGCGCGGTAGTTTCAGCGCAGCGCTCGATCGGCTCGGCCGCGGGATGTCGATCCTGGTCTTCCCGGAGGAGCGGCGCTCCCTCGACGGCCGGCTGCTGCCGTTCAAGCGCGGCGGCCTCTTGCTCGCCGTCAAGAGCGGGCTGCCGATCGTGCCGGTCGGCGTCGAGGGGACGCTCGCCGTGCAGTCGTTGCGGAGCTTCCTGATCCGGCCGCAAACAGTTCACGTGCGCTTCGGCCGGCCGATCGCGCCACCGGAGTCGGTGCGCGAGCTGCCCGAGCTTGCGGAAAGCCTGCGGGCGCGGATCGGCGAGCTGGCGCGCGCCGAGCTCGCAGCCGACGAAGCTGTGCCCCCAGTTCTATTGGGGGGGGAGGGAGGAGAATCCGAGATGAAAGGTCGTCCGACGTGAGCCAAGAGCTGGAAGCCAAGGTCTGGGAAGCCTTGAAAGAGGTCCGATTTCAGGGCATGAGCCGCGACATCGTCTCGTTCGGATTCGTGAAGAGCGTCGTCGTGCGCGGGAGCGAGGTCGACCTGCGGCTCGAAATCGCGACGCGCGATCCGCACGCTGCGACCCGCGTGCAGAGCGACGCCGAGGGCGCGGTCGCCGCGCTTGCCGGAGTGACGGAGGTTCACGTCGAGCTGACCTCTCCGAAGGCGCTCTCGCGCGAGGAGTCAGCCGCGAAAGCGATCGCCAAGAACCCGGCTCTCTTGCCGGCGGTCGCGGCGGTGGTCGCGGTGGCGAGCGGCAAGGGGGGAGTCGGCAAGTCGACGGTGGCGGCGAACCTGGCGCTGGCCACGGCGAGGCTCGGCCAGCGCGTCGGGCTCTTGGACGTCGACATCTACGGCCCGTCGCTGCCGACAATGTTCGGTATCCGCGAGCGGCCGATGGTAATCGAGAACCGGATCCAGCCGTTCGAGCGCTGGGGGGTGAAGCTGATGTCGCTCGGCTTCATCCTGGAGACCGATACGCCGGTGATCTGGCGCGGACCGATGGTGGTGAAGGCGATCGAGCAGCTGATGGGCGACGTCGATTGGGGCGAGCTCGACGTTATGGTGCTCGACATGCCGCCCGGCACCGGAGACGCCCAGATCACCGTGGTCCAGAAGATCGGCCTAGCGGGCGCGGTGATCGTCTCCACACCGCAGGACGTGGCGCTGATCGATGCCCGCAAGGGGATCGCCATGTTCCGCAAGATGGAGGTCCCGCTCTTCGGCCTGATCGAGAACATGTCGACCTTCGTCTGCCCCAGTTGCGGCCACGAGACGGCGATCTTCCGCTCCGGCGGCGGCGCGCGCACGGCGAGTGAGCTCGATATCCCCTTTCTGGGCTCGATCCCGCTCGACGCCGCGATCGCCGAGGGGGGCGACGCCGGCACGCCGATCGTCGTCGCGCAGCCGCAGGGAGCGCATTCCGCGGCGTTCCGCCGCGTCGCCGAAGCGATGATCGCGGCGCTGGCGAAGCGAACGCCCGGCGCGGCACGGCCCGCCGTCTGACTCGATTCGCAGTGGCGCTGGATGGGTGACAATCGTCACCCGGAAGGAGTATCCTGGGATCGATGAAGACGCTCACGATCCGCGATTTCCGGACTCGCCCGCGAGCCGCGCGCGAGACGCTGCGGGCGGCGGGAGAGGCACTCCTCACCCTCAACGGGCGCCCGATCGCGTTACTCCTCGCCGTCGGTGACGATGTCGACGAAGCGGTGGCGCTCGCCGAACGCGTGCGAGCGCAGCGCGCCGTTGCGGTGCTACGCACCGAAGCTCGAACGAGCGGTGCCGATCGCCTGTCGTCGGCGAAGATCGCAGCGCTGGTCGGCAAGAGTCGACGCGCCCGGCGCCGCCTTCAGGCTTGATTCGCGCCGTTCTCGATACCAACGTCTTGGTCTCCGGCCTGCTGTCGCCGGCTGGCGCGCCGGGTTGGATCGTCGATCTGGTGACGGCGGGGGAGTTGTCAATCGCGTACGATGGGCGGATCCTGGCCGAGTATCGCGAAGTTCTCGAACGGCCGGAGCTCGGGCTGTCGAAGCGAGCGGTGCGAGCCGCTCTGGAAGCGATCGCGCGTCTCGGGATGGAGATCGTGGCCTTGCCGTGGCCCCATCGCCTGCCGGATGGCGACGACGAACCGTTTCTGGCGGTGGCGTCGGCCGTGCGGGTGGTCCTCGTGACCGGCAATCTGCGCCACTTTCCGACGCGGGTACGGGGCGGAGTCGAAGTCGAAACTCCCCGGCAGTTCCTGAACCGCTGGGCGGCGCGGTCCTCGCTCTAGCCAGCGAGCCGGCAGACAGCCGCGCGCGCGGGGCATTCAGCGGTCGACGACC
This sequence comes from uncultured Thermoanaerobaculia bacterium, assembly GCA_964590905.1. GTDB lineage: Bacteria > Acidobacteriota > Thermoanaerobaculia > Multivoradales > JAGPDF01 > JACTMI01. Next base: position 6,020 of record CAZPYU010000191.1, read on the forward strand.
AGGGCCAGCTTGTCGCCGAACGGGCTCACGGCCAGGCGGGTGATGGTGCCGATCCCCTCGCCCGAGAGATCGGCGATCTCGGTCCAGTCGGCATCCGGTGACGGGAGCAGCCGAAAGAGCTTCGCGCCACGCGCCGCGAGCAGATAGCCGTCAGGGGTCCAGGCGTAGTCGTTTTCTGGAGTGCCGGGAGCGGGAACGAGCCTCTGCATGTTGCGCGCCGCAGGTTCGTAATAGAAAATCGCCGGCGCGGTGCCGTCGGAGGCGACGAAGCTCACGCGCTGCGTCCCTGGGATGCGATGAATCGAGCGTCCGATCTTCTCGGTGCTGAACCTCGGCAAACGGCTCGCAATGTTGACGATCTGCAACGTGATCGGCTCGCCGAGGACGAAAACTGCGACCGTGTTCTGATCGATCCACGCGTGGTAGCCGACCCCCTTCACCTCGGGTGCGATCACCGTGGGCTCGCCGCCCGCGAGCGGAAAGCGCCAGAGCCGCTGCGTGGTGTCGGCTTCGACGCGCACGACAACGATAGCGGCACCGTCGGGGGCGAGCTGCGGCGAGTATTCGCTCTCGGGGGTCGCGGTCACCTGCCGCTCACTGCCGGTCGCGAGGTCGAGCTCGTAGACGTCGGTCTGGCCTTCGCGCTGCGATGTGTAGAGGATCCGCTGGCCGTCGGGCAGGAACCAGGGCTGGTTGTCATAGCCCGGCCTCCGGGTGACGTTCCGCGGTCGCAGCACCTGCCAACCTTCGCCGGAGCGCACCAGGTCGGCGACGAAGATCTCGGTCGACTCCGGCGCCTGAGGCGCCGGAGTCGGTGGACTCGTAGCGGGCGCCTGCGCCAGCAGTGAGCTGGTGGAGAGAACGGCGAGCAACCAGCTGCGCAGGGGCGAGATCGGCAAGGCGACAGCTCTCCCGACGGGTTGCGGAGAGTCTCTCACGCGAGCAGGTAGGCTTGAACGATGGCGGTCGCGATTGTCGCCGATGCGCACATCGGAGGTCCGGGCGGGGAGATCGGACCGCTCCTCGAGCAGCTCTCGACGGTGGGCGAGCAAGGCGCGGAGCGCCTTCTCCTCTTGGGCGATCTCTTCCAGGTCTGGGTCGGCTTCCGCCAGTTCGAAACGCCGGCGATCCGGGCGCTCCTCGAAGTCGTGGCCGAGCTGCGTAAACGGCGCGTGCGAGTCGACTACATCGAGGGGAACCGCGACTTCTTTCTCTCCGAGGGTCCGTATCGGGACGCCTTTGATTCGGTGGGCATGGAGCTCGCGTTCTCGGTCGGGCGTCTCCGCTATCTGGCGGTGCACGGCGACGGCCTGAACGACCGCGACCGGCAGTACCTCGCCTGGCGCTGGCTGTCGAAGAGCGCGCCGGTGCGCGCCGTGATCCGACATCTGCCGGCCGCCGCGGTGGCGAGATGGGTCCAGGCGACGGAGCGGCGACTGACTGGGACCAACTTCAAGCACAAGGTCCGCGTGCCCGAGGCGGCGATCCGGCGCTACGGCGAGAGCCGGCTCGCGGCGGGGCACGACGTACTCCTCCTCGGCCACTTTCACGAGCCGCAGACCTGGCAAGTTGTCGGCGGCGAGATCCGCCTGCTTGACGCCTGGTTCCGCAGCCGGCGCATCGAATGGCTGCGCTAGGACGCTATAAGTCATTTATTGTCATATATTTACAGAGCCAAAGCAGTTCCGACTGCTAGAATGCCCGCGCTCTTTCGGCTCCGACTCTCGCCGGTCGTGCGCCGCCGTGCTGCGGAGAGAGCTCCGCGCCGGCTCTTCCGAAAGGAAAGCCCTTGACCCGAAGGATGCTGATCAACGCGCAGAGTCGCGAGGAGATCCGGATCGCGGTTCTCGACGACGCAACGCTCGAGAACTATCAGGTCGAAGTCGCCGACTCCGGACTAACCCGCGGCAATATCTACCGCGGCATTCTCGCCAATCTCCAGTCGGCCCTCGACGCCGCCTTCGTCGACTACGGCACACCCAAGAACGGCTTTCTGACCCTCCAAGATGTCGTCCCCGAGGCGCGCTATCGCGAGCCGAAGGGCTCGGGCCGCCCGCGTATCGACGAAGTCCTCGAGAAGGGGCGGCCGATCGTCGTCCAGGTCGAGCGCGATCCGGAGGGGCAGAAGGGCGCCATCCTCACCACCAACCTCTCTTTCGCGGGGCGCTATCTGGTCTTGACGCCGTTCGACTCGACGCGCGGCGTGTCGCGCAAGGTCGAAGACGAAGAGACACGGGCGGAGCTGCGCGACCTGGCGGCCAAGCTCGAGCTGCCCGACGGCTGCGGCGTGATCGTGCGCACCAACGCGCTCGACCAGACGCGTACCGAGCTGCAGCGCGACCTGACGGCGCTCTTGCGCGTCTGGAAGCGGGTGCAGCAGGAGGCGACGACGGGAGAGGGGGCGAAGCTCCTCTACAGCGATCAGGATCTCCTCCTGCGCGCGCTGCGCGACCACCTCGACGCCTCGGTCGCCGAGGTGTTGGTCGACGACGAGCTCTTCTTCTCGCAGGCGCACGAATACATGCAGGCGTTCATGCCGCGCGCCAAGACCGAGCTGGTGCGCTACGAGGAGCGGATTCCGATCTTCTCCAAGTATGGCGTCGAGTCGCAGATCGAGCGTATCTTCGGACGCACGATCGCGCTGCCCTCGGGCGGGGCGATCGTCATCGACGCGACCGAAGCGCTGACCGCAATCGACGTCAACTCGGGGCGAGCCTCGGGCGGCGCCGGGGGCGGCAGTCACGAGGAGATGGTGCTGCGCACCAACCTCGAGGCGGCGCACGAGGCGGCGCGACAGCTCCGCTTGCGCGACCTGGGTGGGCTGGTGGTCATCGACTTCATCGATCTGCGCAGCCCCAAGAACCGGCGCCTGGTCGAAAAAGAGATGAAGGATGCCCTCAAGGTTGACCGCGCCCGTTCGACCGTCGGCCGGATCTCGCCCAACGGGCTGCTCGAAGTCAACCGGCAGAAGATCCAAAGTGCGCTGACGGCGCGCACCCAGCGCCCCTGTCCGACCTGCTCGGGCACCGGGCGGCTGCTCTCGATCGAGGCGATCGGGCTCAATCTGATGCGCCGGATCGAAGGGCGAGCCGCTACCGGCCGGCTGCTCAAGGCGAGAATCGAGATGCATCCCGAGCTCGCCGAAGCGATCTCGAACGGACGGCGGCGCGACATGGCGCGGCTCGAAGCAGAGTACGGGATCGAAATCGAGATCGTCGCCGCACACCAGATCCTCGGCCCCGAAGAGCAGATCGAGTGGCGCGACCGCCCGCTCTCCGCGCAAGCAACACCGTTGCGACCCCTCGAGCTGGCGGCGCGGCGAAGCGCGATCAGGCCCGCGGCGCCGGTGGTGTTCGAGATCCTGCCCGCGACCGCGACCCTTCCAACTGCAAACGAAGCGGAGAAGGAAGGAGAGGCCGATCGCGAGGGACGCAAGCGACGTCGTCGGGGTGGCCGTCGCCGCAATCGCAAGAACGGCGAGGCAGCGGTCGCGGCGAGCTCGGCTCTCGGCGAAGCGACGGCGGAGCTGATCGTCTTCGCGCCCGAGGGTGCGGAGAGCGGCGAAGGCGAGAGCCGCGACGAAGCTGGAACCGCCACGGCGGCAGGTCGCGGCAAGCGTCGCCGGCGCGGAGGTCGTCGCCGCGGCGGTCGCCGAGGCGGTGCGGCTGGCGCGAGCGCCGACCCGGCAGCGGGATCGGCGGCGCCCGAGCCGCGCGCCGAAGCGTGATTCGGGCGACGGACGTCTCCTTTCGGTAGCCTAGGAGACGCGAGGAGACCGGATGGAATCTCAACTCGACAGCGACGGGCCGGAAACCCGCGAGTGGCTCGAAGCGCTCGACGACGTCATCGCGACCGGCGGTGAGGAGCGAGCGCGCTTCCTTCTCCAACGCTTGCTCGATCACGCCTACCGGCGCACCGTGCCGCTGCCGGCGCCGACGACCCCGTACGTCAACACGATCCCGGTCCACGAACAGCCGCCCTATCCGGGCGACCGCGACCTCGAGCGCCGCATCAAGAGCCTGGTGCGTTGGAACGCGATGGCGATGGTGGTGCGCGCCAACCGAGCCGAGGACGGCATCGGCGGGCACATCTCGACTTACGCCTCGGCGGCGACGCTCTACGAAGTCGGCTTCCATCACTTCTTCCGCGGCCGCGGCGAGAGCGGCTTCGGCGGCGACCTCGTCTACTTCCAAGGGCACGCCTCGCCGGGCATCTACGCGCGCGCCTTTCTCGAAGGCCGGCTGTCGGAGGCTCAACTCGGGAACTTCCGGCGCGAGCTCCTGCCGGGCGGCGGGCTGTCGTCCTATCCGCACCCGTGGCTGATGCCGGAGCTCTGGGAATTTCCGACCGTCTCGATGGGACTGGGGCCGATCTCGGCGATCTATCAGGCACGCTTCCTGCGCTACCTCGAGCACCGCGGCCTGCTGCCGCCCTCGGATCGCAAGGTCTGGGCCTTCGTCGGTGACGGCGAATGCGACGAGCCCGAGACGCTGGGCGCTCTCACCCTCGCCTCGCGCGAGCGGCTCGACAATCTGATCTTCGTGGTCAATTGCAACTTGCAGCGCCTGGACGGCCCGGTGCGCGGCAACGGCAAGATCATCCAGGAGCTCGAGGCGGCGTTCCGCGGCGCCAGCTGGAACGTGATCAAGGTGATCTGGGGCTCGTCGTGGGACCCGCTCCTCGAACGCGACAGCGAGGGCTGGCTGGCGCGGGTGATGAACGAGACCGTCGACGGCGAGTACCAGAAGTATTCGGTCGAGGGCGGCGCCTACATCCGCGAGCATTTCTTCGGCAGGTATCCGCAGCTCGCCGCGATGATCGCCGACGTGCCCGAAGAGAAGATGCCGTACTTGCGGCGCGGTGGCCACGACCCCGAGAAGGTCTACGCGGCCTACAAGCTCGCTATCGAGACCAAGGGACAGCCGACGGTCATCTTGGCCAAGACGATCAAGGGCTACGGGCTCGGCCTCGCTGGG
>CAZPYU010000192.1:0-3293 GCA_964590905.1 uncultured Thermoanaerobaculia bacterium
TCCCACGAGGAGCTTGCCCAGGCGTGGGGGGCGATCGGCCACTACTTCGGCTGGGTCCCGAAGCCCGAGGAGGTCGAGCGATTCGCGAGGCTACTTCCCGCCGAGCGGACGCACGCGGTCTTCGATGGTGACCAGGCAGTCGCCGGTGCCGGTGCCTTCACCTTTGACCTGACGGTGCCGGAATCGGTCGCGGTTCCCTGCGCCGGTGTGACGGTGGTCGGCACGCTCCCTACCCACCGCAGGCGCGGCCTGCTGACGCGCATGATGCGCGCGCAGCTCGACGACGTCCGCGGGCGCGGAGAGCCGATCGCAGCCCTGTTCGCGTCGGAGGAGACGATCTACGGCCGCTATGGCTACGGGTTGGCCTCGCTGCGACAACAGGTCACCCTTCCTCGGACGTGGGCGTCCATGCGGGCTGACGCCCCACCGCGCACGGGCTCCATCCGGCTCGTCGACCAGGACGAGGCGAAGCGCACGTTTCCGCGCATCTACGACCGGGTGCGCAAGACCACCCCTGGCTTCCTCTCGCGGTCGCGGGACTGGTGGGAGCTGCGGCGTCTCCGAGACGATCCGGATCGACGACCGCCGGGAGCCGGGCCGCTCAACTTTGCCCTCTTCGAGCTCGACGGGCGCTCGACTGCCTATGCGATCTATCGGCTCGTGGAGCGAGAGGAGCAAGGTCAGTGGACGCGTCGGCTCCGCGTCATCGAAGCGATCGCGACCGATGTCACGGGAATGCGGGAGATCTGGCGATTCCTGTTCGGGATCGACTGGGTCGACGAGATCCAGGCCTGGCTCCTCCCCGTGGACCACCCGCTCATGCACATGGTCGGGCGGATGGATCGCCTCGATCTCACGGTCGAGACCGGGCTCTGGGTGCGCCTCGTCGACGTGGGCGCTGCCCTCTCGGCGCGCGGGTATGCCGCGAACGGCCGTGTGACGTTCGACGTTCGAGACGACTTCGGTCCCTGGAACGCCGGCACCTGGACACTCTCGAACGGCGTGGCGCGCCGCTCGACCCGTGCCGCAGACTTGCGGCTGGACGTGACCGCGCTCGGCGCGACCTACCTCGGAGGGTTCTCGTTCACGCAGCTCGCCCGTGCCGGGCTCGTCGAGGAAACGCGGCGCGGAGGGCTCGCACGGGCGGATGCGATGTTCGCGACCGACCGCGCGCCCTGGTGCCCCGAGATCTTCTGACGCGGGCGCTCTGCGTCAGCCCGCAGCGTGCGCGATGAGCTCCGCCGCCTGCTCGATGCCCAGGACGTCCGTGTTGATCACGAGGTCGTAGTGCGTCGGTAATTCCGCGCTGACGTTGTAGAAGCGGCGGAGATAGTCGGCGCGAGCCGCGTCGGACTCCTTGATCGACTTCGCGGCCGCCTTCGGCTCGATCCCGTTCAACTCCGCAAGTCGCTGTGCGCGAGTCTTCGGAGAAGCCGTCACGAGCACGCGAAGCACTCCGGTTCGTCCTGAGAGAGCGAACGATGCAGCGTGCGCGACGATTACCACGTCGCCACGCCCGGCTGTCTCCTCGATCGCTTCGGAGATCAGACCGCGGATCAGGTCGGGCGACGCCTCTTCGACAGCGAGCCCGCTGGCACCCGCAAGCCCGTAGCTCTCCGCAGCGGCACCTCGGCCGATCTCCCGTAGAAGGCGGCTCAGCGCAGACTTTCTCCGCTCCTCGTCGGCGACTTCGCCAGGGGTGATGCCGCCCTTCGCTGCCGCCCGCGCGATGATCTCCTCGTCGAGATACAAGAAGCCGAGACGATCGGCGGCGCGTTGTCCGACTTCGGTACCACCGGCTCCGAGAGCCCGCGAGATGCAAACCGCGTGGCAAGTCATACGGCGACGTTACGTGTGACGCCGCATAGACGTCAAGCATGTAGAGCGCGAGCCCGGCGGTGTTCGCTGGAACCGGTCGCTACAATCGGCGTCCCGGGGCGGTTAGCTCAGTTGGGAGAGCACCAGCTCGACAAGCTGGGGGTCACTGGTTCGAGCCCAGTACCGCCCACTCATAGAACCCGCTGGAAACGGCAGGTTTCTTGGTTGAAACGGTACGGGACGCGAGGGGGCGTAGGGCGGCCGAGCGATTCCTCGAGGAGGTTCGGGGAGACGACTCGGACCTCGCGAACTACTTGCGGATCGAGGAGCGCGAGCTCGAGCGCCGCGCTGAACTCGGCGTGCCCTATCGCGACCGGACCTGCCTGATCCCTGCGAGCACCTGCCCACCGTCGAGCCAGCGAAACGGGACGAGGTTCGTGAGCAGTAGTGCGGCGTTGACGGCGAAGCCGAGCTCGAAGAGGACGGACGCGGGTCCGGACAAGGCAGTACCGGTGAGGAAGCCGAGCGTGAGAAGCGCCGTCGCCCAGAGACCACCGAGCGCCACCTTCCACAACTGGTCGGGCTTGCCGTTCGGGTCCGCGACGAAGGCGAGCCCGTACCAGTGCCAGCGCAGGCCGATGACCTTCCAGCCCACCGCTCGAGCAGTCCACGCGTGACCGAACTCATGCAGGAGCGCAGAGCCTCCCACGACGCAAATAGCCCAGACCAGGACAAGGCTGTAACTCCCCGACATCGCGCCCCCTCTCTTCCGCAGTGATCCGATCATGACAGTGCGGAGCGGCGCTGCGTCGAGCCGACGTGAGGGCATGCGCTCGTATGACCGCCGAGGGCTCGCCGCGCGCACGTTTCGAGCGGGCGATCGAGCGCCGCGCGCTCTCGGCTGCCGAGGCCGCCGTGCGAGTTCGGCTCACCCCCTTTTCAACGTTGCCTGTGGCTATAGGGTGGGCCTCACCGCTGGCAGTGAACACCCCACGCAACGTGAAGGAGGCTCCATGCTGTTCATGATCGAGTATGAGTTCGGTTCCGAGGTTCGCGAAGAGACCCAGACTCGCTTCAAGACGACCGGCGGCATGCCCGGTCCGGGTGTGGAGATGTTGGGGCGATGGCACTGCGTGGGCGACCTCACCGGCTTCCTGCTGGCCGAGAGCGACGACCTCGTGGCGGTCGGTAAGTGGATGCAGGAGTGGACCGACCTCGTCACCTTCAACGTCAGTCCGGTTCTGAACGACGAGGACATAATGAAGGTGCTCGGCGACTGAGCTCCCCGCCCGCGAGGGGCGTCCCGCGTCATCGTGAAGTCGCTTTCCGGCTCGCGCGCAAGATCTGCGCCGATCTCGGCATCCCGCCGCCGAGCGGGCCGCGCTGACGACCGGCATCGAGCGGCACTCCATAATCAGTGCTTGATGCCGTCGGAGGGAGTCGCCAGATGAAGATCCGTGCCGCGGTGCTCGAGG
>CAZPYU010000193.1:0-2666 GCA_964590905.1 uncultured Thermoanaerobaculia bacterium
TCGACGCCCGTATCGGTCAAATACTTCATCACCGACTTCGCGCGAGTTTCGGACAGGGTCTGGTTGGAGTCGGGGGTACCAACGTTGTCTGTGTGGCCGCCGACTTCCAGCTTCAGCTCAGGTGCCTGTCTCAGCGCCGCCACCACCTGATCCAGTTGAGAGAAGGAGTCCGGCTTGATGGTGGCCTTGCCGGTGTCGAAGTTGATGTAAAGCGAGATGAAGCCTTCCTTGTTGATCTTCTCGATCAATTCATCGACGACGATGTCCTGCTGCATCGCCTCGCGCTCGCCGATATACAGGGCATAACCGCCGCCGCTGTTATAGGGATGCACCCGCGCCCAGATTTCCTTGCCGCCATTGTTGAGCTTGAGCACGGTGGCGCGGTCGCCGGCGCCCCAGGTGTCGTCGTTGAGCTGCTTGCCGCTGTCCTCCGCCCCGTACTCCGCAATCACTACTCCGCCCGCAGCCCTGACTGCGTTTTGATAGTTGCGCTGGATCTGCAGCCCGCTAGCGTGTTCGGCCTCGCCGGGTATGTCATAGACGATATAGGTCTGCACGCCTTCAACCGTCTCAACCTTGACCGGCTTGTTATCGGCGTCGAGCGCGCCGCTGGCGGGAAAATCCCGCGAGTCGAACTGCTCGGTCTCGCAGCTGTTGATGCGATACCCCGGCATGCGGTTGAACAGCGGATGATCCTTGCAGCCTGAGGCATCCTCTTCGGCCCAGACCGGCGGCGCAAAACAAACGACTGACAGAGCCATACCCAGCCTGAGCAGCGTTTTCATGTTCATCTCTCCTGAAAGGGATACCAGATGTTTGTGTACCGTTCTGCCTCTCGCAAACGAACCCTAACTGTTTTCAGACGCCCAACGCTCCGGTTCAGTCGCGTTGCGAAGCGGAGCGAAGCAACGTCGGCTGCAACCGGTTGTTAGGCCGCTCATGCGGATCCACCGAGTAGGGTCGCCCAATAGTTCACCAGGTGCGCCATGGCGTGAGCGATCATCGCGGCCTCCAGGCCCCGCCGCCAAAACAGATACCCGAAGAGCAGCCCAAACACCGTGTTCACGCCGATCACGAACGCCACGATGTTCGCATCCAGGGTGCCGACCAGCGCTGACGCCGCCGGCAGGTGACCCGCACCGAATATGAGTGCGCTGACTGCGATACCGCACCAGACGAAACCTGCCCGCACGGCACCCCGCCGATGTTGCAGAAACCGCCACGCCAACCACACTAGCGCGGTCATGAGCCCCCACCGGAGAAGGAGTTCCTCGGTGATACCGCCGTAGAGCACACGAGCAACGAGTGGAACGGCGAACCGCTGCTGCACCTCCGCAAGGGCGGCGGGTGCATAACGGCCGACGGCAAACAGCAACATCCCGCCCAGCACGCCAGCGATGAGGCCGGGCAGAAGCTGCGACCTGAGCGCGGGCCCAATGGGGCGACCAGTCACAGCCGCCTCAAACGTCGGCGCGCGGAGGCCAACCGCTGGCGCGAGCGCAACGCCAGCCCACACGGCGAGTGCGAGAAGGAGCGCGCTCTGCGCGAAACTCGCGAGTGAAATCAACCACAGGGGTGCGGGGAGGGTCATCTGCCCCAACAGCTGCGGTAGCACCATGGCCGTGATGACGACCACGCCAAGGATGCCGGCTACCCAAAGGACGAGACCGAAGCGTAGTCCGGGTACCGCAGTGGGGTCAGTCATCTTGATCGGTGTGTTGAGCGGCATAACGATCGGCATCAGCGGCGGTGCGTAGCGCCGTCTGCTGCATGCTGTTGTTAGACAGCGCTTTGTGCGGACGTCCACGTGCACGTTCAGCCGCCGCCGGGAAGTTGCGCGAGTCTGCGGTTCGCGTCATTGGGTGAGACTCTGGTAACTCTCGAGGGCGGCGCGTTCAACCCAACATTCGGCAAGGCGTCCTTCTTGAACGCGCCAAATCGCGATGCCGGTGAACGATACCGGTCGACCGTCCGGCGCGAGGCCGAACATGCCGTTGTTAACCCCGGTATTGAACCAGCGCGAGACTACGCGGTCGCCCGCCGAGTTGGCGAAGGTCTCTTGGATTTCGGTATGCGCGTTGCCGTAAATAATTTGGAATTGCCGAACCCAATCCTTGAATGCCGACCGGCCAGCAACCAGTTTGCCGCCGGACCAGATTTTGTAGTCTTCGGTCATCAGCTCGTCGATTGCATCGAGCTCATGCGCTGGCCCCCAAACGCGACCCAAGAATTGCGTGGCAAGGGCGACGGCACGGTCGGCCGGCGTTGAATCGTGGTCAAGCATGTTTTCTCCACTCAGTAAACCTTGGGACATAGGGCTGAACGTTCGTGGGCGCTGCCTAACGCTCCAGTTCAGCGGCGGCGCGCAGTGCCGCCCGCTGCATGCCGTTGTTAGGCCTCTCGCGAGAGCATTGTCACTTAGGACCGACCGCCCCGGCCGCCGGCCAGCTCGTGTCGCCCACTCGCTTGAGATTCATCTCGAAGAAGCGGATCGGCTCCTTGCCGGGCATAATCCGGTCGCCGACCTCCTGCCACGCGCCTTCCTTGAAGACCGCTGTGTAACGGATCGTCATCGGCCCTGCAGGGATTTCCCAAACGAAGCCATCGGGCGCGGGGGTCAGGACGAAATCGCCGACGTGGCCTTGCGCATGGGAGTGCATGGTGTA
>CAZPYU010000194.1:0-5619 GCA_964590905.1 uncultured Thermoanaerobaculia bacterium
CAGGTGATCCTGCACCAAGCGCCAGACGAGATGCTTCGCCGGCAAGTCGCCGGCGATCGAGCGCCAACTCTTGCCGCGATCGCTGCTCTCGAGCAGGTAGGGCGCGAAGTCGCCCGCCTTGTGGTTGTCGAGCGCCACGTAGACGGTGTCGGCGTCGAAGAGATCGGCCTTGACGTCGTTGACGAAGGCACCCGCCGGCACGTCGGGGAGCGAGCTCACCTCGACCCTCCGCCAGCTGGCGCCGCCGTCTTCGCTCACCGCGAGCAGGCCGTCGTCGGTGCCCGCGTAGAGCAGCCCCTCCTGTTTCGGCGACTCGGCGAGCGAGGTGACGGTACCGAACTCCGACATCGCGCCGAGATCCCAAGTCGCGTCCCAGCTCCACTGCCTCCCCATCAGCGGCAGCTTCAGCCGGTCTTGGTTGCGGGTCAGATCTTGCGAGATCGGCTTCCAACTGTCGCCGCGGTCGTCGGAGCGCCAGACGCGCTGCGAGGCATAGTAGAGCCGCCGCGGCGAGTGCGGGCTGACCAGGATCGGAGCGTCCCAGTTGAAACGGTCGGGCGGATCGTTCGGCTCGCCTTGCGGCTGGACGTAGACGATCTCGCCCGTCTTGCGGTCGTAGCGGACGAGGTTCCCCTGCTGCCACTCGGAGTAGACGATGTCGGGGTTGCCGGGCTCGGTCGCCGGCTGATGGCCGTCGGCAAAGAGAGTGATGAACCAGTCGGAGTTGCGGATGCCGCTTACCGTGTCGGTGCGCACCGGGCCGCCCTGAGTCGAGTTGTCCTGGGTGCCGCCGTAGACGTTGTAGAACGGCGCGTCGTCGTCGACGGCGAGCTTGTAGAACTGGGTGACCGGCAGATTGGCAACGAAGCGCCAGGTCGCGGCGAGGTCGAACGACTCGTAAAGGCCGCCGTCGGTGCCGACCAGCAGGTAGTTCGGGTCGTCGGCGCGGAACGAGATCGAATGGTTGTCCGAATGCTTCTGCTTCTCCTCGACGCGACGGAACGTCTTGCCGCCGTCGTCGGAGACCTGCATTCGGTTGTCGACGAGGTAGATGCGGTCGAAGGCGTGCGGGGTGGCGTAGAGCTCCTGGTAGTAGTGCGGCCCGGTGGCGCCGGCGACAGCTTCGGAGCGCTTCTCCCACGACGCACCGCGGTCGGCCGAGCGCCAGACGCCGCCGGTGCGGCGGTCGAGCTCGATGGCGGCGTAGATGACGTCTGGCCGCTGCGGCGAAAGCGCCAGGCCGATCTTGCCGAGATTCCCCTCGGGCAGGCCCTGGCTCAGCTTGGTCCAAGTTTCGCCGCCGTCGGACGAGCGGTGGACCCCCGACTCGGGTCCGCCGCCGATGTAGACGGCGACGCTGCGTTGATGCTGCCAGGTGGCGGCGTAGAGCAGATTCGGATCGCGCGGGTCGACCACGAGATCGGTGACGCCGGTCCACTCTCCGCCGCTCAGCACCTTCTTCCAGCTCTTGCCGCCGTCGGTCGATTTGAAGAGGCCGCGCTCGCCGCCGGACGACCAGAGCGGTCCCTGGGCCGCGACCCAGACGACGTTCGGGCTCGTGGGGTGAACGACGATCTTCGAGATGTGCTGCGAGCCCTCCAGGCCGACCTTCTCCCACTTTCCACCGCCGTCGATCGAACGGTATACGCCGTCGCCGTAGCCGACGTGGCGGCCGCCGACGTTCTCGCCGGTGCCGACCCAGACGACGTTCGGATTCGACGGATCGAGCGCAATGCAGCCGATCGAGTACGACGACTGCTCGTCGAAGAGCGGCTTCCAGGTGGTGCCGGCGTTGACTGTCTTCCAGACGCCGCCCGAGCCGACAGCGACGTACCAGGTGTTGGGGTGGCGCGGGTCGATCGCCACGTCGGCGATGCGGCCCGACATCAGCGCCGGCCCGAGGTTTCTCAGCTCGAGCCCTTTCAAGGTCGCGGCCGAGAGCCGCGGCTCGGGCTCGGCCGGCTTCTTGGAGCTCTTTTCCGCCGCGGCGAGCGGCGGGGAGCAGAGTGCGACGACGGCTACAGCGGCGACGAAGTGGAACGGACTCAACATAGTCGGATCTCTCCTCGGTTGGATCAAACGCTGCAAGCGTACCAACTGCCCGCGCCGCTGCGTGTAGTTCGGCAATATCATCGGGCTACCGAGCCGATGAGCACGACCACCCCGCCCCGAGCTCCCGACTTCTCACCCCTGGCGGAGCGTTACGCGCGCGGCCGGCCGCGCTATCCGCCCGAGCTCTTCGCCTGGCTCGCTACGCTCGTCGAGCGCCGCGACTTGGCGTGGGACTGCGCCACCGGCAACGGCCAAGCGGCGGTCGGCTTGGCCGAGCGCTTCGACCGCGTCGTGGCGACCGATGTGAGCGGCGAGCAGCTGCGTCACGCGACGCCGCACCCGCGGATCGAATACCGGGTCGCTCTCGCGGATCGATCGGGGCTCGAAGCCGATTCGGCCGACCTCGTCACCGTCGCCGCAGCCGTGCACTGGTTCGACTTGCCGGCCTTCTTGACGGAGGTGGAGCGCGTGATCCGCCCGGGCGGCGTGCTCGCCGCCTGGACCTACCACTTGGGCGACGTCGAGCCGCCGTTCGACAAGCTCTTCGGGCGCCTTTACTGGGAGATCCTCAAGCCGTACTTCGCGCCCGCGACGCAACTCGTCGACGAGAAGTACGCGACGCTTCAACTTCCGGGAGAACCGATCGCCGCGCCGAACTTCTGCGTCTCCGCCGAGTGGAGCTGCGCGCAGGCGCTCGACTTCATCGCCAGCTGGAGTGGAACGCAGGCTTACAAGGAGGCGCGCGGCGAGGATCCGGTGGAGCTCGTGCGCCCCGAGCTCGAAGCGCTCTGGGGCGATCGCAAAACAGTGCGCGCCGTGCGCTGGCCGCTCTATCTGCGTGCTGTGCGTCTCGGCGCGCGCTCACCGCTCCGCGAACCACTCCTCGGCGTCGCGGAGGTGAACCTTGCGTTCGTTGCCGACGAGGCCGACACCGATCGCGAGCCGACGCCAGCTGACCAGGAGCTTGCCGCGCCGCTCGGCGCCGGCGAAGTCGAGCCGGGCGCGCAGCTGGGCGCCGAAGGCGGCGGTGGCCAGCTCCTCCAAGTTGAAGAGACCCGGGCGGGCGCGGAAACGACCGGTGGCGCGCGCCTTCTCGACGGTCAGCGCGCGCTCCGCCCAGCTCGGTAAGTCGCGGCGAAGCTCGAGGAAGGCGACTAGCGGCCCGGTGTCGCGCATCCGGGCGCTGAACTCCCCCGCCAAGGACACTGGCGGGCCGAGGGCCAGCTCCGACTCGCCGAGGCTGACGTCGGCCCACCAGCCGATCGGCGTGGCCGTTGTCTTCGTCGCCAGCTTCGGCGCCGTAAAGTCGCTCAACTCGAGCCGGGTACCGGTGACATCGAACCGCCGTGCCTCGAGGTCGCCGCCGGCGAGCACGAGCTCGCTGGTGATTCGGCCGCCGAGCTCGAGATCCGCCCAACGCAGCCGTGCCGGCTCGAAGCGCAGCGCGATCTTGCCGGAGAGGGCGCGATCGGAGAGCCGGACGGCGGCGCGGCCGTCGACCTCGCCGCTCCCCTCGAGCAGCTCGAGCTCGGAGCTCGGCGGTAGCCAGGCGGCGAGACGGCGCAGGTCGGGCAGCCGAGCACGCCCCAGCTCGACCGATAGCTCGGTCGTCTCGGCGAGGCGGGAGAGGTCGGCGTCGCGCGAGCGGCCGACGAGTGCCAGGCCGCTTCCCACCAGGAGCGGCTCGGGTTCGGCGCCAAATCGGACGCGAAAGTCGTCGAAGGTCGCCGACCAGTGCACCTCGGGAGCAGAGAAGAGGCCGTCCGCGACAGTCAACTCGAAGGCGTAGACGCCGTCGATCGCGAAATCGAGAAGCCCGATCCGCCGCGGCGCAGCGGCGATGGTCAGCTTGCTGCCGTCGCGCAGCCGCCCGCGCTCCAGGCGCAGATCGGCCTCGAGCGGCACCTGCTGCGCGTTCACCTCGACCCACGGGGCGCGGCGCAAGAGCTCGCCGGTCAGCGCGCCGTCGTCGAGCGTGCCGGCAAGCGCGGCCCGTCCCGAAATATGCGGCAGTAGGGCGCGCCCGCGCACTTCGCGGTACCGCCACGGCTCGACCTCGAGCTCGAGTCGACCGCCGAGCGCGCGCCCGAGCGGCTCGCCCTGGTAGCGGAGCTCGACGCCGTCGAGCTCGATCTCCGACGGGAAGATCTGGGCGACGCCGTCGCCGGATCGAATCGCGAAGCCGCCGCGGCCGCTGGCACGGCCAGAGAAGGCGCTCTCGTCGAGCACCACCTCGCGCACGTCGTCGACCCGAACATTGCGAAACTCGAACGACCAGCGCGACGGCCGCGGCGAGCTCGCGCCTTCGCCACGCGCTGAGACTTCGCGCGGCGCGCTCCGCGCGGGGAGCGGGCGTAGCGCCGGAGCGTGCTCGGCGGCGGGCTCGCCTTCGGCGCGCCGGCGGCGCGTCTTGACTGTGACCCCTTGCGCCTCGATGGCGCGAAAGACGACGCGTCGGGCGAGGAGCGGAAGCAGGGCAAGCTGGCCACGGCCGCGCTCGAGCTCGACCTCCCAGTCGATGCGCGGCGTCTGCCCGCGCACAACGAGCCCCTCGACCTCCACCAACCCGGGCCAGAACGAATCGGCCGCGACGAGCTCGATCGCCACCTTCTCGGGACGCCGATTCATCCAGCCGGCGAGCCGGCCGCTGCGCGCCGCCCAGCCGAAGCCGACCACCCAGATGAGCTCGAGGAGGGCGGTCGCGCCGAGCGTCCACAGCGCAACGGAGAGGAGCGCTCCGAGGCGTCGGCTCCAAGGTGATGACGACGGTGTCTTCAGGGGCGCACGCTCTCGCGACAGCTTCGCACGGAGAGTCCCGAGCGCGGCCGATCCTACCGCTCGCCGTTGCTTCGCAGCACCTGGCAAGCTCGGCGGCGCTATTCTTCGCACGGCGGGTGGGCACAATGGGCGAGATCTCGAGCGACACGACGACGCGCGGCATCCGGATCGTGGCGCGTAGCTCCTACGAACCGGCGCAGAGCGCGCCGGCGGCGAACCACTACTTCTTCTCGTACAAAGTGCTGATCGAGAACGTCGGTGCGGAGACCGCGCAACTTCTCTCGCGGCTCTGGATCATCACCGACGACCGCGGCCGGGAGACGCGCGTGGAGGGGCCCGGAGTGGTGGGCGAGACACCCATTCTGGCGCCAGGCGAGTCGTTCGAGTACACCAGCTTCTGCCCGCTCCCGACCTCCGTCGGTGCGATGGAGGGTCACTACGTGATGCAGCTCGTGGCGACCGGCGACCGCTTCGCGGCGCGTATCGATCCCTTCACCCTCGCCGCCCCCGGCGCGGTGAACTGAGCGGCCGCAGGCTACGCTTTCGTCGGGCTACACTGCGCCGATGCGCCGGCTAGCCGGTTCGGTCCTAGGCGCGCTCTTGCCCGAGCCCGAGCGCGGCGAGCTGGTGCGCCGCTGGGGCGGCGACCCGCCGCTCGGGTCGCGCTAGAGTCGAGCCACCGTGCCCTCTCCGCTCACCGTTCGTCGGGCCGCCGTCCTCGTCGGCCTCCTCTCGATGGCGCTCCCGGCGGCGTCGCGCGCGGCTTCCGCTCGAGAGGTGGCACTCTCG
>CAZPYU010000195.1:0-3054 GCA_964590905.1 uncultured Thermoanaerobaculia bacterium
CTACGACTGACGGCGTTGGATCGGCGGGACGAACGGCTCGGGAAAGAGGCTGCCCAGCGTCGTTTCACGACGAGCACCGTTCATGCCGGCGAGGAAGATCGGCAGCTCTCCAGCGCAGAACTCCGCCAGCGCTTCCCGGCAGAGACCGCACGGCGCCGCGGGGGGCGACGCATCGGTGACCACGGCGACGGCTACGAACCGGCGGGCGCCGGCGACGACGGCGGCGGCGATAGCGCTCCGTTCGGCGCACAACGAGAGGCCGAACGAGCGGTTCTCGACGTTGCAACCGATGAAAACGCGTCCGTCCTCGGCGGCGAGCGCAGCGCCGACGGCGAAGCCGCTGAACGGAGCGTAGGCCTGGCGGCGGGCCTCTCGCGCCGCCGCGACCAGCGTCTCGGGATCCATCGCGCGGCAGGCTAACACGGGCGATCGGCGGCGAGCCCCGTGCTACCGTTCGCGAACCTGGCGAGGCCTGGTCCGTATCAGTTGTCGGGGAGCCCATCTTCTTGCGTCGAATCGTCCCGCCGCTCGCTTGGATCGGCCTGTTGGCCGCCGGCATCGCCGTCGCAGTCTGGTTCCATCCCGTGGCCTTTCCGCTCGCTCCGACGACGTGGAAGCTGTCGCGAGGGGAGGCAGAGCGGCTGGCGCTCGCCCACCTCGGCGACCTCGGCGAGCTCCCCGCCGAACGCTACGTCGTCACCCGCATGGACGACGACCCCACCGCTGAGCTGCGGCTCCTCGCCGAGCTGGCTGCCGGGCGGATCGACCTCGAGGCGGCTCGCTCGAACCGGCTCGCCGATGAAGTGCTGCTCTGGGAGGTCACCGTCTATCCGCCCGAGGCGCGCCCGGGCGAGTGGACGCATCAGGCGCGGGTCGCCTTCGACGGCACGTTGACCTCTCTGCGGCGCGGCTTCAGGAAGGACGCTCCAGGCCAGCCGATCGCCGAAGAGGAGGCGCGGTCGCGGGCGATCGGGTTTCTCCGCGAGCAGGGGTTCGATCTGTCACGTTTCGAGGAGCCGGAGCTGCGCCGCCAGGAGCTGCAAGAGCGCACCGACCTCACCTTTCGCTTCGTCGAAAAAGAGCGCCGCCTCGGGGCTCGGCTGCCCTACGGCGTCGCCGTCGGCTTCGCGGGCAGCGAGCTGGCCGGCTATTGGAGCTTCAAAGACGACCCTGATTGGCGTGAGCTGGTGGCTCGCACCCGGAGCCTGACTCTGGTCGGCAACTTCTCGTTCATCACCACCTTTCTGCTCTTGCCGGTCCTGGGTGTCCCGTTTCTGCGCCGCTACCACGCGGGGGAGATAGGGGTGCGGCGAGGGCTCCAGATCGGCGGCGTGGTGCTGGCCTGCGGAATCGTGTTGACGTTGGCGATGGCTTCGGCTCAGACGGAGGGGCAGTACTGGGGAAACCTCTCTCGGCGCCAGGTCTCCTGGGTCTGGCCGCTGCAGTTCGTGGCGATCTTCTTCCTCCCGCTCGCGCTCCTCGCCTTCTTCGGCTGGTCGACCGGTGAGTCGTTCTGCCGCGAGCGTTGGAGCGGGAAGCTGGCCTCGTTCGACGCCCTCTTCCAGCGCGACTGGAAGAGCCGCACCTTCGCCCTCTCCGCGCTGCGGGGCACCGCGCTGGGCGCCGGACTCGCCGGGGCGATCCTGGCCGTGCTGGCCGTGATTCCGAGAGTCGGTGGAACGCCGCTCTGGTCGGCGCACCTCGGTCCGTTCTGGCATCAGAGCGCGTTTCCCGGCGTGACGCTGGTCCTCTTCGTCGCCATCTTCACCCTCTACGCGGAGCTTGTCGGCCGCCTCTTCTGCGTCGAGCCGCTGGTGCGGCGGTTCGGCAAGCCCTTGGGCGCGCTCGGCGCGGCACTCTTCGGCTTGATGCTCTTCTCGCTACCGACAGTGATCCTGCCGCTCTGGCAGTCGCTGCCGATCTGGTTCGGCTGTGCCTTGGTGTCGGTTCTGGCCTTCCTGCGCTACGACCTGCTCACCAGCCTGCTGACCACGGCCGGGCCCGGCATCGTGCTCAGCGCGCTGCCCCTCGCGCTCGCCGATGGCCGCGCGGTGCAGCTGCAAGGAACGATCGCGCTGGTCTGCTATCTCTTCCCGGCGGCGCTCTCGCTCCGCTACGTGACGAGCGAACGGGAGATCCGCTATCTCTACGAAGATATTCCGCCCCATGTGCGCCGCATCGCCGAACGCGAGCGACTGCGAGTCGAGCTCGAAACGGCGCGCAGAATCCAGTCCTCGATCTTGCCGCAGCTCCCAGCACAGCTGAACGGCGTCGAGCTCGCCTACACGTACCTGCCGGCGACCGAGGTCGGCGGCGACTTCTACGACGTCCTGGCGCTCGAGGACGGGCGGCTGGCGGTCGCGGTGGGCGACGTGGCGGGGCACGGCGTGTCGTCGGGCCTGGTGATGTCGATGGCGAAGTCGGCCCTCGCCGTGCAGGTGTCTTTCGATCCCGGGGTCGAGGCGGTCTTCGCAACGCTCAATCGCACTGTCTTCCAGAGCGCTGAGAAGCGCCTCTTGGCGACGCTCTGTTACGCCCTGATCGACCCGCGGCGACTGGAGATCGAGTTCGCCAGCGCCGGGCACCTCTTTCCCTATCGGGTCACCAACGACGGTCGGGTGGAGAGCCTGGAGTCGGTTGCCTATCCACTCGGCGTGCGCGCGACGATCGAGGTTCGGCCCCGGGTGGCGAAGCTCGAGCCGGGCGATGTCGTCTTCCTCTGCAGCGACGGCCTCGTCGAGGCGCGGCGGAGCGGTTCGGACGAGCTGATGGGATTCGAGCGCGTGGAGAGCACGCTCCGGCGCGTCGCGGGCAACGGCGCGAGCGTCATTCGCGACGCGTTGCTCCAGGAGCTCCGCGAGTTCACCGGCGACTCACCGCGCGAGGACGACCTGACACTCCTGGTGCTGCGCCTGCCGGCCTGACCCGAGGCGCAAACGGCGGCGATCGCTCTGCTTGCCCCTGACCTCCGAACGCTCTAACCTTGACGGCAGTGAAGCGCGAAGCGGAGAGCCTGCGCCACGAGCTGGACGTTCTCGGCCGGCTGGCGCGAGC
>CAZPYU010000196.1:0-4344 GCA_964590905.1 uncultured Thermoanaerobaculia bacterium
GAAATAGGCGCGCCGTATCTCGCCAATCTTGTCCACGCCAATCATCCCCCAACACCCTTCCCAGCCATTCAAAGCTCAAAGGAAGGGACACTGACACACAGCTAGAGGGGGTCAGGATTGGACGCGAAAACCGCCCCTCAGGGGGTCACTATTGCAAGCGATTTCACACGTCAATGTCCAGGATGCGGATGCGCTCGCCGTGAATCTCGATCGTGTCGCCGTCGATCACCGAGGCCTGGCCGGCGATGGTCTCGGCGCAGGCGGGTGACACCAGGAACACCAGCGCCAGGGCGATCAGAGCAGCTCTCAAGTCCGGCCCTCTCCCACGCCCTTCCAAAACCATGCGGTATGGTCGCGCGCCACGGCCGCGATGATCTGCGCCACGGTGCGGGATGCCTCGATCGTGTCGAGGTCCGGGTGCATGGCGTCGAAGACATCCTGTGCCGCCTCACGAGCTGGCAAGTCCATGTCGCCTTGCTGGCGGCGCTGGCGATAGGCCAGGGCCACGGCGCGCACGGTGGCGGGGTCCCAGGTTTGGATCGGCGGCAATTCGCTCATGGTCAATTTGCCTTCGCTCCGGCGGGCGGCTTGGCAGCCTGCAATTCCTCGATCGCCTTCATGATCCGCAACCGGGTCCGTGAGCTCTCAAGGGCGCCTCTGGCCAGCAAGTCGTCGGCGCGCTGGGCCGCGACCAGGCCCGCATCGTCGCCGTGCTGCTGAATGAGTAGATTGGCCGATCGCCAAATGTCGAGGTCGTCGGGCATGGGCGGAAGGTTAGACCCGGCGCTGGTCACTTGAACAGCGCGGCCCCAATCACCACGCTCAGGATAGCCAGCAATGCGCCGCCGATGGCGAGCATGCCCTGGACATGGGACAGTAGGCGGCGCGCCCGAGGGCCGGGCCAACGGGAACTATCGGCATGGGCGGCGGACCAAGGCCGCACTTGCCGAGCGGCGGGAAAGCCGGGCGGCGCTGCGAGTGTTGCGCGCGCTAATCAAGAACGCTTGACGTTTGCGGTGGGGGCTAGGGCTTCGGCTTCCAATCCGTTGCCAGCTTCTCGGCTTCGGCGATCTGCTGGGGCGTCATTCGGGTGGCAGCAATGTCGCGGTTTTCTATTGCTTTCACGTCGCCCGCCGCAGCCAAGTTGAACCACATGTGCGCCTGCACGTAATCCTGCGGCACGCCTTGGCCGTTGAAGTACATGACCCCGAGGTTGGTCTGGGCCTGGGCAAGGCCCTGGTCGGCGGCCAAGCGATACCACTTCACGGCCTCGGCATAATCCTGCGGGACGCCTCGGCCCTTCTCGTACATGACCCCGAGGCTGTGCTTGGCCCCGGCAAAGCCCTGGTCGGCGGCCTTGCGATACCATTTCACCGCCTCGGCGAAATCCTGCGGTACGCCTTGGCCGCTCTTGTACATGAACCCGAGGCTGTGCTGGGCTGGGGCAAGGCCCTGGTCGGCGGCCTTGCGATACCATTTCACCGCCTCGGCCAAATCCTGCGCCACGCCTCGGCCATTCCCGTACATGCCCCCGAGGTTGTGCTGGGCTGGGGCAAGGCCCTGATCGGCGGCCAGGCGGTACCACTTCACCGCAGCCGCGTAATCCTGCGGCACGCCGTGGCCGTTTTCGTACAGGGTCCCGAGGTTGTGCTGGGCCTTGGCATCGCCCTGCTCGGCCAGTGGTTGCCAGAGCTTCAACGCTGTCGCGAAGTCTCCGCGTTCGGCTGCGGCTAAACCATCTTCAAACTGGTCCGCCGCGCCCGGGCGTGGGCCAAGGCTCAAGGACAATGCGAGCGCCAGCAGCAAAGCTATGATTGCGCGTCGCATGGCTTCCCCCCGAACGGAACGTCGATCACGGTGGAAGTGTACGCCTGGCCCGGAAGGCAATCCAGGTTTGCGGTGGTGCCGCGCGCCGCCGATGGCGAGCATGCCCTGGACATGGGACAGTCGGCGGCGCAGGCGAGAGGGCGGAGGATGGGGGTCGGAGAGGGCGCGAAACCAACCCTGGTGGGTCCCCGGTGGGTCCCTGATGGGTTTTTTGGAAACCGGATGTTTCTCTAACTTATTGATTTTATTGGCGCACCCGACACGATTCGAACGTGCGACCTTTGCCTTCGGAGGGCAACGCTCTATCCAGCTGAGCTACGGGTGCTTGTGTGTCGGCCTTTACCGAAACGGTGGGGACCATACAGCAAGCCTCGCGCGCCATCAAGCCCGCGCCAAGCCTGTCAACGCAAAGTTAGAAAATCCCCCATTGGCCCAAGTTAGAATGTCCACTTGGGCCCCGGCTGCCCAAGCCGGCCTTGCCCCGCCCGTCTATCCCGCCGCTTGGCTCACCCGCGCGAGATGTATTCGCGCAAGGATTCGCTCTCCGCCACCGCCTCCTCGACCTTCTGCTTGACCACGTCACCGATCGAGATCATGGCGATGACGCGCCCGCCGTCCCTGACCGGCAGATGGCGGAAGCGCCGCTCGGTCATTACCGACATCATCTGATCGATGCTGTCGCCGGGGCTGGCGCAGAACACGTCCTTGGTCATGAATTCGGCGACACCCTGCTTGAGCACATCGCCGCCCTTGTCCGCGATGGCGCGCACGATGTCGCGTTCGGAGAGGATGCCCACCATCTGGTCCCCCTCCATGACCAGGATCGCGCCGATGCGCTCGCGCGCCAGCAATTCCGTCGCTTGCTGCAACGTGTCGGACGGCGCGAGCGCGATGAGCCGCCTTGGCTTGCCGTGCAGGATATTCGCAATGGTCATCGACACCTCCGCGATCGCCACATTTCTAGCCGCCACGCCGATGATCCGTGAAACTCTACGCCCAAGCCGGCCCGCCGGGCAAGCGATCCGGCAGGTCACCCATTTGGGTAGCAATTCCAGCGTTTTGCCCCAATTCCACCGTAACACCCGCCGTCGCGGACGGTTGGTTCCGAGGAGATGACCCCGCTGGTGTACGCTGGCGGGTCCTAGAGTTCAATGACATACGGCCCGACTTTCGTCGAACCTTTGGCGCGGCTCATGGGCCGCTAATTTTTTTAAAAGTTGGCGCTTTGCGAACCGGGCCAACGGGTTTAGCATGGCCCCATGACATTGCGCGCGAGCCCGCCCGAACCAACGACCGTGGCGCTCCAGGCCCTGGCCTGGCTGGCGAGTGATGACGATCGCCTGGTGCGGTTCCTGAACTTGACCGGCATGACGCCAAGGGCATTGCGCCAAAACATGACCGATCCCAGTTCTCTCGGCGCGGTGCTCGATTACCTGATGGCCTGGGAGCCGCTGCTCATCGATTTCGCCAACGAGAACGAACTCTCGCCCGAGAGCGTGATGATGGCCCGCCACAAACTGCCCGGCGGCCTGCCGTTGATGTAACGGCGCGCTAATAGTTCTCCGGCGGTTCAGCTTCCCAGTCTTGCCATTTGCCCCCAGCCGGGCTTCCGATCTCGGTATAGAGTTGGGACAGATGAATTTCGCCGTTTGCATAGCGAAGCAGATCGTGTTTGTGCGTATTCCATCGCTTAGCCATGTGTGGCACGATCTTGGGAAGGGTTTCCAAAAGGAATTTTCTGGTTCGGGGGTGAGGGTCCTCAGTAGCCAGGACGTCCGTAAATCCTAGGGACCGCTTGTGCCGAACGCGTTCGGCCAGTTCGGCCTTATCTGAGGGATAATATTGAAAATAGGATTCGTGGGCGATGATTCCAGCGGGCTCAAAGAAGTTGGTTCGGGTTGTATAGTGTAGTCGGCGCGCAATCAGCACAGGGATTAGGTCGAGGTCGGTGGCCTTAATGATGAGTTCCTTGATGATTTCATGTTCGGGGTAAATCCATTCTCGATAATTCTTGCATTCGATGCATAGAGCGCCCTTGGCGTAACCGAATTGAAGAAAGTCGGCTTCCTTGATGGTCGTGCGGCTACTGACAGTCTTCGGAGGCTGGACCTTTTGGAAGCGACCGTGTTCGTTCTTCGGTTTGTCGAGGTGGAAATAGCCCTGGTATGGGTAACGGGGGTTGGCATTCGATGCGTCATCGAGGCAACGAAAGACCATGATCTCCAAAGCGTCGCCGGTAAGGTTGCCGAAGGTGGAAGCGGTGATGCCGGCATAGAGTGGTGCGAGTTCATTGAGCCGCACCTCTATGGCTGGTTGTGGTGTGTTAAGATTCGCGGATTCAACTCGCCAGTGCATAAAGTTTAGCGGTGTCTGGAGAGAGCGTAAAAGACCTCGTTGGGCGTTTTGAATCCGAGCGATTTTCTGGGCCTGCGGTTGAGCTGGCGTTCGACCTTCGCGACCGTGGCTTGATGGATTGTAGTGAAGTCCGTGCCTTTCGGGAAGAAGTCACGGATGAGG
>CAZPYU010000197.1:0-40752 GCA_964590905.1 uncultured Thermoanaerobaculia bacterium
CCGAGCAGCACGCCCATCAGCACGTGCCCGGCCAGCATGTTGGCGAACAGTCGCACGGCGAGGGCGAACGCCTTGGCGAAGACGCCGATGATCTCCACCGGAATCAGCACGAACGCGAGCCAGAGCGGTCCGGGGCAGAAGTGCTTGATGTAGTGGATGCCGCCGAAGCGCAGGCCGTTGGCCACCACTAGGAGGAGCGTCATTACCGCCAGAGTGGCCGTCAACCAGATGTTGCCAGTCGCGGTGCCACCGAGGTGGAGGCCGACGAGAGACGAGAGCGTAGCGATTGGCAAGAGGCCGATCAGGTTGAGCGTCAAAACGAAGAAGAAGAGGCTCCAGAGATACTTGATGAACCGGTCGGTGTGCACTCCCAGAACCGGACCGTAGGAGCTCTTGCGCAGGTACTCGCAGACCGTCTCGATGAAGTTGGCGAAACCGGAGGGCACCAGGCGGCCGATCGGGTCCGAGCCGGCGCGGCGACGGATGAGGACGGGAAGAAGGATGGTCAGCAGCAGCCCGCCGGCCAGGAGCGCGGTGATCTGGTCGGAGAGCAGGGTCACCGTGCCGCGGGGCGTGAGGAAGCCGAGATCGAGGTTCGCCTCGACCAGCGGGTGCTGCACGACGTGACTGAGCGGACTCTCCCCGGCCAAGCGCTACCCCTCCCCCCTGTCGTCGGCGCCCGCGGCGCCCCGCCTCTTCACTGCCCAGCGCGTCTCGACCGCCAAGAGCGCCAGGTACGTCGCCACCAGGCCGGCGAGTGCGGGCGCCGCTTGGCGGCGCCACCCGAACGCTAGGCCGAGCGCGCCGGCGAGGGTCAAGCCGAAGCGCAGCGCCGTAGCCTTGAGGAGCGTTGGAGGTGGAAAGAGACCCGCAACGCGCTCGGCCTTAGCGAGATAGGCGAATCCCGCCAGAACGGCTGCTCCGCTCGCCGCTGCACCGGTCAGAAATGCCGCCACCGGCCCAGCGCTCATTCCCCTCCTCCGTCTCCGCTCCGGCGGCCGTCGCGCGTCACCATCCGCGCCGCGCGCACGAAGTTGGTCAACCCGCCCACGATCCCCAAGAGCGCCCCGGTCAGCGTTCCCCAGGGGCTCCAGCCGTAGCGCCGGTCGAGCCACCAACCGATCGCCGCGAAGCCACCCACGACGATCGCGAGATCCAGCCCGCTCGACCCCATTCGCACCCCAGGTGCCTCGACGCCGGAACGATCGTTTCGCTCAGACACGTCCGACGATCTCGCAACTCGTGATCGCAGCTGGAATTACGGAACCGGACTTCGTCGCCAAGAGTCGATGCGCAGCGAGCGCAGGATACCAAACTCGGCGAGCGGGCTTCAACTTGCGAGGCAAGGCACAGAAGGAAGTCGTTTGGTGGTTTTCCGACCGTGAACCCAAGCCGCAAAGTGTCCACCGATCTGGGTAATTCCAGTCGATCCGAATCGTCACAACCTCGCCTCCGACGCACACCACGGCCGGCTCAGCGGTAGCGTCCGCCGCAGCGCTCGCAGGAGTCGGGGAGGAGGAGCCGCGACTGGAAGCCGAGGTTGTAGCCGCAGCGGGGGCAGCGCTGCGAGAACTGGATCGCTGCGCCGACGAAACAGAGCGTCCCGAGGAGCGCGAGCGCCGAGCGCGGCTCGCCCAGCGGCAACGTGCCGTTCACGGCCCACGTCCCGGCGAGAACGAACCAGAGCGAAACGACAGCGAGCAGCACCCAGCGAACTCTTCTCTCCCAGCGGCGAAGACGCAGGATCTCGCCCGGCGCGAGCGGCAAGTCGGCGTCGATTCCGGGTGGCAGCGCCCGGGTGAGCGCGCGCGAGCGCAGCACGACGAGAAGCAGGCTACCGACGGCGAGGGCGACCGGAAGCGCGAGGATGGCCAGCAGGCGGTTCAATCCGAATCGCTCCGTGCGGTCGGAACTCTATGCGTTCGCGGAGCGGGTTGTGACCCGCGTCGGCGTTAGTCTTCGCGGATGAGCCTGCTTCCGTTCGCGATCGATCCCGACATCCGCCGCGCGGAGACTCTCCCCGGTGCTGTCTACTCCGACCCCGAGTTTCATCGCCTGGCGCGCGAGCGGATCTTCGCCAAGAGTTGGCACTATGTCGGCGACGGTGACCAGCTCAAAGTCCCGGGACAGGTGGTGCCGACGCGCCTGTGTGACGGCATCTTGGAAGAGCCGATTCTGCTGACGCGCGACCGCGACGACAGGTTGCACTGCCTCTCGAACGTCTGTACGCACCGCGGCACGCTGGTCTGCGAGGGGCCGGGGGTGGAGAGCGTCCTGCGCTGTCGCTACCACGGGCGGCGCTTCGCGCTCGACGGCAAGTTCCTCTCGATGCCGGAGTTCGAGGGCGTCGAGGGCTTTCCCTCCGAGCGCGACGATCTCCCGCGGCTCGAGCTCGGCCGCTGGCAGCGCTTCCTCTTCGCTGCGCTGGCGCCGGCGTTCGCGCTCGAAGAGCTCACCGCCGAGATGGAGCGGCGTTGCGGCTTCCTGCCGATCGCGAGTGCTCATTTCGACAGCAGCCGCTCGCGCGATTACCTGGTGCACGCCAACTGGGCGCTCTACTGCGACAACTTCCTGGAGGGGTTCCACGTGCCGTACGTCCACGCCGGGCTCTCTGCGGCGCTCGACTACGGCAGCTACAGGACCGAGCTCTTCGACTACTCGACGCTCCAGGTCGGCGTCGCCGCCTCCGGCCAGGAGGTCTTCGACCTGCCGGACGGTCATCCCGACTCCGGGCAGCGAATCGCCGCCTTCTGGTTCTGGCTCTTTCCGAATACGATGTTCAGCATCTATCCCTGGGGGATCTCACTCAACGTGGTCCATCCGTTGGCGCCCGACCGCACCAAGATTTCGTTTCTCACCTTCGTTTGGGACGAAGCGAAGATCGAGCCGTCGGCGGGCAACGCCATCGACCGCGTCGAGCGCGAAGACGAAGCGGTGGTGGAGGGCGTGCAGCGAGGCGTCAGCGCTCGGCTCTACCGCCGCGGCCGCTACTCTCCCACCCGGGAGAGCGGCGTGCACCGCTTTCATCTTCTGCTCGCGCGCTTCCTGGGCGAACCGACCTGAACGACTCCGATCGCGTCCTCCGCCTGTTCGCCTTCGGTTGGCTGGCGGTCCAGCTGCCGTACGTCGTCTATCTCTGGGGCGGCACGCTCTCGACGGACTACCGTGACAATCTGGTCTTCACTCTCCTCGGGCTGCTCGTCGCCTTCGCCTGCCTGACCGACCTCGGAGGCCTGAACAATTCGGAGGAACGACGGATACGGATCGCGGTCGCGGCCGCCTTCCTGGTGTGGGCCGGTGAAGAGCTCTCCGAATGGTTGTTCGTCGGCAGCGCCTCGGTCGCGCTTTTGCTGCTCCAGGACGGCCTCTTTCTCGTCTTCTACGTGCTCCTCGGCTCGGCGGCGTTCGGAGAGCTACGCGCCGCGGAGCGGCGGACAGCTCGCCCCTTGCGCCGACTCGCTTGGCTCGAAACCGGCCTGTTCGTCGTCGGCTTGTTCCTCTATCTGGTTCTGCTGCCGCTGCGATTCGATCCCGGTCGCATCGAGAGCGTGGTTCCATCGGCTGTCCTCTACGTCACCCTCGACTTCTTTCTGATCGTCCTCTTCGTGGCCCGCCTGCGGCGCGCGGCCGGCCCTCGGGAGCGCTGGCGATGGCAGCTCTTTTGCGCTGCCGCCGGCTGCTTCGTTCTCTCGGATGCGCTCTTTCTGGGCGCGCTCCTCTTCGACTGGGACCTCGGCGCGCAGCCTTGGACCGATGTCCTCTGGTTTGCCGCGCATCCGTTCGCTGCCGCGGCGGTACGGGCTCCGAGCGATGAATCACTGGGCGAACAGGTCGACGAGCCAGCCGAGATCGAACCTTCGGCGGCGCGCTTCGCGCCGGCCTTCGTCTACGCCGCGCTGGTGCCGGCGATCCACCTCGTCGCCGAACTCTCCGACTGGGTGGCGCCCCACGTGGCTTTCACCCAGCGTCTCTTCGCCCTCCTCTTGGCGACGATCCTGGGCATCCTCGCCGCACTGCACCAGCTGCTGATCGATCGCCACCAAGCCGACTTGCGCGCCGAGATGCGGGAGACCCGGCGGCGGCTCGCGGCCGCCTCGAAGCTCGAGGCGATCGGCCGACTCGCGGCGGGGGTGGCGCACGACTTCAACAACCTGTTGACCGTGGTCATCGGTCGCGCCGACCTTCTTCTGGCGCGCAGCGATTCACCCCGCACCAAGAGTGACCTCGAGACGATTCTCGGCGCCTCGCGGCGAGCAGCCGATCTCACCGCGGATCTGCTCGCGGTGGGCCGGCGCGGAATGGGTCAGCGGCACCGGGTCGAGCTGCACCAGTTCCTGACCGCGCACGTGCCGGAGCTCGCGGAGGGGCTCGGTCCGACGATCGACACCAGGACTCGCTGGGCCGTGGAGCCCCTCTGGATCGAGATCGATCCGCGGCACCTCGAGCGGATCGTGCGCAACCTGGTGGCCAACGCCAAGGACGCCATGCCCGACGGCGGGCGGCTCGAACTGGCGACCGAGCGCCTGCGCTTCGCGACCAACGAACAGGTTCGCGGCGAGGAGCTCGAGGCGGGCGACTACGCGCTCCTCGCGGTGCGCGACTCCGGAATCGGCATGAGTGCCGAGGAGCTGCGCCGCCTCTTCGAGCCGTTCTACACCACCAAGCCGCAGGGGCGCGGCAGCGGGCTCGGGCTGGCGACAGTCTACGGGCTGGTACGCCAGTACGGAGGGCAGGTGCGCGTCGAGAGCCGTCTCGGCTCGGGCTCGAGCTTCGAGCTGCTGCTGCCGCTCGCGGCCGGGGCGGTGCTCGAAAAGGGCTCGGCGACGAACGGATAGGCTGGCTGAAATGGGGGCGGCGAGATGAGCTCGGATCGTCGAGCGGAGCTTTTGGCGAGAGTCGAGGCGGCGCGCGTCGGCGGCGGGCCGGAGCGCACCGAGCGACAGCACCGCGACGGCAAGCTGACCGCCCGCGAGCGGGTCGAGCTCCTGCTCGACGCCGGCTCGTTCGTCGAGATCGACGCTCTCGTCACCCACCGCTGCCGCGATTTCGGCATGGCCGAGCAGCTGATTCCGGGCGACGGCGTCGTCTGCGGGCACGGCACCATCAGCGGCCGGCTGATCTACCTCTTCGCGCAGGACTTCACTGTCTTCGGCGGCTCGCTCTCCGAAACCAACGCCGAGAAGATCTGCAAGGTGATGGATCTGGCGATCGAGAACGGCGCGCCGATCGTGGGGCTCAACGACTCGGGCGGGGCGCGTATCCAGGAAGGAGTCGTCTCGCTCGCCGGCTACGCCGACATCTTCCTGCGCAATACGCTCGCTTCGGGCGTCGTGCCGCAGATCTCGGCGATCCTCGGCCCGTGCGCCGGCGGCGCGGTCTACTCGCCGGCGATCACCGACTTCGTGCTGATGGTCGAAGCGACGAGCTATCTCTTCGTCACCGGTCCCGACGTCATCAAGACGGTGACCCACGAGGAGGTCACCAAGGAGGATCTCGGCGGCGCGCACACTCACGCCACGCGGAGCGGCGTCGCCCATTTCGCCTTCGCCAACGACGCCGCCTGCCTGGCGGGGATTCGCGAGCTGCTCTCCTACCTGCCGTCGAACAATCTGGACGAGCCGCCTCAGGGCAGCTCCGACGACGATCCCGATCGCGAGGATGCGGCGCTCGACCGGCTGATCCCGGAGGATCCCGAGAAGCCGTATGACGTCAAGAAGCTGGTGATGGGAGTGGTCGACGACGGCCGCTTCTTCGAAGTGCACGCCGAGTTCGCGAAAAACATCGTCATCGGTTTCGCTCGGCTCGGAAATCGATCGGTCGGAATCGTCGCCAATCAGCCGCTTTACCTGGCCGGCGTGCTCGACATCGACGCCTCGCTCAAAGCGGCGCGTTTCGTGCGCTTCTGCGACGCGTTCAACATTCCGCTGGTCACCTTCGAAGACGTCCCCGGCTTCCTGCCCGGCACCCAGCAGGAGTACGGCGGCATCATCAAGCACGGCGCCAAGCTGCTCTACGCGTTCGCCGAGGCGACGGTGCCGAAGCTCACCGTGATCGCTCGCAAGGCCTACGGCGGGGCTTACTGCGTGATGGCCTCCAAGCATTTGCGTACCGACTTGAACCTCGCCTATCCGAGCGCCGAGATCGCGGTCATGGGTCCTGCCGGCGCGGTCAGCATCCTCTACCGGCGCGAGCTCGAGCGCGCCGGCGAGGGCGCGGCCGAGCTGCGCGCCGAGAAGATCGCCGAGTATCGCGACCGCTTCTCGAATCCGTGGATCGCCGCCGAACGCGGTTACATCGACGCCGTGATCGAGCCGCGCCGGACGCGGCCGACGCTGATCCGGGGGTTGCGCCAGCTTGCCGGCAAGCGCCAGAGCCTGCCGGCGAAGAAACACGGCAATATCCCACTGTGAATCGTTGGGTCGCCTCGACTCAGAGATATCCCAGTGCCCGCAGCTCCTCTACATCCTCGGGGGAGAGCGGGCGCCGCTCGCCGCTCAGGGCAGCGGTTTCGAGGAGAGGGCGAAGCCGCCGCAGATGCGAAGCGAGAGCCGCGCACGAACCGTGGCAGGCGCCGCTCGTCAACGGCGCGGCCTCCTTCGGATCCGCAGCGCGGTCGAACGATTCGGTGCGACCGTCGTTGTGCGCCAGATAGCTGAACTGTGAGTCGCGGAGCGCCCAGCCGAGCTCGGTCTGCGTCAGGGCGAGACGACTCGGCTCCTCGTTTCCGGCGAGGATCGAGCGCAAAGAGTTTCCGCGGGCATCGGGAAGCGGGGGAAGGCCGGCCAGGTCGAGCAGAGTCGGCGTCAGGTCGACGCCACCCACCGCGGATTCACGAGCGCCCGCGGCGAAGCCGAAGCGAGCCGGCGCGCACACCAGAAGCGGCACCCGAGTGACTTCGACGTAGGGAGCGAAGCCGTGCTTGATCTCGCCGTGCTCGAGAAACCCCTCGCCATGGTCGGCGGTCACGACGAGCAGGGTCTCGTTCCAGACCCCGCGCCGTCGAAGGAGTTCGATCAGCTCGCCGAGGCGTAGGTCGAGCAGTCGGATCCCGGCGTCGTAGCGACTCGACAGCGCCTCGAGGTCGCTCGGGTCGAGCTGACGCTCCTTCCAGACCTCAACCGCAGTCTTGCCGTGCGGCGGGGGCACGGCGAAGTGACCATTGCCGAGCGCGGGACGCAGCCAGCGCGGAACCGGCTCGTACGGCCAATGGGCGTCGAGGTAGTGAACGTAGGCGAAGAACGGCTTCGTTCCGACGTCGACGAGGAACTGCTCCAGCTCTCGATTCAGGCCCGGAGCACCGAAAAGGCGCGGTTGACGAAACCGACCGAAGCCGCGTGCGAAGCCATTCGCTGCGGTGACATGAGGCTGATTGAGGACCGCGCCCGTTGCCCACCCGGCGCGTTGGAACGACTCTGCGACGACGGGGAACTTCGGATCGAGCGTTGCCGAGGTCTTGGTCTCGCTTTGCGAGTCGAGATCGAGCAGGCCGTGTTCGGAAGGATGCCGCGAGGTGAAGAGCGTCGCGATCGACGGCTTGGTCCAGGTGGCGGAAGCGAAAGCGTTCTCGAAGAAGACTCCCTCGCGAGCCAGTGCGTCGAGATTCGGAGAGGTCGGCTTGTCATAGCCTGCGAAACCGAGCCGGTCGGCGCGCACGGCATCGAGCACGAGGATGAGCACGTTCAACCTCGGAAGCGCCGATTCAGGGGCCTTGGTACAGCCGTTCGCACCGACCAGCGCCGCAAGGCCGACGAGGCAGACCATGGTTGGGCGTGGCAACATCGATGGCCGAAGCACTTGGAATGTAGCGTACGAGCCTAACAGAGCGGCTGCTGCTAGACTGAGTCGAATCTACATGCGCCGGCTTCGAGACCGATCGGGCTCGGGTCGTGGCGTCGGGAGAAGCGATCGATGCGGGAGAAGGATCGGGAACTACGTCGCCGCCGCAAGCGCCGGCTGGAGCGGCTGAAGGATCGCACCCGCGCCGAGGTGGCGAAGCGGCGCACCGAGCGAGCCGAGGCGTCGAAACGCGCCAAGCCGCCGGTGGCCGAGGCGAGTACGGAGGAGAAAAAGCCCGCCGCTCGCCGCACGGCGACCAAACGCAGTGAACCGAGCGACGGCGAAAAGAAGCCGACCCGGCGACCCGCGGCCAAGAAGCCGCCGAAAAAAGAAGAGAGACCGGCCGCAGTGCCGCCGCCGCCGGCCGAGCCCGAGTCGTAGCGGGCGCCCCCGTTCGCCTCTCGTTGCGATGCGGATCGCTCTCGGCGCCGATCACGCCGGCTTCGACCTCAAGGAAGAGCTGAAGGGGAGGCTCGCCGCAGCAGGCCACGAAGTGACCGACCTAGGGACCGCCGATCGGGCGTCGACCGACTATCCCGACTGGGCGATGCGGGTCGCGGGGGCGGTGGCCGCGGGTCGAGCCGAGCGCGGCCTGCTGGTCTGCGGGACCGGGGTCGGCATGGCGATCGCGGCCAATCGGCACCGTGGAGTGCGCGCCGTCGCGACCAGCGACCTCGCCACCGCCGAGCTGGCGCGGGGGCACAACGACGTCAACGTGCTGGCGCTGGGTGCGCGGCTGGTGGCTCCGGCGCTCGCCCTTCGCCTCGTCCAGATTTTTCTCGAGACGCCGTTCGAGGGCGGACGACACGTCGATCGGGTGGCCAAGCTCGACTCGACGGGCGACGCCGAGGCGCAATGAGCCGCCATCTAGCGTCCTCGGATCCGGTGCTCGCCGAGCTTCTCCGGGCGGAGCGCTCTCGCCAGGCCGACGGCCTCGAGCTGATCGCCTCCGAGAACTTTGCCAGCCCGGCGGTGCTCGAGGCCGCCGGCAGTGTGCTGACCAACAAGTATGCCGAGGGCTATCCGGGCCGGCGCTACTACGGCGGCTGCGAGGTTGTCGATCGCGTCGAGCGGCTGGCGATCGAGCGCGCGCTCGCTCTCTTCGGCGGCGAGCACGTCAACGTCCAGCCGCATTCGGGCACCTCGGCCAACATGGCGGTCTACTTTGCCGTGCTGAAGCCCGGCGACAAGCTCCTGGGCATGGACCTCTCCAGCGGTGGGCACCTCACGCACGGCCACCGGCTCTCCTATTCCGGCCGCGACTTCAACGTCGTGGCGTACGGTGTCGACCGCGAGAGTGAACGGATCGACTACGACGAAGTGCGGCGCCTGGCGCTCGAGCAGCGCCCGAAGCTGATCGTCTGTGGCGCCTCGGCTTACAGCCGCATCATCGATTTCGCGCGCTTCCGGGCCATCGCCGACGAGGCCGGTTCGCTGCTCCTGGCCGACATGGCGCACATCGCCGGACTGGTCGCGAGCGGGCTCCATCCGTCGCCGCTCCCGCACTGCCACTTCGTCACCTCGACCACGCACAAGACGCTGCGCGGGCCGCGCGGCGGAATCATCTTCTCGACCAGCCAGTTCGCCAAGGAGATCGACCGCGCCGTCTTCCCCGGCATCCAGGGCGGACCGCTCCTGCACATCATCGCCGCCAAGGCGGTGGCGTTCGGCGAGGCCGCGACGGCGGAGTTCCGCGCCTACCAGGGGCAGGTCGTCACCAACACGGCGCGGCTCGCGACGGCGCTCGCCGGCCACGGCTTTCGGATCGTCTCGGGCGGCACCGACAACCACCTCTTCCTCGCCGACGTGGCGAGCCGGGGGCTGACCGGTAAAGTAGCCGAGTCGGCTCTGGATCGGGCCGGCATCACCGTCAACAAGAACGCCATTCCGCACGATCCGAATCCGCCGCTCGTCGCTTCGGGAATTCGCATCGGCACAGCTGCGGTGACGACGCGCGGCATGGGCGAGGTCGAGATGGAGGCGATTGCCGAGATGATCGCGCGGGCTCTGGCGGCGCCCGACGACGCCGAGACGCTGGCGGCGGTCCGCGAAAAGGTGCACTCGCTCTGCGCCCGCTTCCCGCTCTACGCTGACCTCGAGTGAGCTCGCCCCGCGACTGGTCGCCGGATTCTTGGCGCCGCCGGCCGGCTCTCCAGCAGCCGAGCTACACCGACGCCGCGGAGCTCGCGCGCGTGACGGCCGAGCTCGAGCGCTTACCGCCGCTCGTCACCTCGTGGGAGATCGAGGCGTTGAAGCGCCAACTGGCCGACGCCGGGGCTGGCCGGGCGTTCCTCCTGCAAGGCGGAGATTGCGCCGAGAGCTTCGCAGAGTGCAGCTCGTCGGCGATCGCCGCCAAGCTCAAGATCTTGCTCCAGATGAGCCTCGTCCTGGTCTTCGGATCGCGTCGGCCGGTGATTCGCGTCGGACGCTTCGCCGGCCAGTACGCCAAGCCGCGCTCGGCCGACTTCGAGGAGGTCGACGGCGAGCTGCTGCCGAGCTATCGGGGCGATCTGATCAATTGCGCCGGTAGCTCCCTCTCGGGCCGTACGCCCGATCCGCAGCTGCTCTTGCGCGGTTACGAGCGCGCCGCGCTCACCCTGAACTTCGTCCGCGCTCTAGTCGAGGGCGGATTTGCCGACCTCCACCATCCCGAGTACTGGGAGCTGGATTGGCTCGAACGTTCGCCGCTCGCCGCGGAGTACCGGAAGATGGTCTCGGCGCTCGGCGAATCGCTGCGCTTCATGGAGACGCTCGCCGGTCAACCGGTCGCCGAGATGAACCGCGTCGATTTCTTCACCAGCCACGAGGGTCTACTCCTGACCTACGAACAGGCGCAAACCCGACGCGTACCTCACCGCGAAGGCTGGTACGACCTGACCACCCACTTTCCCTGGATCGGCTTGCGGACGAGCGATCCCGAAGGAGCGCACGTCGAGTATTTCCGAGGCATCTCGAATCCGATCGGGCTCAAGGTCGGACCGGAGACGAGCCCGGATCGGCTGGCGCGACTGCTCGAGCTTCTCCATCCCGACGACGAGCCCGGCCGGCTCACCCTCATCCACCGCTTCGGTGTCGGAGCTATCGATGCGCATCTGCCGGCGCTCCTCCAGCTGGTTCAGCGGAGCGGCAAGACGGTGCTCTGGTGTTGCGATCCGATGCACGGCAACACGCAAACGACGGCTCGAGGGAGAAAGACGCGGCGCTTCGACGACATCTTGGGCGAGCTCGAGCAGGCGTTCGCGATCCACGCCGCCCACGGCACCCAGCTGGGAGGCGTTCACTTCGAGCTCACTGGCGAGAACGTTACCGAGTGCACGGGCGGCGCCCGTGGGATCTCCACCGCGGATCTCGAGCGCGACTACCGCAGCACGATCGACCCGCGCCTCAACTACGAGCAGGCGCTCGAGGTGGCGATGCTCTTGGCGCGGCGATTGGGCGGCAACGCCGCTTCTCTCGTCGAGCGGTAGCGCCGACCTCCGGAATCGTCGCTCACCGCAGGTCGAGCGCTCCGCCGCGTCGGCGCAGGCCGTCGCGTAGAGCTCCCACCAGATAGAGCGAACCGCAGACGACGAGGAGGCTGGGGCGCGCCGCGAGGGCCGCCTCGAGCGCACGTGCCGGATCTTCGACCACGTCGACGCGCGACGGTTCGTCGAGCCGCCGCGCCAAGAGCTCGGGGGCGAGAGCGCGCGACGAGCCAGGCCGGGTGAGCGTGACGCGGCGCGCCCGTGCGGCGAGCGGCGGCAGCATGCGCTCGACCTCCTTGTCGGCGAGAGCTCCAAAGAGGAGATCGAACGGTCGCCCGAGCCGGTCGAGGAAGCGAGCGAGGGCGACGCAGCCGTCTGGATTGTGGGCGGCGTCGAGGAGGACGGTGGTGGCACCGTCGGCAAGCGCGATCGTTTCGAGTCGCCCCGGCCAGCGCGTTCGAGCGATGCCAGCCACGATCGCGCTGCGATCGATGGCGGGAAAGCGGGCGGCCAAGAGCTCGGCCGAGCAGATCGCCGTCGCGGCGTTGTCGATCTGATGCTCGCCGGCGAGCGGCAGGCGGAAGTCGTAGCTCGCCCGCGGCGAGCGCAGCCGCACATCGTGCCCAGCGAAGCCGAGCCAAGCGGCGCGCTCGACGACGACCGCCCTAGAGGCGTCGCAGAGGAAGCAGTCGAGGTGCGCCGCCTGCCGAGCGAGCTCGTGGCGAGCCTCGGGCGCTTGGGCGGCCACGACCACCGGGACAGCGCGGCGGAAGATCCCCGCCTTCTCACGCGCAATCTCGGCGAGGGTCGAGCCGAGGAGCTCGCGATGATCGAGCTGGATCGGCGTGACGACCGCGAGGATCGGCTCGGCTGCGTTGGTGGCATCGAGGCGCCCGCCGAGCCCGACCTCGACCACCGCGAGATCGACCCGTGCGGCGGCGAAGGCGAGGAACGAGGCCGCGATCGTCGCCTCGAAGTAGGTCGGGTCGCCGCCCCCGGCGGTCTCTGCCGCGGCGAGCACGCGCACCAGAAGATCTGCCAGCTCGTCGGCGCCGATGGCCGTTCCATCGATAGAGATCCGCTCCTCGACTGCGACCAGGTGCGGGGAAGTGGCGAGCCCGACGCGGAGTCCCGCCGCGCGAGCGACGGAGTCGAGCAGGGCGGCGGTTGATCCCTTGCCGTTCGTCCCCGCGACGAGGACGGTGGCGAGCTTCCGTTCGGGATGCTCGAGCGCTGCGAGCAGCGCGCGGAAGGGCGCCAGATCGAAGCGCATCGCGCCCGCGCCGAGCGCGGCGAGCATCTCGACCGGCGCTCTCCGGCGCACGGCGGCCTCAGCCGAGATGGCGCAGACAGCGCGCGACGGTCGCTTTGAGATCGGGGCGCGGCACGACGAGGTCGAGGAAGCCGTGCTCGAGCAGAAACTCGGCGCGCTGGAACCCCTCCGGGAGGCTCTGGCGGATCGTCTGCTCGATGACTCGCGGTCCCGCGAAGCCGATGAGAGCACCTGGCTCGGCGATGTTGAGATCGCCCAGCATGGCGAAGCTGGCGGTGACGCCGCCGGTGGTCGGATCGGTGAGGATCGACAGGTAGGGCACGCGCGCCGCGCGCAAACGGCCGAGCGCCGCCGAGATCTTGGCCATCTGCATCAGCGACAAGATCCCCTCCTGCATGCGCGCGCCGCCGGAGGCGGAGACGACGAGTAGGGCGCGTCGCTCGCGGGTGGAGTACTCGACCGCCCGCGCGATCTTCTCGCCAACCACCGAGCCCATCGATCCGCCCATGAAGCGGTAGTCCATGGCGGCGACGACGACCGGAATCGCTTCGAGGTGTCCGGCGACGACGACCACGGCATCGGCCACGCCGAGCCTCCGCTGGTAGGCATCAAGGCGATCGACGTAGCGCTTCGAATCGACGAAGCCGAGCGGGTCCGCCGGGCGAATCTCGGCGAAGAGCTCGCGCGGTTCGGGCTCGTCCAGGAGAAGCAGCAGTCGCGTCTGGACGTCGAGCCGGAAATGAAACCCGCATTTCGGGCAGATGCGGAGGTTCTTCTCGAGCTCCTTGGTATAGACGATCTCGCGGCAGCCGTCGCAGCGCGTCCACAGCCCTTCGGGTACGACCGACCGCGCACGGTCGTCGCGCACCGCTTTCGGCTGTTTGTCCTTCTTGAACCAGGCCATCGTGGAAACCGAACCGCCCGGAGGTAGCTTCTCGAACGGAAGTCGCCCCCGCTCACCCTAGAGCGAGCGGCACCTTTGGGGTTCCGTTCGAGCCCGAAGTCGCAGCTCCGGACTCCGAGATCAGATCTCGGCGGAGCCCTCTTCCTCGGCTTCGAGGTCGTTGGGAACGCTTAGCCGCATGCAGGCCGCGTCGTACATCTGCCGCGCCGCCTTCTTGGCGTTCTGCAGCTGCGCGAGCTTCTCCTTGACCTTCGCGAGCTCGTCCTCGATCGCCCGATCGAGATCGGAGATCTCCTGCTTGGTGACGGTCAGGGTGTTTTCGTAGAACTTGCGCTGCTGGTCGTTCAGGGTCGACATCCGATCTCCTTTACAGCTTGAACGGAATTCTCAGTGTGTGCCAAAACTTCACTCGCACGCCATCTTTCGTCGCCGGTTGAAACTGGGCAGCGCGCGCAGCCGCCATCGCAGCTTCGTTGATGCCGACGTTCTGGCTGACTCCGCTCTGGAGACGAGCATCGATCACACGTCCGTTCTCGTCCACGAGAAGGGCCACGACGACCGTCCCTTCCACCTTCATCCGGCGAGCGATCGGAGGATACTCCGGTTTCTTGAACGAGACAAGAACGGGAGCCTTGACTCCGGGCCCGCCGGCGACAAGATCGCCTTCTCGCACCGTGGGAATCTTCGCTGGCGCTACCTCCGGGGTGGGAGCGACCGGCGTCGGCTCCGGATTCGTTTCCTGAGCCGTCGGAGCGGGCTCGACGGCCGGAGGCGCCGGTTCCGAGGCTACGGCCGGGCTCGAGAGAACTGCGGGCGATCGCGTCGAGGCCAGCGCCGCAGTCGCGAGCTTGGCAGCGCTCGCCAGCGCTTCGCGCGCCTTCTTCTCCGCTTCCCGACGCCGCTCCTCCTCGGCGCTCCGGGCAGCGGCGTCCTCGGCGGGAGCGGCGGTCTCGGTGGTGCCGGCCTCGCCTGGCGGTGGCAGCGCCGGCTCGACAACAGGCGCCGGCGTGGCGATAGGCGCCTGCAGGGTCGTCTCCTCGACCGCGGTCGGAGCTGGCAGGGGAGCGCTGAGAGAGTCCTTGCGCCCAAACAGCAGATAGGCAACGAGACCGAGCACGGCGGCAGCGCCGATGCCGATCCAGAGCAGATTGCGTCCGCCCGACGAAGCGCTCTCGAGGGCGTCGTCGGCACGCCCGAGCGCGGGCGGAAGCGCCGCCAGCGGTAGCACCGCCGGAGCCGGCTTCGCCACCGGGACGGCAGGCGCGGAAACGGGAAGCGGCTCGACGGCTGCCGGAGCTGCGGCTGCCGGTGCAGCCACTTCCGGAGCGGCGGCCCGCGGTTCGGTTTCGAACAGCCGCTGCATGTAGTGCGCGAGATCGTGTTGGGTCGGCGTGGGGCGCAGCGAGCCCGCGATGGCGTCGATCTCGCGGTGGAGATCGCCGGCGCTCGCGAAGCGGTTCTTCGGTTCGCGGGCGAGCGCCTTGAGAACGAGCGCATTGACTTCGAGCGGCAGGCGGGGATCGAGATCGCGAGGCGCTTGAACCCGGCCCTCGCGCACCGCGTCGAGAACCGACATCTCGCTCTCGCCGGAGAAGAGGCGCTGGCCGGTGAGCATCTCGAAGAGCAGGGTACCGAGCGAGAAGATGTCGGAGCGCGCGTCGACCGGGCGTCCCCACGCCTGCTCTGGGGACATGTACTGGAGCTTCCCCTTGAGCGCTCCCATCTGCGTCTTCGAAGCCTTGGAGACCGCCTTGACGATGCCGAAATCGCAGAGCTTGATGTCGCCTTCGTAGCTGATCAGCACGTTCTGCGGCGAGACGTCGCGGTGGACGAGGCCCAGCTCTCGCCCTTCGAAGTCCTTCTTGCGATGCGCGTAGTCGAGCGCCGAGGCCAGCCGCGAGGCGACAAGCAGCGCGAGCCCCAGGGGAAGAGGCTGCTTCTTGTCGCGCGCCGCGTTCAAGGTCGACCGCATGTCCTTGCCGTCGACGAACTCCATGGCGATGAAGAAGTCCTCGCCGATCTTGCCGAGGTCGAAGATGTGGATGATGTTGGTGTGGTTGAGCTGCGCCGCGAGCTTAGCCTCGTCGATGAACATGGTGACAAAGTCGCTCGAATCGGTGAGGTGGGGCAGGATCTTCTTGATCGCGACCGTCTTCTGGAAGCCTTCGACCCCCTTGCGCCGCGCTTTCCAGACCTCCGCCATGCCTCCCAGCGCGATCCGCTCCTGAAGCGTGTACTGACCAAACTCCATCGGCGCTGGACCGCCGCGCAGCGTCGGCTGAAACGCGATCTTCTGCGTTTCGAACACGGCGGGCGCGGTGGGCGTCTTCTCTCGCCCCGGACCCTTGGCGAGCACGTCGAGCGACGACAGGTCGAGCTCCTTGGACGCCCTCTTACTCGGCGTCAGCTCGCTCAAAGCCCCCCCCACTACGGCTGGGGGTACAGCCGATACGACTGGGGGCACAGCCGCGGCCGGTGAGGGGACGGGCTTCGGCGTGGCTGGCGGTGGCGCGGGCTGTGCCCCCAGTCGTATTGGGGGAGGTGGCTCGGGGGCCTTGGGCGCCGGCGCCGCCGGCGTCGTCGTCGGCGATGCAACTGAGATGCCTTCGGAGCGCGGGGCACTCGGGCGGCGAAGGGGGCCTGCGGCTTCGAGGCCGGAAAGCGTCTTCGAGAGCAGGTCGTCGACCCCCGTTTCGGCGCGCTTCACCGGCTGCGGGCGCGATTTTTCGGCTTGCCGCAACCCGCTCACCTGCCGATCGAGCGACTCGGTCTGCGCCGGCGACGAGGAGGGTACGGGCGTCGAAGTCAGCGCCGGAGTGGGCGTCGGAGCAGGCGCCGGAGGGGGTGGCAGCGCGGACGCCGGAGCGGGCGGCGCAGCCGGCCTCGCTGCGACCGGCTTCTCCACTTCGTCGACCATCTCACCGAAGAGGTCCTTGGAAGTGAGGCGTGCCTCGTTCTCGGCCGGGGGCGGAGTCTTGGGCGCTCGGGCCGCGGTCACCAGCCTGCGGACCATGAGGCGGAGCTCGTTGTCGTCGAACGGTCGCGCCAGCCGTTCGTCGGCAGCTAGGGCGGCTGGGCTCCCCTTCTTGCCCGGCGCAACCAGCGCGACCGATCCCGGTCCACCCTGGGCGCGGGACTGGTCGCGCAGAAATTCCGCGGCCTTCGGCGCCTCGGCGTTGGCCACCACGAGCTGTGCGCTACGCGCGGCCACCGCTTTCGTCGCGGCTTCGATCGACTTCGCGATCTCGACCTGCCACCCGTCCGCGGCGAGCGCGGCGCGGAGGCTGTCGGCCTGTCTGCCCTCCGACTCCAAGACGACGATCCACGACATGAATGCCGCTCCCGGGGAACCGAAAGGGTTTTCTAACACCCGATCCGCCACGAGTCAAACGGCGCGGGCACGATCCGCTTCTCTTTCC
The DNA here is from genome assembly GCA_964590905.1 of uncultured Thermoanaerobaculia bacterium. Taxonomy (GTDB): domain Bacteria; phylum Acidobacteriota; class Thermoanaerobaculia; order Multivoradales; family JAGPDF01; genus JACTMI01. The sequence goes on from CAZPYU010000197.1 coordinate 16,897, forward strand.
GAGAGTTAGCGGTAGGATCCGAGGGTCGTGCGCATCCTCGGACTCGATCCCGGAAGCCGACATACGGGCTGGGGCCTGATCGAGAGCCGAGGCGCAGAGCTCCGCGCCATCGACTGGGGTCGGTTCTCGCCGCCAGCGGAGTTGCCGCTCGGCGAGCGGCTGCATCGACTGGCCGTCGCTGTCGCCAAGCTCGTCACTGAGCACCACCCTGAGGTCGCGGTCGTCGAACGGGTCTTCCACGGCGCCAACTCGCGATCGCTCATCGTGCTCGCCCAGACGCGCGGAGCGATTCTGGCCGCGTTGGCCGAGCGCGGCGTCGAGCTAGCGGAGGTTGCGCCAGCGACGGTCAAGAGCGCGGTCGCGGGCAGCGGTGTCGCCGACAAGGAGCAGGTTGCACGGATGGTGAAACTCGCCCTCCGGCTAGGCGACGCGGCGATCGCGCGCGACGCGAGCGATGCGCTGGCGATCGCCATCACGGGCGCTTCGGTAGCCTCGTTCGCGCGCGCCGAACGGACCTGACGCGCGAACCTAAAGAGCTGGCGCAGCAACTGTTACGAGTCGACAATTCGGCTTGACCCCTCGTCGAAGCGCGTGCTACTGTGACGCGCTGCCGATTGAATTCAGATTGCGCGAAGACGAGGAGCGGCGGTTCGGACAACGTGCGCACGATCGCTAACCGCCGAGTCGAAGGGAACAACCGAATCGCTCCCACGGTGAACTTCATACTGCATATAGCAGACGATCTCTAAACCGTGGCCTTTCAAGGTTCGCTTCGTGAGCTGCCGCTGCCCGACGTCATCCAGCTAGTCGCGGTGTCGGGCAAGACCGGCGTCTTCACTCTCAAGAACGGCGCCGAGTCCGGTCGCATCTTCCTGCGCAAGGGACAGATCGTGCACGCGACGGTCGGTAGCCTGGCGGGCGAGCATGCGGTCTACGAGCTAGCGCGCTGGTCGCAGGGCGATTTCTCCTTCGCGCCGGGGACCGAGACCGACGTCGACACGATCGAGAAGTCGAACACCAATCTGCTGATGGAGGCGGCTCGTCAGATCGACGAGTGGAAAATTCTGTCGAAGAAGATCGGATCGACGCGAATGGTTCCTGTCTTCTCGCCGCACGCGAGCCGGGTCTCGGTTTCCTTCACCCCTCCCGAGTGGTCGGTGATCACCAAGGTCGACGAGCGGCGGACAATCGACGAGATGGCGGCCGGTCTCGGGATGTCGGCGTTCGACGTCTGCAAAGTGATCTACGGCCTCTTGACGTCGGGAGTGCTCGCCCTGGTCGAAGACCTGCGACAGCTTCCGCTCGATCGCCTGCAGCAGCTCGGGGAGGCGGATCTGGCCTCGGTGGCCGAACAGATCCACCGCGTGGCGCGCGAGTTTCTTCCCGGGGGCGAGTGGGTCGCCGACCTCGACGCGTCGTTGCGACTCTGTCGCGCGGAGATGGAGTCGGGCCGTAGTCAGGACGCGATCCTCGACCTCGTCCTGGCAGACGAGAAGTTGGCCTCGGTCCAGCTCGGTCCGAACCAGGCCAAGGCTTTTCTCGATCGCGTGGCGGCGATTCTGCGCGCGTCGTGATTCCCATCTCCCCCGCCGATCTCGAGGCAACGATTCCCGCTCTGCTCGGGGCCCAATCGACAGCGGCGAGCGCGTCGAATGGCGGCCAGGTTTCGAACTCCTCCCGCACGGTTCTGCCGGAAGTCGACATCTAGTTTCCCGAAGTCGGCAGTCTGACCTCGAACAAGGAGGAGCAGCGGTTCTCGACCAACCGCACCAATACCTTCGCGCGCGTCGGATATCAGATTGGGACGCCGCCAGATCTTGCCCAGCTCGGCGACGTCGGCGGCACCGCTGCGGCGAACCGCTCCTGGAAAGCGCTCGCAGACGCACTCGAAGACGAGATCGAACCGCTCCGGGTAACGCGTATTTTGGACTGGCATGCGTAGCCAGGCGCCCGGCGCCAGGCTCAGCGACTCTCGCTCCTCGGCCGCTCCCGTCCGAGCGACACCAGCGCTCCAGTGAGACCCGCGCCGCAGCCGATCAGAACCAGAAATCCGATCTCCGCAGCGGAGAGAAACTCGCGCGAAACGATCGCGAGCACGAGCGAGGTCTCGAGCCGCGGTGCGAGGGCGAAGTGGAAGAGCTGGAGCGCTGTCACCGCGGCGGCGCTGCCAAAGAGCCCTTGCAGCACGCCTTCGACGTAGAACGGGCCGCGAATGTAGAACTCGGTAGCCCCCACCAGGCGCATGATGGCGATCTCGTCGCGGTAGAGCAGCGACGTCAAGCGCACGACGGCGGCGATCGTGAAGACAGCGGCGCCGAGCAGTATTCCAGCCAAAAGCGAGCCGACGGCGCGAACCACGGTGAGGATGGCCTCCACGTCCGCGATCCAGTCGCTGTCGTCGTCGACCAGCTCGACGCCAGGAAGCGTGGCGAGCCGCTCCGCCCAGGCGCGAAAGAGGTCCTGTTCGACTGCGGGCACGGTCCGCAGCCTCGCCTCGAAGGAGGGCGGCAGAGCCCCGTAGCGTGCGTCGGCGATGAGCTCGGAGAGGCTCGGAAAGGTGTCGCGAAAACGTCGCCCACTCTCCTCCGGAGCCACGAAATCGAGCTTGGAGACCCACGGTCCGGTGGCGAGCGAACGCTCGATCTCGCTCTTCTCATCCGCAGTCGAGTCGGAATCGACGTAGACCACGAAGCGGGCTTCGGCGCGCCAGGCGCTGATCGAGCGCACCAGGTTGCGATTGAGGAGGAGAAGAACGCCGGCAAGAGAGAGGCTGACCGAGATCGTCAAGACCGCGAGCAGGCTGACCCGCCAGCTCCGGGCGAGCCCGACCAGAGCCTCGAGCAAGAAATAGCGTAGCGCCTGAAGGACGTTCATGTTGGAACTGGCAGCTCGTCCGCGGCGAGCTCGTCGAGACTACCGGAGGGAAGGCGGCGATCGTCGACGACGCGCCCGCGCTCGAGAGTCAGCACGCGGTGGCCGATCCTCTGGATCAGGGCACGATCGTGAGTCGCAAAGATCACGGTAGTGCCGCGGCGGTGAATCTCGAGGAAGAGCCGCACGATCTCCCGCGCCAGGTCGGGGTCGAGGTTTCCGGTGGGTTCGTCGGCGATCACGATCTCGGGCTCGTTGATCAGCGCGCGAGCGATCGCCACCCGCTGTTGCTCCCCGCCAGAGAGCTGATGCGGAAAGGAGTTGATGCGATGAGCGAGCGCGACGCGTCGCAGTGCTTCGTAGGCTACGCGCCGCTGCCGACCGGAGTCGAAGCCGAGGATGCGCGGCAAGAAGGCGACGTTCTCGAAGACCGTCTTGCGTTCGATCAATCGGAAGTCCTGGAAGACGACGCCGATCGAACGTCTAAGGTACGGGATCTTGCCGCGCGGAATCGACGCTACGTTGCGTCCGTTGACGACGATCTGCCCCTGGCTCGGTGTCTCCTCGCGAAAGATCAAGCGCAAGAGCGTCGTCTTGCCGGCGCCGGAGGCTCCGGTCAAGAAGCAGAACTCCCCGCGCTGAATGGCGAAGCTGACTTCTTCGAGCGCGACCTGGCCGGTCGCATAACGCTTGGAGACGGAGAAGAACTGGATCATCGCCGCGCCCTGGCTGCCTGCGACCGGTCCGCTGTCCCGAGCTGGCATTTCGGGAGGAGGCGCAGGTGGACGTCCACGAGTCTCCGCAGGAGGACTGAGGTCAGTCTATCCCAGGGCCCCAGCTCACCCGGCTCTACACTTGCGGTCATGGAACCTGCCAATCTCGCTTCGTCTCTAGAGCCAAGTTGGCGAGACGGTATTCCGATCTGGGAGTTTGCTCACGGCGACTGGAACCTCGCCTTTCTCGGACGTTTCGACCTGCAACGCGACGAAGAGCAATCAATAGGCTTTCTTCCGAAGGGCTTCCGCCGCTCTTGGCTTCGTCAGATCCATTCCGCCCAGGTGGTGGAGGCTCGCCCAGGCTGCGCTGGCGAAGGCGACGCCCTCGTCGTGCGCACTTTGGGCACGGTGGGGACAGTTTCCACCGCCGATTGCGTACCGCTCGTCGTACTGCGCGGCAGTGTAGCGGTGGCGGTGCATGCCGGCTGGCGCGGCGTCGTGGCCGGCGTCGTCGCTGCCGCAGTGGCCAGGCTGGCGGCGGAGGACGGCGAGGCGAGAGCGTGGATCGGGCCGGCGATCGGCGGCTGTTGCTACGAGGTTGGTGACGAGGTCGCGCGCGCGGTCGTCGACGCGAGCGACGAAGGCGCTGTCGTACCGAGCCCGGGCCCTCGCCCGCACATCGACCTGCGGCACGCGGTCGCGACCCAGCTTCGGGCCGCTGGTGTCTCACGCATCGAAGCGTTGGATCACTGTACGCGCTGTCGTTCGGAGTGGCTCTCGAGCTATCGCCGCGAAGGAGAACGAGCGGGCCGAAATCTGACTCTGGTCTGGCGCGCGCGCTGAACGGGTCGCAGGTCGCTACACGACAGGTATCGCAGAGTGCCTGCGTGGCTGCGGGGAAACCGCTCCCCGCGCCGAGCGCGCGAAGGCGCGCAACTGACCGCAAGCCGCCGCGACGTCGTGTCCCCGTTGCCGACGTACGGTGGCGGTCAGCCCGCTAGACTCGACCTCGTCACGAAAACGGTCCACGACATCGCTCTCCGGGCGCCGCATCCAGTCTGGAAGGACTGGATCGGGATTGAACGGGATGAGGTTGACCTTGACGGGAAGGCCGCGTAAACGCTGGCCAAGAGCGCGCGCGTCGCTGGGGTGATCGTTGAACCCCGCAAGCAGGAGGTACTCGATGGTGATGCGCCGACGGGGCTCGAGCGGGAAGCGGCGGAGAGCCGCCAAGAGCTCGGCGATCGGCCAGCTGCGGTTGATCGGCATGAGCGCGCTGCGGCGATCGTCGTCGGGGGCGTGGAGCGAGACTGCCAGGTTCGGCCGCCGCCCCCACAGCGCCAGCTCGTCGATCCCAGGCACTACGCCGGCGGTCGAGACCGTGATCCGGCGCGGCGAGATCGTGGTGTAGAGGACGTCGAGCGCGTCCTTCAGCGCCGCGAGATTGGCCAGCGGCTCGCCCATCCCCATGAACACCAGATTGAGGGCCGGAGGCAAGTCGGCGACTCGACGCAACAGCGCCACTTGTCCGACGATCTCCGCGGGCGCGAGATTGCGCCCTGGGCCCCAGTGGCCGGTCACGCAGAAGGCGCAGCCAAGCCCACAGCCGGCCTGGCTCGAGAGGCAGAGCGTGCGGCGGTTCGGCTCCGGAATATCGACCGTCTCGATCGAGGCTCCGCCGGCGAGACGCAGGAGATACTTGGTGGTGCCGTCGGCCGCATCGAGGCGGTCGACGATCTCCGGCAGAGTGATCGCAAACTGCTCGGCGAGAAGCGTGCGCAGCCCGGAGGCAAGATCCGTCATGGCGGCGAAATCGACTGCGCCCCGGCGATGGAGCGCCGCGAAGACTTGGCGGGCACGGAAGGGGCGATCGAGCCAGGGGGCGAGCGTCTCCTCGAGCTTCGGCAGCGGAAGGCCGAGGAGCTCCGGCTTCGCGCTCTCGCCGCCGACGCTGTTCACCGGCCGGATCGTTGGCGTTGCCGTCGCGTGGGGTCGATTCCGATCGAGTGCAAGAAGCGCAAGTCGGCGGAATCGATGCGGAAGCCCTCGGCGGCCGGCGCTGCGACAGAAACCGTGTCGCGCCCGAGGCGGCTCGATTCGTAGCAGTCCACCGAGAGACGCAGGGTGTAGCCGGCTCGTTGCAAGGCGAAGAGTGAGCGGTGCATCTCCGAGGAGTCGGACAGCGCGGCGAGGAGCGCGCGTTCGATGCCGCGCAGCAGCGTCCGTTTCCTGGCTTCGATCTTCGCCTTGGTATCCACGCTAGGGCTCGCTGGGCGAGGTCGGATTATCGGGGGGAGCCCGGGCGCTGTCAATCGCTGGCCGTAAGATAGGGTAGGCGGACGAGTGTTCGAGCTCAACTCGAGCCCGCGCTCTAACCACGAGAACGCACTCGGTGAGCGAAGAGCTCTGCGAACAGATCGCACGCTGGCTCTCCCGACACGGGCTCGGCACGTACGAGGTCGAGCCGTTGCGCGGGGACGTGTCGCAACGCCGCTACTTCAGGGTGCGCCGCCGAGGAAACGAGAAGAGCCTCGTCGTCGCCCACTATCCGCCGGAGCTGGCAGCGGCACAACTGCGCTTCGCGCGCGCCGCGGAGCTCCTCTTGGCTGCAGGCGTGCGCGTTCCGCGGATCGAGCTCGACGAGGCGAGCGAAGGTCTGACCCTCCTGGAGGATCTCGGAGCTCGCACTCTCTACGAGCTCGGCTACGACTGGACGGCGCTGCGCCCTGAGCTCGACGACGCGCTAGGAGTTGCAAGCCGGATCGCCGGCCTGTCGCTGGAAGCAGTGTCTGCGCTGGGTTCGCCGGCGCTCGATGCGCGGCTCCTGCGCCAGGAGCTCGAGCCGACGCGACGACTCTTTCTCGCCCCCCGGGGCTTGGCGGAGCCGAGCCTCTGGGCGGCGCTGGGCGAGCTCTGCGACCGTTTGGCTAGCGAGCCGCTGATGCCGTGTCACCGCGATTTCATGGCCCGCAACCTGATCGCCGACAGCGTCGGCGGCGTGGCGGTGCTCGACTTCCAGGACCTCCGCCTCGGTCCCAGGAGCTACGATCTGGCGTCGCTCTTGAACGACAGCCTTTTCGCCTCGGCGGAGCTCGAAGAGGAGGTTCTCAGCTCACGGCTCTCGAGCGACTTCGAGCGGCAGCAGTACCGCCGTGCCGTGGTGCAGAGGAGCCTGAAGGCGGTCGGCACTTTTGTTCGCTTCGCGACCGGCGGAGATTCGCGCCATCTCCCGCTCGTGGCTCCGACTCTCGAACGGGCGCGACGACACCTTCTACTTCTGCCAGAAACGGCCGCGGCGTACGCGCCGCTCTCCGAGCGATTTCGAGTCGAAGTCGACGGAGCGCCCCTCTGCTAGGCTCGGAGTTCGACCGGTACCGAGACGCTGTCGTCTCGCGTCACCTCGCACTGGGAGCCAGGCATGCCGCGCATCGGGCTCTGGGAGCTCCTCTTCATCCTCCTCATCGTGGTGCTGCTCTTCGGGGCCACCAGGATCCCGCAGCTGGGGCGCGGCCTCGGCGAGGGGATCCGCAACTTCCGGCGCGGCCTGAAGGGCAGCGCAGCCGACGGCGCTGCGGAAGACAAAGAGAGCTCCACTCAAGACCCGCGCTGACTGGATCTCGCGAGCGGGATTACGGTTGCCGGCCGCGCCAGGCCGTCGCTGGCCGCGACGGCCTGGCGATGAAAGGCGTAGCGATCGCGGACACGAGCGACGTAGCTTTGCGTCGAGCGATAGGGGGGTATACCCCCGAAGCGCGCTACGGCGCCAGGTCCGGCGTGGTAGGCCGCCAGCGCCAGGTCGAGATCGCCGCGGTACTGCAAGCTCAAGCCGGCGAGGAATCGCGCGCCGCGGTCGAGGTTGGTCTGAGGGTCGAACGGCTGCGCTGCGCCCTCGAGATGGGCCGGCATCAGCTGCATCAGGCCGACCGCCCCCTTGGAAGAGACGGCGTCGGCGCGAAAGTCCGATTCGACTTCAACTACCGCCGCGACGAGCAGCGCATCGAGCGCGTGGACGTCGGCGGTGGCACGGATCTCTCGGCCGTAGGGAAGACGCAGAAGGTAGTCCGAAGCGGGGTCGGCTCGGAGAGCCCGCGCTCCGCGCTCGGGCTCCGGCAGGGGGAGTGTCTGGTCGGCGACCGCGGGCGCGGAGAGCTCGAGCGAGCCCTCGGCGACCGGTAGCGACCCCGCGGGGGGGAGTGCCAAGAGCGAGCCCGATGAGGTCGAGCCCCAGAGCCAGAGCGCTGCCACCATCGACGAAGCGAGGGAAAGCGGGCGGACGAACGAAGTTCGAGCTGGTTGTCTATGCATGGGTGAGGGTTGGCCGGTATCGATCTGAGCAGTGCTCGCGAGGCGCACCGCGGGCCGGACGGGCCCGAATCAGAAATCAGTTAGGAAGCGAGTTCGGTTTGGGGAGCTACTTAGACCTTGGGAAGCGACCTACCCAGGGAGGGCCTGCCGCCGAATGGGCGGAGCCTGCCCTGGGTCGTCGAGATCCCCAAGTGAGACACTTTGTTCCTCAGGGTGTTGCGATGGACTCCGAGGCTGCGCGCCGAACGGCAGTAGTTCCAGTCGTTGGAGCGCAGCGAAGCGGTAATGAACTGCCGTTCGAACTCTTGGCGGGCCTGCTCCAGGGTCACCCCCTGGTGCACCAACTCGTCCACGATATCGGTCAACTGGCCGTTGAGCGTGGGGCGGTGGGTCAGGATCGAGGCGCGCACCAAGGGATTATATCCGAGCCCAGCCCTCTCGGGAAAAGTCGATTATTTTCAGTAGTTTAGTGCCGTTCGAGGCGGTCCCCCAGGTAGACCACGTAGCGCGACTCGACCACCTTTCCGAGTGAAGTGTGGGGGCGAACCGAGAGGACTGCGAGCTCCCCGACCGCTACCGGCGGTTGATTCGAGTTCGTCGTCCGGTAGATCGTGAACAGGTCGCCCGGGTAGACGTCGTCGTCTTCGCCGCGATCGATGTAGACCACGTGGTCTTCGCCGATCGAGAAGATGTTCCGATCGGCGTGGACGATCGTGGGGGCGCTGGACAGGTCGTTGGTCGTTGGATCGTTCACCGGGCGCGGTTGGGGACGGCGGGCCAACGGAACCGGCTCGGGCTCGAACGTCTTGAGGCGCGAGCCGACGCGCAGCCCTTCGCAGTTGTGCACCACCTCCGCGATGGCGCGATCCTCCTGCGCTGCCAAGACCCGCACCCGTCCCAGGTAGGCGTGGAAGCGGCCGAGCTTCGCGCCGCTCAACGGGTGACGGATCGTCTCTCGCGCCTCGATCGACACTAGTACCATTCCCGGGCTCACTCCGGCGGAGCGACCGCTGTCGAGGTAGACGACATCGCCCAACGACATCTGATACTTGACCGTCGAGGTGCTGCCGAAGACCCCCTCTCCCGCACCCCAGTTCTGCTTCACGATCAAGCGCGGGGTCAAGGCGTCGTACTCCGAGCCGTTGATCGCCCACGGCAGCGTTTCCGCCTCGTCCGCCAGATAGCCGGTGCAGTGGATGTCTTGGTCGCTTCCCAAGGGAACGGGAGTGTTCCGCCGCGCTTCGGCCGAATCGGGCCGCACTGCGCCGGCGGCGTCTTCGTCGCTCTCCTCACCGGCGGTGGCCCCGCCCGCTGCCGGCGCGCTGACCCCGGCGCCTGCCGCGGCGCCCGCGCCGGCGTCGGCGCGCTCGGCCGGCGCGACCTCGAGCCCGACCACCAGCGGGTCGCCCGGATAGATCCAGTGGGCGTCGAGGACGTACTGATTCTTCTCCCAGATCTGCGGCCAGAGATACGAGTTGCCCAAGAAGCGTTGCGAGAGGGCCCAGAGCGTGTCGCCCTTTTCGACGACGTGGAGCTTGGAATCGGGTGGGGAGGTCGTCGGCGGACTCCAGGCTGTCCAGTGATCGCCCACCAGATGGAGCGAGCTCGGCGGGCGATCGTCGGCGCCGACGGCGACCGCGAAAGCGACGAGAACCAACGCGCAAAGGCCGATGCGCAACGCCATGGCGTAACCTCCTAGAATCTCAGACTACCTGCAAGCTGCGTCTCTCGACTTCGGCGCAAAGGGTACTTGGCGCGCTGCACACTGTCAAGGGCGCTTTTCACCCGAAACTGCTTCTTTTGAGCGGGTTAGAGAAGCGCAACTCACTCCCCGAGGCGACTGCGGGCCGCTTCGGCGGCGGCAGTTGCCGGAAAGCGTCGCACCAGCTCGCTCCAGCATTCAGCAGCGGCTCCAGCATCCCCGCCCTGGGCGAGCGCGTTGCCGAGCTTGAGCAGGGCGTCGGGAGCTTTGTTGCCTTCGGGATAGCGGTCGAGGGCCGTACGGTACGCCGTGATGGCGCCTGGCGCGTCGCCGCGCGCGGCGCGTGCCTCGCCGATCCAGAACCAGGCGTTGTCCCCGAGATCGGGCGGCGCGGCGACGGCGAAGCGGAGCAGGCGCTCCTCCGCCTCCTCGAAGCGGCTCTCGGCGAGCGCGGCGAGCGCCGCTTCGTACTCCGAAGCTGTCGCGCTGCCCCCCGTGGACGGCGCGACCGCAACTGCGAGGTCAGATGCTTCGATCTCGATCGAGGCGCGGGCTGGAGCGGAGTCTGGCTCCGCGGCCGGAGCCGCCTCGAGGGCTACGCCCGCTCGCGGCAGGTCGCCGCGGCGCTCTACGTCGGCCAGTCGGCGCTTGAGCTGATCGAGCTCGAGGCGCGATCTCGTCGCTTGCCGCTCGAGTTCGAGGAGCCGACGCTCGAGCGCTTGCTGTTCGGAGCGAAAGAGAAGTCGCGGCGCCTCGGCGCAGCTTGCTAGCACGACGAGCACGATGAGCGCGAACGGACGGCCCGATCTGCCGACGCTCATCGATTCTCCCGCGGGATCTTGGACAACCAGCGACTCTGCGGAAAATCGGCGCGCAGCCGTGCGAAGGTCGCCTGGGCGTCGTCGGCCCGATCCAGCTCGATGTAGGCCAGCGCGAGATGAAAGAGGGCCTTGTCGCGCTCCGCGTGCTCGGGATACTTCTCGAGTAGAACCTCGAACCGCGACGCGGCAGCGGCGGCCAGACCGTAGCGCAAATAGAAGCGTCCGACCGAATACTCGTGCTCGGCCAAGTTGGTGCGCACCCGTGCGAGGCCGGCCTGCGCGGGCTCGACGAATTCGCTGGTTGGGTAGAGACGTAGGAGGTCTTCGTAAGCGGCGAGCGCTTTGCGCGAGGCGCCCTGATCGCGGTCGGGTCGCTCGATCCGGGCGCCGAGCGATTCGGCGATGCGAAACTGGACGAAGGCGGCGCGGTCGCTGGTCGGAAAGCGGTTCTGGAAGTCGCGATACTTCGCTTCCGATTGGATCAGTTGGGTGTCCCCGCCCTCGAGGAAGAGGGAGTCGGCCACCAGGAGCAACGCCTCGCGTCCGGCCGGCGAGTTGGGCTCGACTTCGAAGGCGTGCGAGAGATAGGGGCGAGCGCGCGAATATTTCTCGGCGACCAGCAGTCGCTTGCCCTCGGCCAGAGACTCCTCGGCGGAGAGGCGCAAGATCGGGTCGTCTTCGACCGCCGAGCGGCAGCCCGCCGCGCAAGCGATCAGAGCGACGAGCGCGACGAAAGCGAGGCGGTTCCGGATCACGCAGAGCCCCTCTCGGCAGCGGCGCGCAGCTCGCGGATCGCCGTGGCGACGTCGCCGTGCGCGAAGAGCGACGAGCCGGCGACGAGTGTAGTCACTCCGGCCTCGACGCACGCCGCGGCGTTCGCAGCCGAGACGCCGCCGTCGATGGCGATCGGGAGCGACACTCCCCGTTCGGCGACGAGCGCGGCGAGTCGCCGCGATTTCTCGAGCACGTGCGGCAGAAAGCTCTGCCCCGCAAAGCCCGGATTGACCGACATGAGCAGCACGAAGTCGCAGCAATGGATGACGTCGACCAGCACTTCGACCGCCGTGGCCGGGTTGAGCGCTATGCCGGCCTTCACTCCGCGGGCGCGAATGGCGCCGAGCAGTCGGTCGAGGTGGATCTCCGCCTCCCAGTGCACCGCGAGGCGAGCCGCTCCGGCGGCGATGTAGTCGTCGAGAAGCCGGCTCGGGTTGGCCACCATGAGATGGACGTCGAGCGGCAGCCGGGTGCGGCGCGCGAGCGCCGCGACGACCGGCGCCCCGAAAGTGAGGTTGGGGACGAAGTGGCCGTCCATGACGTCGAGGTGGACGAGGTCGGCGCCCCCTTTCTCGACCTCTGCCAGGGCAGCCCCGAGATCGGCGAGATCGGCCGCCAGGAGCGAGGGGGCGATAGCGATCAAAGCGCTGCTCCGGCCGGCTCGGCAGCCACGACGAGCGAGATGGCGTCGGCGCGGCGGACAGGATGGCCGGGAAGCGGCGACTGCCGCAGGATTGTCCCGGCGACGACCCCTTCGTAGGGCTCGAAGGTGACGCTCCCGAACAGGAACCCGTCGTGCTCGAGCGTCGAGCGCACGGGGTCGTAGCGGAGCGCGACCAGATCGGGCATCACCCAGGCGGTGGGCGACTCGTCGAGCGCGGTCAGGAGCGACACCCTCTCGCCGGGGGCGAGCTCGGCGCCGGCGAGTGGCTCCTGGCCGACCACCGAACCGGCCGGCGCCCGATCCGAAACGATGGCGAGAGTCGCCCCGACGCCTAGCCCCTCGGTCTCGAGCGTCAAGCGGGCCGCCGAGAGCGCCTTGCCCCCAAGGTCGGGCACCGTGATCCGCCGCGAGCCGAGGGAGAGCACGGCTTCGACCACGGCGTTGCGCTTGACGAAGCTGCCGGCGCGCGGTCGGGTCTCGAGCACCGCGCCGGCCGGAACTTCGGTGCTCCACTGGCCCGCTTCGGCGCGCTGGAAGACGAGCCCGCTCGAGTCGAGCGAGCCTCTCGCCTCGGCTTCCGAGAGACCGGCAACGGCGGGCACCGCGGTCACGCCGCGTCGGACCCAGAAGCTGAAGGCAAGGTATGCAGCCACGACAAAGACGGCGAGGAGAGCGACCGCGCGAACGACCCTTCCGATCATGGCGAGCAGCCGCGCGAGCACCACCATCGAGTCTAACAGACGATCGCCGGGGGTCGCGGTCGTAGGCAGCGGGAGTCGCGATCGCCGAAGCCTCCGGCTTGTTAGGCTGAGGCGATGGAACGACCGCTCCTGGGTGCCCACGTCTCGACGGCCGGCGGGGTCGCGCTCGCCTTCGAGCGCGGCGCCGCTCTCGGCTGCGACGCGTTGCAGATCTTCGTCAAGAGTCCGAGTCAGTGGCGATCGAAGGCGCTCGCCCCCGAGGAGGCCGAAGAATTCCGTGCCGCGCATGTCGGGCACGGCCGGCCGCCGGTCGTCGCCCACGCGGCCTATCTCATCAACCTCGCCGCCGCCGACCAGGCGCTGATCGAGAAGTCGCGTGCCGGGCTCGCCGACGAGCTCGGTCGGGCGGCGGCGCTGGGGCTCGACGGCGTCGTCGTGCACCCGGGCGCCCACCTGGGCCGCGGCGTCGACGCCGCGCTCACCGCCATCGCGGCGTCGCTGGACGCTGTCTGCATCCAGACTGCCGGTGCCGCGCCCAAGATCCTGCTCGAGCTCACCGCCGGTCAGGGAACCGTTGTCGGACATACCCTCGAACAGCTCGCGGCCATTCGGGCCCGGGCAGAGCAGCCCGAGCGCCTCGGCTACTGCCTCGACACCTGTCACGCCTTCGCGGCGGGCTACGACGTGGGGAGCGAGGGGGGAGTCGAGCGCTTCCTCGCCGATGTCGAGCGGATCCTGGGATTTGGGCTTGTCCGCGCTGTGCACCTGAACGACTCGGTCGGCGAGCTCGGCTCGCGCAAGGATCGGCACGCCAACATCGGAGCAGGGAGAATCGCCCTCGCCGGTTTCCAACGCCTCCTGATGGACTCGCGCACGGCCGCGATGCCGATGATCCTCGAGACCCCGGTGGGCGACGACGAGGAGGGGCACGCCCGCGACCTCGCGACCCTGCGCGGCCTCCTCGGCTGAGTCAGCTGGCGCTCAAGAGGCGCGTGATCATCTTGCTGAAATCGAAATAGAGCACGGTGACCATCAGGAGCACGATGAGCGCGAAGCCGACCTGCATGACGCGCACCTTGATCGCCATCGAGAGGTCGCGGCGGAGCGCGCTCTCGACCAGGAGCATGACGATCTGTCCTCCGTCCAGGATCGGAATGGGGAAGAGGTTGAGGAGACCGATCGAGATCGAGATGGCGCTGATCCAGTAGAGCAGGTGTTTGAAGCCGGTGCGGGCCGCCGCGCCGCTCTGCGCCGCGATCTCGAGCGGTCCCGACAGGGCGCTCTTGGCCGAGACCTCGCGGGTGAAGATCTTGCCGATCACCGCCAGACTCTGGCGCACGATGTCGGCGTTGAAGCGCAGGCTCTCGCGCAGCGCTAGAAGCGGCGGATAGCGTTGCTCGTAGGAGAGCAAGACGCCGATCTTGCCCTTGCCGTCGCGATCCTCGGGCACCACTTCGAGGTGCAGTAGCTCGCCACCACGCAGCAGCTCGACGACGACCACAACGCCGATCCGCGCCTCGATCCAGGTCACGAACTCCTCGCCGGAGTAAAGCGGCCGACCGTCGATGGCGCGCATCTCGTCGCCACGCCGCAGGCCGGCCCGCTCGGCAGGCGTGCCGGGAAGTACCTGCCCGACCTTGGGAACGATCTTCGGAAAGACCCCGATGGTGCCGAGCTCGAAGCCCGGGATCGGGATCGGCGTGACAGTGAGCTTGCGGCGTTGCCCGCCGCGCTCGACCTCGAGCTCGAGCGGCCGCCCGATCGAGGTCAAGACCGGGAAGGCCACCTCTTGCCAGCGGCTGACCTGCTGACCTCCCAACGCGACGATCTCGTCTCCTGGCGCGATCCCGGCGAGCGCGGCCGGCGAGCCCTCGTCGACCGCGCCGACCGTCGCCGGCATGCTCTGCAAGGCCGGCACGTCGATCCCGACCACGAAGAGCGCGGTGACTAGCACCACCGCGAGGACTGCGTTCATCGCCGGCCCGGCGAGATAGACGGCAATGCGCTGCCATCGCGGGCGGTTCAGGAAGTCGCGCGGGTCGTTCGATGTCTCGTCGGGCTCGTCGCCGGAGAGCTTGACGTAGCCGCCGAGCGGTAGGGCGCAGATCCGGTAGTCGGTCTCGCCGCGCTGAAAACCGACCAGGCGCTTACCGAAGCCGAGCGCGAAGGCGAGGACGCGCATGCCGAACGCCTTGGCTACCGCGAAATGCCCGAGCTCGTGGACCAGAATCACGACGCCCAGCGCGAAGAGAAACGAAACGAGGGTAGTCAGGAAGTCGAGCATGAGGGGGCGAGCGGGTGAGACTATCGCTTCTTGCTCGAACGCACGATCTCTTTCTCAGCTTCGCGCCGGCCCCAAGCGTCCCAGGCGAGCGCTTCGGCGAGGCTCCCGACCTCGCCCGGGCGGTGTCGATCGAGCACGCGCTCGATGCTCTCCACGATGGCCGGAAACGACAGCCGCTCGGCCAAGAAGGCGTGTACCGCGACCTCGTTCGCTGCACTGAAGACCGCCGGCGCGCTCTCGCCAGCGGCGAGCGCTCGGCGCGCCAGGTCGACGGCGGGGAAGGTCTCGCGATCGAGCGGCTCGAAGTCGAGGGCGCCGAGGACGGTCGGTTCGAGGCGCGGAAAGCGGTTCTCCCAGCGCTCGGGGTAGGCGAGCGCGTACTGGATCGGAAAGACCATGGCGTTCGGCGCCAGCTGCGCGATCCAACTGCCGTCGCGCCACTCGACCAGCGAATGCACGATCGACTGCGGGTGCACCACCACGTCGATCTGTTCGGCGGGCAGCCCGAAGAGCCAGTGCGCCTCGATCAGCTCGAGCGCCTTGTTGACCAGCGTCGCCGAGTCGATGGTGATCTTCTCGCCCATTTCCCAGGTGGGATGACGGAGCGCCTCGGCCTTGCGAATCGCCGCGAAGGTGGCGCGATCGCGGCTTCGGAACGGCCCCCCCGAAGCGGTGAGCACCAGCCGCCGCACCTCGCCGGGGGCGCCGGCGCGCAGCGCCTGGTGGAGGGCAACGTGCTCGCTGTCGACGGGCAGAAGCGTCGCTCCAGTGGTTCGGGCCAGGCGCGTCAGAAGGTGGCCGGCGACGACCAGCGCCTCCTTGTTGGCCAACGCCACCGTCTTGCCCGCGGCGAGCGCGGCGTGCACGGCGGGTAGCCCTGCGCAGCCGACCATCGCGGCGACCACTCGATCAATATCGTCGCGAGTCACTAGCTCGAGGAGGGCCTCGGCTCCGACGGCGAGCCGGACGCCGCGCGGCAGCTCGCCGGCGATCAGCTCCGCCGCGCGCGGGTCGACGACGACGACGGCGGCGGGCGCGAACTCGCGCACGATCTCGACGAGCTCCCGGGGCCGGCTGCCCCAGGCGCCCACGGCGCGGATCGAAAGGCGCTCGGGATGGTGACGGACGACCTCGAGGCAGCTCTTGCCGATCGATCCGGTGGCGCCCAACAGGGCGAGCCTCAGCGTCAGGGCGCCACCTCGTGGCTCGTCGCGCGCAGCAGCAAGAGGAAGACCGGCGCCGCGAAGAGGAGCGCGTCCATTCGATCCCACAGGCCGCCGTGCCCGGGCAGGAGCTCTCCCGAGTCCTTGACGCCGGCGCCGCGCTTGAAGAGCGACTCGACGAGATCGCCGAGCTGACTCGCGATTGCCGTCAGGGCTCCGATGCCGACCAGAAGCGGGTCGATCTCGCCGACCCTCACAGCGCTCCAAACGACGGTGGCCAAGACCGAGGTCGCGAACCCCGCGAGCGCCCCCTCCCACGATTTCTGCGGCGAGATGCGGGAGGCGAGGCGATGGCGACCGAACCGGGTGCCAAAGTAGAACGCCGCGCTATCGCCGAGCCAGACGATGGCGAGAAGCAGGAAGAGCAGCCACGGATCGTGTTGCTGGATGCCGTAGAGCGCCGCGATCGGCACCGCGAAGTAGGGCACGCCGAAGGCGAGGCCGCCGATCGCGAGCAGCGACTCTTCGACTGGAGTCCGAGCGAGGAGCACGAGAGCCGAGAGCCCGATCGCGGTAGCGGCGGCGAAGCCGAGCGCCCAGTAGCCGTCGACGCCGCCCAGCGGGCCGATCCCGCGCGCCAAAACTGCCGCGGCGAGAGGCACCGCTGTCGGAACGACCCACCAGGGCGCGCGTGGTGCGAACGGCCGTGCAAGCCGCGCGAACTCCACCGCCGCGCCAGTGAGAATGACGGCGCAGACGAGGAAGAAGGCCCAACCGGGGAGGCCGAATACCGCGGCGAGCGCGAGAGGAAGCGTGACCGCGACGGTCAGCAGGCGGGTCATCGGCGACGCCGCGTTCAGGCGTCCGCGACGCTCGCTCGGGGGTTCGCGCCGGCGTCGCCGACGCCGCCGAAGCGGCGCTCGCGGCGCTGGAACTCGAGGATCGCTTCCCCGAGATG
Source organism: uncultured Thermoanaerobaculia bacterium (assembly GCA_964590905.1). GTDB lineage: Bacteria > Acidobacteriota > Thermoanaerobaculia > Multivoradales > JAGPDF01 > JACTMI01. The sequence continues at coordinate 33,856 of CAZPYU010000197.1, forward strand.
GCGCTCGCGGAAGTCGGGCCACAGGACCGGCGTGACGACGATTTCGGCGTAAGCGATCTGCCAGAGCAGGAAGTTCGAGACCCGGAACTCCCCGGAGGTGCGGATGAGCAGATCGGGGTCGGGCTGGTCGGCGGTGTAAAGCGACTTCGAGAGCGTCTCCTCGTCGATCTCGACGCTCCCGCCCGCCGCCCAGTCGGCGACGATCTTGCGGCAAGCGTCGACGATCTCGCAGCGCCCCGAGTAGTTGAGCGCGATGTTGAACCGCATGCCGCTGCAGGCGGCGGTCGCCGTCACGCCCGCTTCGAGCGCGCGGACGACCGAGGGGTCGAGCTCACGCCAGCGCCCGATCGGCGCGAAGGAGATGTTGTTCTCGATCAACGTCGCTTGCTCGCGTCGAACGTATTCCTTCAGCAGGTTCATCAAGGTCCAGATCTCGGCGCGCGGACGTTTCCAGTTCTCGACCGAGAAGGCGTAGAGCGTCAGATGGCGAAGGCCGAGCCGAGCCGCAGCCTCGACAGTGTCCCGCACCGCGGCGACTCCGGCGCGATGCCCTTCGACCCGTGGCCGGCCGCGCTGCTGCGCCCAGCGACCGTTGCCGTCCATGATGATGGCGACGTGCGACGGCAACCGGGTACGATCGATTTCGGCGAGGAGCGCCGCCTCCGGAGATCCCGGTTCGGCCATGGAGCTCGAAACTACCACACGCGAACGCCGCTGCCGGGACGCCCCTCAGAGGTAGTCGACACGCTCGAGGCAGAGACCGCGGGCGGGAGCGGTCTCCCCGGCCTCCTCTCGACTGGCTCCGGTCAGCAGCCGGGCGAAGTCGGCCAGGCTGCGCTTGCCGCCCGCCACTTCGAGCATCGTCCCTACCAGGCTGCGCACCATGCCGCGCAGAAAACCCTCGCCCACGATGCGCAGCAGCCACTCCCTCTCCTGCCGCTCCCAGGCGGCGGCGAAGATCCGCCGTTCGGTGGTCTTGGTCCTCGTACCGGCGAGGGCGAAGGCGCGGAAATCGTGGCGGCCGAGAAGTGGGCTCGCAGTAGCCTGCAGCCGAGGGAAATCGAGCTCGTACGGCGCCACAGCGACGAAGGGCCCTCGCGCGGGAGCGACAGTGCGCGCCGGCGAGAGCGTGTAGACGTAGGTCTTGGCGACCGCCGCTCGCTGGGCGTCGAAGTTGGCGTCGGTCTCCGCGGCGGCGGCGACCCGCACGTCCGCCGGCAGCTCGAGGTTGGTGCCGTGGACGAGCGCTTGGAGCGGGAACGGCCGCGTTAGAGGGAACGAGACGACCTGCCCAGCGGCGTGCACGCCGGCGTCAGTTCGCCCTGCACCGACGGTGCGTACGGGCTCCCCCACCAGGCGGCCGAGCGCTTCCTCGAGCACCTGTTGGACGGCGAGCGCGTTCGCCTGCCGTTGCCAGCCGGCGTAGCGGCTGCCGACGTAGGCGAGCGTCAGTCGAACGTACATGGAGCGCGCGCCATACCGTAGTCAATTCTCGTTCCGAACTGTACACTCCGAGGCGGCTGCGATGGCCGTCCTCGAAGCACCCCTTCCGCTGCGCGTCGCTGTGCGCCCTGCCTACGCCGCCGACGCTCCGCTCTTGCGGCGCTGGCGCGCCGAGGCCTCGGTTCGGCAGCACCAACCGCTGTCCGACGCTTCGGTTGCCGATCTGCGCTCCGATCTCGCTCGGCAGCAGCACTCCGATCTCTATCGCGGCCGCGGCGAACGGTTCCAGTGGATCGTCCTGGTCGAGGGAGAGGCGGCCGGCTGGATCACGCTCGCCGTCGCGAGCTGGGAGCACGGCATCGGCGAGATCGGCTACGCCTTGACGACCATGCAGCAGGGGCGCGGGGTCATGCCGGTCGCGCTCACCCAACTCATTGCGGAGCTCTTCGGGCGCACGCCGCTCGAACGGCTCGAGGCGCGTTGCGCGGTGGACAACGTCGCCTCGCAACGAGTCCTCGACAGAGTCGGTTTCTGCCGCGAAGGGCTGCTGCGCGGCTACTTTCGGTTCGACTCCCAGCGCATCGACAACTGGCTCTACGCGATCTTGCGCACCGACGTCTTTTCGCCGCGACGAGTCTGACCAGCTCGAGCCGGAGCTCGCTGCCGCTCAGGCCGGCTCGAGCGCCGCATGGCGCGCGATCAACCGCTTCTTGCCGGCGCGATCGAAAAAGACGGTGAGCTTGGCGTCGTCGCCCTCGCCGTCGATCTCGAGAATCACCCCCGCACCGAGTGTTGGATGGCGGACGCGGCTGCCTGGGCGCGGCCCGCGCGCGAAGACCTCCGGCGCGGTCGACGCAGCCGCCGGGCGCCCGAAGTAGTCGTCGATCGGTCGCGTGCGCCGCGATGCGAAGAGCGTCGGGCTCTCGTCGACGACGAGCAGCTTTTCGGGCACCTCGGCGAGGAAAGGCGACTCGCGCTGCTCCTGCCAGCGCCCCGCGATGCGGCGTCGGCGGCAGGCGGAGAGGTAGAGCTGTCTGCCTGCGCGCGTCATGCCGACGTAGAAGAGTCGGCGCTCTTCCTCGAGAGCCTCGGGACGGCTGCGCGTGTTGTAGTGTGGCAGCAGCCCGTCTTCGAGCCCAGCTAGAAAGACGACCGGGAACTCGAGCCCCTTGGCGCTGTGCAGCGTCATCAGGGTCACGCCGCGTTCGCTCTCGCGGCCGTCGAGATCCGAAACCAGCGCGACGTGATCGAGAAAGCCGGTCAGGAGATCGTCGTCGCTCGCTCCGACTGCGCGCGACTCGGTGAAGCTCTGCGCCGCGGTCAAGAGCTCCTGCAGATTCTCGAGCCGCGCCCGATCCTCCTCGGAGTCGCGGCGATAAAGCTCGAGATAACGTGTCTTGGCCAACAGCTCGTCGAGAAGCGCCGGCAGCGGCAGCTCGGCCGCCGAGGCAACTAGACCGCGCACCAGGTCACGGAAGCCGCGCAGGGCGGCCGCCGCGCGCGGCGAGAAGGAGCCGAGCCGATCGAGCTCGAGCACGTCCCAGAGAATGCCGCCGGTCTCGCTAAGGGCGCGCTCCTCGAGAAGCGCGATCGTCGTCTTGCCGATTCCGCGCGGCGGCTGATTCAGGATGCGCAGCAGCGAGAAGCTGTCGCGCGGATTGCGGATCACGCGCAGGTAAGCGACCAGATCTTTGATCTCGGAGCGCTCGTAGAAACGCACGCCGCCGACCAGCGTGTAGGGAATGCGCGCGCGGAAGAACTCGTCTTCGAAGGCGCGGGTCTGGGCGTTGGTGCGCACCAGGATGGCGAGCTCGGTGAGGTCGAAGCGAGCGCGCAGGCGGTCGATCTCGGTGACGATCCGCTGCGCCTCTTCGACTTCGTCCGAGCTGCGATAGAGGCGGATCGCCGCGCCCGGCCCGGCGTCGGTCCAGAGCCGCTTGCCGCGGCGTAACCGGTTATTGGCCACCACCGCGTTGGCGGCGTCGAGAATGGTGGCGCTCGACCGGTAGTTGCGTTCGAGCTTGCGCACCACGGCGCCCGGGAAGTGGCGCTCGAACTCGAGCACGTTGGCGAGATCGGCACCGCGCCAGCCGTAGATCCCCTGATCCTCGTCGCCCACCGCAGTCAGGTTGCGCTGGGGACCGACGAGCTCGCTGACCAGCCGCAGCTGCGCCCAGTTGGTGTCCTGGAACTCGTCGACCAGCAGATGTTGCGTGCGGGCGCGGACGCGCAGCGCGACCTCGGGCTCGTCGACGAAGAGCCGCACGGCGAAAGCGAGCAGGTCGTCGAAATCGACGCCGGAGGCCTTGCGACAGAGCGCGTCGTAGCGTCGCCAGACGCGCGCCACCCGTTGAGCGAAGACGTCCTGGACCCGGCTCTCGTAGCGCTCGGGCGACTCGAGCCGGTTCTTGGCCGCCGAGATCGCGGACAGCAGGGTACGCGGCGGAAAGGAGGTCGAAGAGACGTTCTCCGCCGCCATCGCCTGCTCGACGAGACCCTTCTGGTCGGAGTCGTCCAAGATAGCGAAGTCGCGCGCCAGACCGACGCGTTCGCCGTAGCGCCGTAGCAGTTGGAGGGCGAAACGGTGGAAGGTGCCGAGAAAGGTCGCGAGCGGCCAAGTAGCCAGCAGCCGCTCGGCGCGATCGCGCATCTCGCCCGCGGCCCGGTTGGTGAAAGTAAGGGCCACGATCGCGCCCGGATCGATCCGCTGCTCGTGGACCAGCCAGGCGATGCGGTAGGTGATGACCCGCGTCTTTCCGGAGCCCGCTCCCGCCACCACGAGTTGGGGCCCGTCGCCGTGGGTAACGCAGGCGATCTGATCGGGATTGAGGTCGCGAGCGAAGTCGATGCGGGATGGGGGCACGTGACTAGTCTCTCGAAGGCGGTAGGGCGTGACAAGCGGCGGCGAGCCGAGTCATCGCACGGGCGCGTCGACCGCATGCAGAGCAAAGCGGTCGAGTGCCGGAGCGAGCCGTGGCGTGGCATCGCGGCGAAGGCTCACCAGCCACCCGCTCTCGTGGCAAGACGCCGGCATCGCGGCGAGCTCGAAGGTCTCGTAGAGCGAGTCGAAGGCACCGTCCGCCGCGCGCACGATCGGTGCGAGATGGCCGGAGCCGCTGTGCACGAGGATCGCCGTGGGCCGGCTGGCGAAGGTGTAGGTCGAATCGCCGGTTCCGTAGCGACGGTGGAACTCGCTGCCGCGTTGCGCCAAGTGGCGATCGGTGAGACCGAGGAAGTCGTGCATCTTGACTTCGGGCAGACGATAGCCAAAGACCCCCAGCGCTTCGGGCGCGAGGAGGTCGTCGCCCCTCGCGACGGGAGCCAGCGCTGCGGCCAGGTCGGCCCAACAGGGCAGCGCCGGTCGAACAGAGAAGGAGGTGAGCGGCTGCCAGCGATGGTCGCGCAGCGCGACGACCCAGCCGCCCGTGAGCGCCAGCAGGGCCAGAGCGCCTCGCGTGCGCCCCGCGCTCGTCGACTGGTACCGAAGGGCACGATCGAGCAGCAGACCGGTGGCGAGAGCGAGCGCCGGGGCGTAGATCGACAGCAGGCGGAAGCGCGCCATCCAGTCGCCGCCGTTGACGAAGATCGCCGGCGCCGGCGCTGCCAGGAGAGCGACCAAGAACCAGGTGGTTCGCCGGCGCTGGCCGCCCGCGAGCGGCGCGAGCGCAACGCCGAGCGTGAGCGGTAGGCAAGCGAGGAGGAAGCCGCCGTAGTAGGCGAGGCAGGCTTCGAGGTGAACGCGCACCAGCTCGAAACTCCACTGCGGCGGCGTCTTGGCGGCGATCGTGTTGGGCAGAGCGGCGCCAAAGTAGGCGAGTCGCACGAGAGTCGTCGCGGCGACCACGGCGAGCCAGGCGGACACCAACGCGAGTCGACGCGCGAGGCGAGGACGGGGCAGCGCGACTGAATCGGGCGTGCGATCGGCGCAGGCGAGCGCGAAGCAGGGCAGCAGGAGGAGCGACTCGGGCCGGACGAGGTAGAGCGCCCCTCCCCAGAGCCCGATCGACCAGGCGCCGCCGTTGCAGAGGAGGCCGCGGACGGCCAGCGCCAATAGGAGTGCGAAGAGCCCGCCTTCGAGGCCGTTCGTCACGGTGAGCCAGAAGGCCGGCAGCAGGGCGAACCAGCCGAGCGCGATCGTGCTGGCCCAAGGATCGAGACGGAGGGCGAGACAAGCGCGGGCGGTGACGAAGAGGGCGAGCAACCCGCAGAAGAGCCCGAGAGCGGCGGCAGCTCGTTCGAGCGGCACCCCCAGTCGAGCCGGCGCGGCCAAGAGCACCGTCCAGCCCAGATTCGTAAACCCCTCGACGCGTTCGCCGGGATTGAACGTCAGCCCCTCGCCGCTGGCGAAGCGCTGCGCGTAGCGGAAGCCGATGTAGGCGTCGTCGCTGATGCGCACGCCGGAGTACGCCAGGAGGAGCAGGGGCAACGGGACGAGAAGAATCCAGCCCAGCGGGAGTCGCGCCGGAGACGCTCGCTCGTTCATTCGACGGCGTACGTCTTCTGCGCGCGCAGAGCGACGCTCTCCGGCTGCGGTACGACCGCTCTCTTTCGAACCGGGTCGCAATCTTGTCTCGATCCTCGAGCGGTCTCTCTCATCTCGCGTCTGCGGCGAAGGCTCTTCGCAGCCGAGTGCCGCCGGGCGAGTTGGCGTTCGAAGCGCTGCTTACGCTCGCCGCCACGGTCGCCTTCTTCGTGCTCTGGCCGACCGACGTGACCTGGGACGACGGCGGCATCGCGCTGCGCTACATGGACCATTTCGCCGCGGGCCGCTGGTTCACCTTCAACGCTGCAGACGGTCCGATCTTCGGGCTCTCCGGATTCCTGCACGGCGCGATCGCGGGCAGCTTCGCTTACCTGTACATCTTCTCACCGTTGAACAGTCTGTTCGCGGCCAACTTCTTCGGTTGCCTGCTGACCGGAATCGCCCTCTTCCGAATCCTGGCGATCTCGGCGCTCGGACTGCCGGCGAGAGTCGCGGCCTGGGGCGCGATCCTCGCCAGTTCTCCGCATCTGGTGACGAACCTCAAACAGGGCCTCGAAACGCCGCTCCACGTCGGGCTCCTCCTCGCCCTGATCGGCTGCTATCTCGCCGATCGTCCGCGCGCCTTCTGGGTGGTCGGAGCGCTCGCAGTGATCTCGAAGCTCGACGCGGCGGCGTCGGTCGGCGTGGCCGGGCTCCTCTATCTCTTCTTTCGCCGCCGAGAGCTGGGACGGAGCTGGGGGTCGACGGCGCGCGATCTCGCACTCTTCGGCGTTGCTCCCCTGGCGATCTGGTCGGCGGTTGCAATGGGAATGTTCGGCTCGGTCCTGCCGCAGAGCTTTCTCGCCAAGGCCGCGTTCGAGCGCCATGCGTCGCTCGCTTGGCCGGGCTTTCTCGCTCCGTTCCTGTCGGGAAGAGAGCTCGTCGTCACGATCGGCTGTCTGACCCTCTCGGTTGTTCTCGCCAGCGTCATG
>CAZPYU010000198.1:0-39639 GCA_964590905.1 uncultured Thermoanaerobaculia bacterium
GGTCGAGCGCGCCTCGGCGGGTTTCACGAACGGGTTGACCACGCGCAGCCGATCGTCGATCAGCCAGCCGTCCCGGAGATCTTCCGTATAGAGCGTGGTGCAGCCTGCGCGCCAGGCAGAGCGGCCGAGCTCCCTCGTTGCACTCGGGCTGACAAGCTGGGAGGGTGTCATCCTGAACGAACTGACCCCCAGTCGGGGGCAAACGGATCTGGATGCGAGGGCACCAAGAATTTCACAGCCTCTGAGCCCTCCGCAACCGAAGCTTTCGCCGCGGGCTCTCCTCCGCCGGCTGGTCGCCGCTCGGCTCGAAGGCAACGGCGGCGCCGCCGACCGGCTGTCGGCCCTGCTCGCGGCGCTGGCGCGGGCGCGGCTCGCCACGGCGCGCGAAGTTCTGGCCCTCCACGAACAGCTCCTCTTCGCTCGCGCCTACCCGCTCGACGCCCGCGTCGCGGCCACGGCGGAGCGCCTGCTGACCAACTTCTCGCGACGCTCCGACTTCCGCCGCTTCCGCGCCGAGCTTGCCGACTCCGGAATCGCCGGCACCGAGATCCGCTACCCGTTCTTCTGGCCGACAGCGCTGCGACTGGCGCGAGCGCTCCCGCGCCGGCTCGCGATCGACTGGGAGTCGTTCGACGACGGCGGCGAGTCGCTACGGCCGCTGCTTCTCGCCGCGCTCGCGCCGTCCGAAGCGATCTGGCTGCGCGAGCGGCGGCCTCCCCTGCCGCGCGTGCTCCGCCAACTCGCAGGGTCCCGGAAGTCCGACGCCGAGGCGCTCCTCGAGCTCTTGGCCGCGATGCCCGGCGACGACCGCTCGCGCGAAGCGGCGCACGACACGGCGGCGCCGTTCTACAAGCTCCTTCCCGGCCCGGGCACGCCGAACCGCACGCTGGCCCGTTTGCCGCGCGCCGTGCTCGTCTTTCGCGGCGGCGGGCCGCGGCGAGGGCGCCCCGATCTCGCCGCCGAGCTGGCGCGACCGCCCCTTTCGACGCGGATTGTGCGCGGCGCTGAAGCGCGTGAGCTAGTGGAGCTCTGTCGCGACGCAATGGCCTGCCGGGCGCGCGATCTCGACTGCTTCTCCTCCGGCGATGCGCGCGACGTGCGCCGGTTTGGGCACGACGACGGCCTCGAATTCGTGGCGATCGGCAGCCTGCCGGAGCGACGTCTCCTGCTCGCCACGGCTTACGGCTTGCTCAGCGCCCGGAACGGCGTGCCGATCGGCTACGTCCAGCTCGACGGCTTCCTCGACACCGCGCTGGTTCACTTCAACACCTTCGACACATTTCGCGGCGCCGACGCGGCGTGGGTCTTCGCTCGCGCTCTCGCCACCGCGCGTGCGCTCTTCGGCTCCACGGCGTTCGCGATCGAGCCGTATCAACTGGGCCAAGGCAACGACGAGGCGCTCGATTCCGGCGCCTTCTGGTTCTACTGGAAGCTCGGCTTTCGCCCTCGCGACCGCGCGGTAGCAACGCTAGCGCGCGCCGAGATCGGCCGCTTCCGCCGGCGACCGGGCGCCCGCAGCTCGCGTCCCACGCTCGCGCGCCTGGCGGCGAGCCACCTCTACTGGGAGCCGTTCGGCAGGCGCGCCACCGTGCCGCCTCACGCCGCGACCTCCCGAGCTGTCACCGCGACGCTCGCAGCGACTAGGCGACCGCGCGCCAAGGCGCTCGCCGACCTCGTGGCGCAGGCCGGCCGCCTCTGCCGACTGGATCGCCTCGCACGCCTCACCTCCGCCGAGCGGTTCTGGCTCGAACAGTGGGCGCCGCTCCTCGTCGCGCTGCCCGAAGTCGAGCGCTGGAGCCTGGCTGAACGCCGTGCGCTCGGAGAGTTGGTGCGCGCCAAGGCGGGAGCTCGCGAGTCGGACCTGGTGCCGTTGACTCGCGCCCATCCGCGCTTCGGCCTTGCGCTCGTCGCGCTCGCACAGCGCTGGAGCCGGGCGTGATTTCGAAGAGCAGCGGCTCGGATCTCGCCTCTAACCTCTTGCCGCTAGAATGATCCCGATGCGCCCCGAGCTCTCAGAGCGCGGTCGGGCGATGCCGGCCTCGCCGATCCGCAAACTGATGCCGCTGGCCGACGAAGCGAAGCGGCGCGGAGTGCGCGTCTACCACCTCAACATCGGGCAGCCCGATCTCGAAACGCCGGCGGCGTTTCGCGCCAAGCTCGCCCAAGTCGAGCGGGTCATCGCCTACACGCCTTCGAACGGCACTCCCGAGTTTCTCGCAGCGCTGCGGACTTACTATCGGAACCTCGGCATCGCGCTCGAGCCTGACCAGCTCCTCGCCACGACCGGCGGTAGCGAGGCGATCCTGTTCGCCCTTTTCGGCACCGCCGAGAGCGGCGACGAGGCTCTGACTTGCGAGCCGTACTACACGAACTACAACTCGTTTGCGACACTGGCGGGAGTGAAGCTCGTTCCGCTCACCACCCGGGGCGACGACGGCTTTCATCTGCCGCCGCGCGACGCCTGGGAGCGCGCGCTGACGCCGCGGAGCAAGCTCGTCATCCTCTGCAATCCGAACAATCCGACCGGAACGGTCTACACGCCCGAAGAGCTCGCGATGGTCGCCGACTTCTGTCGCGAGCACGGCCTATTCCTGCTCTCCGACGAGGTCTACCGTGAATTCGTCTACGACGGCCGGCGCGCGGTCTCGGCCCTCACCCTGATTGGACACGAGGAACGCGTGATCGTGGTCGACAGCCTCTCCAAACGCTACAGCGCCTGCGGCATCCGGCTGGGCTGCCTGGCGACCCGCAACCCCGAGGTCCACCAAGCGGCGTTGCGCATGGCGCAGGGGCGACTCTCGCCGCCCGGGTTGGCGCAGTTGATGGCGACCGCGATCCCCGAGATCGGACCCGACTATTACGCCGCGATGCGCGACGAGTACCAGAGCCGGCGCGACGTGCTGTTCGCCGGACTGACCCGGATTCCGGGCGTCTTCTTGCGCAAGCCCGAGGGCGCTTTCTACTTCATCGCCCGCCTGCCGATCGACGACTCCGACGAGTTCGCTCGTTTCCTGCTCGCCGACTTCTCGCACCGCGGCGCCACAGTGATGGTCGCGCCGGCACCCGGCTTTTACGCCACACCCGGCCTCGGCAAGAACGAGGTGCGCATCGCCTACGTCCTGAAGCGCGAGGATCTCGAGAGCGCGGTCGAGGTGCTCGGCGTCGCGCTCCCCGCCTACCGCGCGGCGAAGGGCCTCGAGCCAGTCGAGGTCGCTTTGGGCCGCTGAGCGCCCACTCTCGACGCGGCCCGGTTGACTTAGCTAAGCATCTAGTCTACTCTCCGATCCGGAGCGAGACCGTGGTCGAAGCCAACGTCCATCACGCCAAGACTCATCTCTCGCGCCTCCTGGCGCGCGCCGAGGCGGGTGAGGAGGTCGTGATCTCGCGCGCCGGAAAGCCCGTCGCGCGGCTGGTCGCGATTACGCCGCTGAAGAAGAAGCGTTTTCTCGGCATGGATCGCGGCAAGGTCTGGATCGCCGACGATTTCGACGCTCCGCTGCCGCCCGAGTTGCTCGCTCTTTTCTACAAGTGAAGGTTCTGCTCGACTCTCACTGCTGGCTCTGGTCGATCTCGGAGCCCGGGCGGCTCAACGTTCGGGCGCGGGCGCTGTTCGAAGAGACGCGGAAGCCGCTCTTTCTGTCGGCCGCGAGCTCGTGGGAGATCGCGATCAAGGTCTCGCTCGGCAAGCTGAAGCTGCCCGAGCCTCCCACGAGCTTCGTTCCGTCCCGCCTCGCCGCGACGGGCATTCGTCCGCTCGCGATCGAGCACGCGCATGCGCTCCGGGTCGCTGAGCTCCCGGCGCACCACGCCGATCCGTTCGACCGCTTGTTGATCGCCCAAGCGCAGCTCGAGGGGATGACGATCCTGACCGCCGATCCGGCGTTTTCGCGCTACGAAGTCGAGACGATCTGGGCCGGCGTCGACAAACCGCCGAAGCCGCGCCGAAGCCGCCGCTGAGCGACTCTTCCCCCCAGACTCGTCAGCTCTTTCGGGTCACGCAACGAGCGACCCTCTCGGCGGAGCGCCGCCGCACACCGGGCCGGGTGCGTCCGATCGGCGGGTGTATCCCGTAGAAAGTCCGAGGCAGCGGCCCGAGGAGGCGCCCTGATACACCGACCCTGGCTTCGGCTCGCCGTCGCTCTGCTGACCGCGGCGCCGGCTGCCGCGCAAGAACCGCCTGCGCTGTCGGGCTGGGTCCGGCTCTCGGGCGGATCGATCGACGCCGCGCCGACCTTTCTCGACTCCGGTTTCGGCAAGCTCGTCGACGGCGGCAGGCCGGACGATGTGCGTGCTGACGCCGACGTCGGCGAAGCGCGGCTGGCGTTCGACTGGGGGCCGGCCTTGGGCTGGCGACTCTTCGTGCATGGCGTGGCGCGCCACGATCCGCACGCGGCCGACGACAGCGCCGGCTCGGGGCTCCTCGAAGCGTTCGTCGACTGGCGACGCGGCTTCGGAGAAGGGAACGAGGTCGGGCTGCGCGCAGGCCAGTTCTTCCTTCCCGCCTCGCGCGAGAACGTCGACCCGCTCTGGGGCTCGCCGTACACCTTGACGCTCTCGGCGCTGAACAGTTGGATCGCCGAAGAGATCCGTCCGATCGGTATCGACCTGCTCTGGCGCAAGACGCTGTCGAGCGAGCACCGATTCGATCTCGCCGCAACCCTCTTGGGCGGCAACGACAGCTCGGGAGCGCTGCTCGCCTGGCGCGGCTTCTCGTTCCACGATCGTCCGACGCCGAGCGGTCGCTTCGTGCCGCTGCCGCCGTTTCCGGGACGCCAGAGCGAATTCCCTGCCCAGACCGGACGCGGCATCCGCGCCTTCGGCGACGAGCTCGACGACCGCTTGGGCTACGCTGGCCGAGCGCGTTGGGAGGCGCCGGGCCGCGCCGCGGTCGTCCAAACCACGATCTTCGTCAACCGGGGCGACCGCGACCTGCACGGCGACGAGTATGCCTGGGACACCGACTTCCGTTGGCTCGGCGTCGAAACACCGCTCTTCTCGGGCCTGCGCCTGCTCGGCGAATGGGGGTCCGGTACCAGCGCAATGGGCTTCGCGCCACCGGGCGGTCGCTCGCGCGCTCAGGTCGACATCGAGTTCGACAGCTTCTACCTCCTCCTCACCCGCGAGTTCGGAGCGCTACGCGCCAGCCTTCGCTACGACGATTTCGCGATCGTCGACCGCGACGAAACGCCGGACGACGACAACCGGGAGGAGGGCAACGCCTGGACGTTCGCGCTCCTGGCGCGGCTCGGCGAGAGCTGGCGTGCCGGAGTCGAGTACCTGCGCCTCGAGGCCGATCGCCCGGCGGCGCGCATCGCCGGCAGCCCACCTCTCGACGCCCACTCGTTGCGCGCCGAGCTGCGCTGGGCGTTCTGAGGCTCTACGCTTCAGCGGACCGTGATGACGCCGGCGCGCGCCAGCTCGTCGATCTCGGCGTCGCTCTTGCCGAGCCGCTCGCGCAGGACGGAGCGAGTGTGCTCGCCCAGCTCCGGCCCCGGCCAGTCGGTCCGCGCCGGCGTCGCCGTGAGTCGGGGTCCAACCGCCGGCACTGCGAGCGGTCGGCCGCCGACCTCGACCGACTCGACGAGCCCGCGGGCGCGGTAGTGCGGATCGTCGACGATCTCGGCGATCGTGAGCGGCAGCGACGCCGGCACCGACGCCGCGTCGAGACGCGCCACGATCTCGTCGCCGGTCAGGGTCGCGGCCCACGCGGCGATGGCACCATCGATCTCCGCCTGCCGCACGACTCGCGCGGCGTTGGTCGCCAACTCTTCGTCGTCCGCGAGGTCGGGGCGGCCGATGGCGCGCATGAGGCGGCGGAAGTTGGCGCTGTTGTTGGCGCCGATCACCACCTGCCGGCCGTCGCGCGCCGGGTAGAGGTTCGACGGTACGACGCCGCTGATCGTCGTCCCCGACGGGCCGCGCACGATGCCCAGCCGGTCGAATTCTGGGAGCGTGCTCTCGAGCACACCGAAGACCGACTCGAAGATCGCCACGTCGACCAGTTGACCGCGCCGTTCCGGATCGGCTTCGCGAGCGCGGAGCGCGAGCAGAATTCCGATCACCGCGTGGAGTCCGGCGAGCGAATCGCCGAGCGAAAGGTTGGGGCGCACCGGAGGCGCGCCCGGCTCGCCCGTGAGGTGCCGCAGCCCGCCGAACGCCTCGCCGACCGAAGCGTAGCCGGGGCGGTGCGCATACGGACCGGTCTGGCCGAAGCCCGAGATCCGCGCCACGATCAACGCCGGATTCGCCGCCATCAGCTCCCGCGGGTCGAGCTCCCAGCGCTCGAGCGTCCCCGGCTTGAAGTTCTCGATCAGGACGTCGGCCTGGCGCGTCAGCCCGCGCGCCAACTCCTGACCGCGCGGGTCGGCGAGATCGATCGCCACCGAGCGCTTGTTGCGACCGAGCGAGCGCCACCAGAGCGAGACGCCGTCGTCGGGGTCGAGCCCGCGCCAGCCGCGGATCGGATCGCCGCCCCTGGGCGACTCGACCTTGATCAGCTCGGCGCCGAAGGCGGCGAGGATCTGACCCGCGAACGGGCCAGCCAGAATCTGGCCGAGCTCGAGGACGACGACGCCGTCGAGCGGACGGCGCGTCATTCGTGCCGGTCGTTCTTCATGATGAGCAGGAACGCGGGCGAGGCGGCGAGGGTGGTGACGATTGCCATCACCACCAGAATGGTGAACAGGGTCGGAGTGATGATGCCGCGCTCAAGCCCGATGTTCAACAGGATCAGCTCCATCAGTCCGCGCGCGTTCATCAGGGCGCCGATCGCCAGCGCATCGCGCCACGGCTCGCCTGCGAGGCGCGCCGCGGCGGCGCACGCCACCCCCTTGCCGAGAAACGAGACGATCAAGACGACGAGCGCGACGAGCGCCACCTCGACGCTCGCCAAGAGATCGAGCCGCGTGTTGAGTCCCGAGTAGACGAAGAAGAAGGGCAGCAGCAGGTCGGTGGTGAGCGCCGAGCTGCGCCGCTCGATCACCTCCGGTACGCGCCCGCGCGGCATCGCCACACCCAGGATGAACGCTCCGAAAACCGAGTAGATGCCGAGCGTGTCGGTCGTCCACGCCGCGAGCGCCAAGAGAATCAGGGCAATTGGCAGGATGGCGCTCTCGCCCTCGCGCGCCTTCTCGAGCCGGGCGAACAGGCGCTGGAGGAGCTGGCGCCCGACAGTGAGCATGAACACGCCATAGACGAGGCCGCCGCCGATCGCCATCGCCGCGAGTGTCCAAGCACCGCCGAAGCTGGAGAGCACGATCGCCAGCAGGCACCAAGCGGCGGCGTCGTTCAGCGCGCCGGCAGTGAGCGCCAAGGTCCCCATCGACGTCTTGGCGATACCGCGCTCGTAGAGGATTCGCGCCAGCATCGGAAACGCGGTGATCGAAATCGCCGCGCCCAGGAAGAGCGCCGCCTCCCAGTTGCGTACGTTCGGTGCGAAGAGCTGGAAACGCTCTCGCAGCGCGAGCGCCAGCCCAGCGCCGAGCACGAAGGGCGCCAAAATCCCGGCCCACGAGACGAACGCCGCGCTCCTGGCGCGCGCGCGTAGCCGTTCGACGTCGAACTCGAGCCCGACCAGGAACATGTAGAGCGCCAACCCGAGCTGGGCCAGAACGTAGAGGATCGGAAGCGACTCCGGCGGGAAGAGGCGTGCCTGCAACTCGGGCGCCACGGCGCCCAGAAGCGACGGCCCGAGGAGAACACCGGCAATCATCTCCGCCACCACCTGGGGCTGTCCGAGCGGCCGCACCAGGCGTCCGACCAGCCGGCAGACGACCAGGATCACCGCCAGCTGCAGGAAGAACAGAACCGCAAGATCGAACGAGTTCAAGGTGAGCGAGCGTGGCCGTCGTCGCGGGTCGGAGCTACTGGATATAACCCAGGCTGCGAAGTTGTTCGATGGTTTCGGCCGACATTTCCACCTCGGCCTCCGATTCGGCGGCGCTCTTTCTCGGCAGCATCTTCTGCAGTCCTTCGCCCAAGCGCACCAGGCGCCTCACCTCTTCGGGATGACTCGGGGCCAGATCGTGCTCCTCGCCGACGTCCGCTTCGAGATCGAATAGAAGGGCGCGCCTCTCCGCCTCTTGCACCACGATCTTCCACGGGAACTCGACCACGGCCCAGCTGCCGGGGGCCTGCGAGTAAGAGATTCCCGCTCGTAGGTCGGGATCGAACAGATCGCGCGCGGGAGGATGCGGTGGCACGGCGATCCCCGCCTGCCGCAGGAGCCCGGGATAAAGGTCGATCGTCTGGCTGACGCGCTCGACCCTTGCCGGGAGTCGCTCCGGCCTCGCGCCGCGCGGGAACTTGACCACCAGCGGCACGTGCACGATCTCGTTCCAAACCGCATGCCCGTGGGCGTAGCCGCCGTGATCGTAGAGCTCGTCGCCGTGATCGGCCGAGAGGACGAGAAGCGTTCGATCGTAGAGCTGCCGTCGACGCAGTCCGTCGACGAGCCCGCCCACCAGGAGCGCGTCGACCCGGCGCAATACCGACTCGTAGATCGTGTGGACGTAGCGTTCCTCCTCGGACGTCAGACGGATCTTGCCGGCCCGGATGGCCAGCTTGAGCTTGTTCTCCCCGACGTCGATCCCCTTCGCGATCAGCCGCGCCTCGTCGAGCTCGGAGGCGAACTGCGCCAGATAGTCGGCGTCGCGACCCGCGGGCCCGAACGGGCCGTGACAGGCGCGCAGGTGAAGGTAGGCGAAAGCTGGGGCCGGAGACTCCGCGAGGTAGTCGAGGGTGCGTTCGAGGTGTTCGGGATCGAACGTCTTGCGATCCGGAGCCAAGAAGCGTTCGACTCCCTGCGCGAACCCTTGGTCGGCGCTCAGATGGCCGATCGACGGATCGGCGAAGGTGCGATAGCCGCCGGCCGAGAATCGTTCGGCGAGGGTCTCATAGCTCGCCGCGACCACCCGGCCGCGGTAGCGCTTCTTGTTCAGCTTCAGCTCCGAGATCAGGTCGTCGGCGATCACACCGTGCTGGAACGGATAGGTGCCGGTGAAGAGGCTCGCGGTCGACGCCTTGGTGTGCGGCGCCTGCGTGAAGTGCCAACGAAAGACCACCGCGTCTGGATCGGCGGCGAGAGCGTCGATGCGCGGTGTCGTCGGGCGCTCGAACCCGTAGACGCCGAGCTTGTCGGCCCGACACGAGTCGAGCATGACGATCAGGACGTGCGGCCGCTCGGCAGCCTGCTGGGAAGCGCTCTCTTGCGGGCTCTTTCGCCGACAGCCGACGAGGACTAGAAGCGCCGCACCGAGGAGCACCGGCAGAGCGCGGGCGAGCGGCTTCGTCACCACGAGAATCTATCAACTGCGTCGCAGAGCTCGTCGCCGATCGGCTCCGTGCAGCAGCATCGCGCGGCGACGCCCGAGCGCACCAGCGTCTCGTCGACCCTCATTCACGCCCGCCGCGGTCTCGCGCCCGAGCCAGCGCCAGCACGACCGAGGCGATGAGCGCCGTAGCGACCGCAAGGCTGTTCAGTCCGATATCCCGGAGGTCGAACTGCCGGTTCGGCAGCGCCCCCTGCACGAGCTCGTCGGCGATCCCCACCAACGCGCCCAATCCGAGGGCGGCGGCGCCAGCGTCCAACGCGCGCCAGCTGCCACTCGAGTTCTTACAGCGCTCGCTCCGGCTCACTGTAAGCGCGCGCTCGAAAAGGAGCGCCACGGCGCCGTACTCGAAGAGATGGACCCGCTCCTGCACGATCTCGATGCGCGACGCCGCGAAGAGGTACGCCGCCCCGACGGCGCCGAGCACGGCCCACTCCCGCACGCCGGCGCGCTGGCGTATGAAGTGCACCACCGTCGCGACGGCGACGATCACGGCGGCAGCGAGCATCGACTTGCGCAGCAGGTTGCGCTCGCGCAAGAAGTCGAGCCCGAACTGAAGCGGATAGGCGGTGAGCAAGATGAGCGCCGGCGCGCAAAGCGCATCGCGCCAGGCGCGGCGCTCGGCAGAAGAGGGCTCGCTCACTCGTCGGAGACTAGCAAGCGATGACGACCGCGATCGTTGCGCAAGCGGACGCGAGCTCTACGCTCGCACCGTGATCGGGTCGATCGTCGCGAGGCCGGGGAAGCGGCGAAAGTCGAGGTCGTGGGTGGCCAGCGTGGCGCCGTGCTCGAGCGCCAGCGCGGCGAGCAGTGCATCCGCCACCAAGGGGCCGCGGGCGTTGGCCTCTGCGAGCAGCGGCCTGGCGATCGCCCAAAAGCGTCCGCCCGGCTCGAGCACGACCACCATCGGCCGAGTCAACCAGGAGTCGACGAACGCCGCCGCCTCGGCGATCGAGAACGGCGCCGGAAAGACGGCTCGATGAGTGGCCAGGCGCAGAAAAGCGGAGAGAGTAGCCCACGAGAGCGCGATCGGTTCGGGGCGCGAGAGGCTTGTCTCGAGCCAGC
Source organism: uncultured Thermoanaerobaculia bacterium (assembly GCA_964590905.1). Taxonomy (GTDB): domain Bacteria; phylum Acidobacteriota; class Thermoanaerobaculia; order Multivoradales; family JAGPDF01; genus JACTMI01. Next base: position 10,395 of record CAZPYU010000198.1, read on the forward strand.
CGCGCGCCCGCGGATGTTCTGGCGCGCTCGTGTTGTAGGCGTAAAGCAGGAGGTTGGCGTCGACCAGGATCATCGATGGCCGGGGCCTTCGGCCGCCTCGATCAGCTCCCCGACGTTGCTGTAGTCGAGTCCTGGAAAGATGCCGAGCGCCCGCGCCTCAACCACGAACGGCGGCGCGGCAGCCACCTCGCGGCGTCGAGCCAGACCCTCGCGCAAGCCCTCGTTGATCGCCCGCTTGAAGCTCTTGCCGCTCCGCCGCATCTCGCGGTCGAGCTGTGCCGCGACGTCGTCGTCGAGGGTGACTGTCGTCCGCATCGCCATGATGCTAACGACGAGGCATCATGATGTCAATGGAACTCTCGCTCGAGTCCTTTGGTGGCGAGTCGAGGTCTAGCCCCTCAGTCCATCTGCTTCCTCAGGATGGTCGGAATGTCGTAGTCGTCGACGTTTGACCAGTTGGGGCCGAAGCCGGACGGATCGTCGGAGCGGGTGACTCCGGCCAGCACCTTGGCGTAGAACGGCACCTTGGCCGGCGGCTCGGCGGTTGGCTCGCCGGCTGCCGGTTTGGCGGCCGGCAACGGAGCGGCGAAGCGCGAGGCGGCAGCGCTCACGCTACCCCGCAGCGGGGTCGCGCCGACCGCCGCGACGGAGAGCGCGGCGGTAACCTCGCCGGCGTAGCGGAAGCCGGTGGCGATCACCGTCACCTTCATCTCCTCCTCGAGGCTGTCGTCGATCACCATGCCGAGGATGATGTTGGCGTCGGGATCGACGGCGCTCGAGATGATCCGCGCCGCCTCGGCCACCTCGTGGAGCGCCAGATCGCGCCCGCCCGAGATGTTGATGAGCACGCCCTTGGCGCCCTCGATCGAGGTCTCCTCGAGCAGCGGCGAGCTGATCGCGCGTTGCGCCGCTTCGAGCGCCCGGTTCTCGCCCTTGGCGATCCCGGTTCCCATCAGTGCCATGCCCATGCCGCTCATGATCGCCTTGACGTCGGCGAAGTCGACGTTGACTTCACCGGGCACGATGATCAGGTCGGAGATCCCCTGCACCGCCTGGCGCAGCACGTCGTCCGCGATTCGAAACGCCTCGGCTAACGGCGTGCCGCGTTCGACGAAGTTGAGCAGGCGTTCGTTGGGAATCGTAATCAGCGTGTCGACCACCCCCCGCAGCTCCTCGATACCGCGCTCGGCGTGCTGCATCCGACGCCGGCCCTCGAAGCCGAATGGCTTGGTCACCACCGCCACGGTGAGGGCGCCGATCTCGGAGGCGAGCGAGGCCAGGATCGGCATCGCGCCGGTGCCGGTACCGCCCCCCATGCCCGCGGTCAGGAAGATCATGTCGGCGCCGTCGAACAGCTCGAGCACCTTGTCGGTGTCCTCGAGCGCCGCCTTGCGCCCGATCTCGGGATCGGCGCCGGCGCCCAACCCGCGGGTGATCTGGCTTCCGAGCTGGAGCTTGGCCAGCGCGCGGCAGTTGCTCAACGCCTGCAGGTCGGTGTTGGCGGCGATGAACTCGATGCCGCGGAGGTTCGAGGCGATCATCCGGTTGACCGCGTTGCCGCCGCCGCCGCCGACGCCGATCACTTTGATCTTGGCGGGCACCGCGGCCGGAGTCGGCGCTGTCGTCTTGGCGCCTTTCGGCTGCCTGTCGTCGTCGAAGAGAATCATTCGTGGTTCTCCTTGGGAAGAGTTGGGCGTTGGCGGACTCAAAGGAGGTCCGAGAAGACGTTCCTCAGGTTGCCGACGAAAGTTTTCATGCGCAAACCGGCGCGCCGCGCCGGCCGCGAGGCGTTCTGTTCGGCCGCGGCGCCCCAGCGCACCAGTCCGGCGGCGGTCGCCCAGGTAGGAGAGGTCAGAGCGTCCATCAGACCGTTGAGGCCGTGCGGGACGCCGTAGCGTGCGCTGGCGTCGAAGACCTGGGACGCTAGCTCGAGCAGGCCGTCGAGCTGAGCGCCGCCGCCGGTCAGCACGACGCCGCCGCGCAACGCGCCATCCCAGCCACCGCGCGTCAGCTCCTCGCGCACCAGGCCGAGGATCTCCTCGGCGCGCGGCTGCAAGATCTCGCTAATCTCCCGGCGCGGCACGACGCGCGGCGCCCCCCCCGCCACCGCCGGCACCGCGATGCCGTCTTCTTCGGCAACCATCGAGCTCAGGCAGCAGCCGTCTTTCAACTTGATTTTCTCGGCTTCGCCGTACGGCGTACGCAACACCATCGCGAGGTCGTTGGTGAAGTGTCCGGCACCGACCGGAAGCACACCCGAGAGGCGGGGCGTGCCGTCTTCGAACTGCGCCCAGCCGATGGTGCCGGCGCCGACGTCGACCAAGAGCACGCCGAGGTCGCGCTCGTCCGGAGTGAGAACGGTCTCGGCAAGCGCCAGCGGCTCGAACACCATCTCCACGACTTCGATCCCAGCGCGGTTGACGCAGGTCAGGAGCGTGCGCGACCGCGCCGTCTGACCGGTGACCAGGTGCGCCTGCACCTCGAGGCGGCTGCCGACCATGCCGAGCGGATCGGAGATTCCACCCTGCTCGTCGACCACGAACTCCTGCGGCAGCGTATGCACGACCTCGCGATCGGAGGGCAGCGCCGCCGACTGCGCGGCGTCGAGCGCGCGCTGGATGTCGGCGCGCGTGATCTCGCGGTCCTTGCGCGTCACCGCGACCATGCCACGCACGTTGATGGCGCGCACATCGGCGCCGGCGAGCCCCACCCAAGCGCGGGCGATCTCGACGCCGGCCATCACTTCGGCCTCTTCGCTCGCGGCCTTGAGCGCTTCGACGGTGGCCTCGAGGTTGACGATGTTGCCCCGTCGAGTGCCGCGGTTCGGCGCCTGACCACGCCCGGCGACCTCGAGGCCGCCCTTGGCGAAGTACCTCGCGATCAGCACCGCGACCTTCGCCGAACCGACGTCGATTCCCACTACGTAATCGTCTGTTTTCGCCATCCTCGAAACCTCTCCACCACGGAATTGCCGACCATCGGTTGAAAGACGATGCGCCGCGAGAAGCGCAGATCGACGCCCCGGACTCCTGGGTAGCGCCGCGCCAGCTCGGGCAACAACGTTTTGAGCTCCGGCACCTTGCTTTCGAGCGTGCCCGCGCGCACCGCGAGTGGAAAATCGAGCGCTCCCATGTAGAGCCTGTAGTCGTCCTCGGAGAGGACCTCGACCTCCGAAAGAGTGGCACCCCAGACTGGATCGACGCGCGCCAGTTCGTCGGCGATCGCCAAGGCGCCGCCGAGATCGACCTCGGTCGCGGCGCCGAGGCTCACCAACAGCAGGTTCTGGGCACCGTGCTTGGGCTCGAGCGGCGCGATTCGCCGGCCGGCACGATCGAGAACTACGAGCCCGCGCGGGGCGCGCAGCAGAGCCGCCGGCCGACGCTCCACGACCGCCAGCCGGAGTCGGTCCGGCAAGCGCTTCTCGACCGTCACCTCCGCGACCCACGGATTCGCCGCCACCTGACGTTCGACCTCGGCGAGCGAGAGCCGCAACAAGTTCTCGCCGCCGAGCGGAGCGAGCGCCGCCTCGACCCAGCCCTTCTCGACAAAGCGGTTGCCCTCCACGTCGATCGTCGTCAGCGCGAAGGTGGGCGAAGTCAGCAGCCAAGAGAGGAGCACGATCGGCGAACCGACGACGATCACCGCCTGGACGAGCGGAGCGAGGAGCGCCAGCCACGGGCTGCGGCGCCGTACCCGTACCGCAGAGGACCGGCGCCGGAACGGCAGCACCTTGCCCTCGGTTCCGAGCGCTTCGCGGGTCGTCACGGGCGCTCCTTCGCCACCAGCTCCAGCGCCAACCGATAGATGTCGCCGGCGCCCAAGGTCAAGACGACGTCGCCCGCGCCGATCGTGGCCAGAAGCTCGCTGGCGCCGCGCCAGTCGGGACACGAGTCGACCCGCGCGTGTCCGGCGGCGCGCGTCGCCTGCACCACGAGCTCGCCCGTCACGCCGGCGATCGGCTGCTCGCGCGACGGATAGACGTCGGTCACCACCACGTGATCCGCTGCCAAGAGGGCGCGCCCGAACTCCGCCGCCAGGTCGCGGGTGCGGGAGAAGAGGTGCGGCTGGAAGACGGCGTGCAGCACGCGGCGCGGATAGACCTGCCGCGCCGCTGCGAGCGTCGCCGCGACTTCGGTCGGGTGGTGGGCGTAGTCGTCGACCACGTCGGCGCCGCGATACGTTCCGAGTCGCTCGAAGCGCCGGTGCACGCCGGCGAAGCCGGCCATGGCGCGCGCGATGGTTGGCATCTCGATGCCGAGCGCCAGAGCGACTCCTACCGCCGCCAGCGTGTTGCGCACGTTGTGGATCCCCGGCAACGGAATGGCGAGCTCGCCCAGCTCGCGCGTCTCGCCACGAAGGCGGTAGCGGACCGCGAAGCGGCTGCCGTTCACGTCGGTCTCGAGCCCATGCGCGAGCAAGTCCCAATCGCCGTCGAGGCCGTAGGTCAAGACGCGGCGCTCGCTCAGCCGCGGTAGGAGCTCGCGCACGTTGGCGTCGTCGCCGCAGGCGATCACCTGGCCGAAGAACGGGACCTTGGCGGCGAAGGCCACGAACGCTTCGCGGATCTCTTCGAGGCCCTCGTAGGTGTCGAGGTGGTCGCGATCGACGCTCGTTACCACCGCCAGGATCGGCATCAGGGAGAGGAAGCTGCGGTCGAACTCGTCGGCCTCGACGACCAGGAACTCGCTTCGCCCGAGGCGCGCCCCGGTTCCCGAAACGCGCAGCCGGCCGCCAACGATCACCGTCGGGTCGAGCGCCGCTTCGACGAGAATCGCGCCGGCCAACGAAGTCGTTGTGGTCTTGCCGTGGGTGCCGGCGACAGCGATACCGTACTTGAGTCGCATCAGCTCGGCCAGCATTTCGGCGCGTCGCACGACAGTGATGCCGCGCTCACGCGCGGCGCGAATCTCTGGGTTCCGGCTCTCGACCGCCGACGAGACGACCACTAGGTCGACGCCGTCCAGATGCTCGGCGGCGTGCCCGCTCGCGGTGCGGATGCCCAGCCGGTCGAGCCGCTCGGTCGTTTCCGATGCGACCAGATCGCAGCCGGAGACGGTGACGTCGTACTGCGCGAGCACCTCGGCGATGCCGCTCATGCCGGCGCCGCCGATGCCGACGAAGTGCGCATGCCGGAGCCCGGCGAAGCGTTGGAACATCATCGGCGACCCCGTCCGACCAACGCCTCGACTCGGTCGGCGATGGCGGCAGCGGCGCCCGCGCGCGCCAACCTCCGCGCCCGCGCGGCCATCTCGAGGAGAGCCGCTCGCTCGGCGAAGAGCTCGACGACCAAAGCGGCTAGCGCCGCGGGCGTCGCCGTCGCTTCGGCGAGCAAGCGCGCGGCGCCTTCGGCCGCGAGTCGATCCGCGTTGGCGCTCTGATGGCCGCCGGCGAGCTCGAGCGGCAGCAGGATGGAGGGTCGGCCGGCAGCACAGATCTCGGCCAGAGTGATCGCTCCGGCGCGCGAGACGATCAGCGCGGCAGCCGCCATCGCCGCGGCAACGTCAGAAACGAACGGCACCAGCTCGACTCGATCGGACACGCCCGCTTCGCACCAGAGCTCGCGCGCCGCGTCGAGATTCCGTTCGCCGCACTGGTGCACGACCGCGAGCTCCGGAAGCTCGGCGGCGGCGATCGCGACGGCAGTGGGCAGCAGACGATTCAGTCGTTGCGAGCCCTGGCTGCCACCCAAGACCAACAGGCGCGGTGGGGCGTCGATGGCGAGCGCCGGCACCTCGAAGAACGCCTCCCGCACCGGAACGCCGGTGACGAAGCTCGGGCAGCGAAGCTCGCCGCCCGTCGTCTCGTACGCGGTGGCCGCGGCCGCGGCGAAACGCGACAGCCAGTGGTTCGCGACGCCGGCCTTCGCGTTCGGCTCGACGAGCAGTGTCGGCCGCCGCGCCAACGCCGCCCCGACGACGGCCGGAGCCGAAGCGTAGGCGCCGGTGCCGACCACGGCGTCAATGCCGCGCCGACGGATCTCGCGACGCGCCGCGAGCGCGGAGCCGACCAGTCGCGCCGCGGCGCGCCCCTGGCCAAAGAGTGACCTGCCGACGAGCGGCTCGGCGACGAGCGGAACGAAGTCGATCCCGCGCTCCGCGACGAGACGCCGTTCCATCCCGGCGGCATTGCCAGCAAAGCTCACGCGCCACCCCCGACGGGCCAGCTCGTCGCCGACCGCGAGCGCCGGAAAGACGTGGCCGCCCGAGCCGCCGCCGCTGAGCAGCACGTGGCGCGATCGGGAGTGCGGCACACTGTTCTCATCCGCCATGTTGAGAGACGTTCAGGATCACGCCGCAGGCGGTCAGCGAGACGACCAACGACGAACCGCCGTAGGAGATAAACGGCAGCGGCATCCCTTTGGTCGGCAGGAGCGCCAGCGCCACCGAAACGTTGATCAACGCCTGCAGCGCGATGAGCGCGACGAAGCCCCAGCCCAGAAAGCGTCCGAACGGATCCGGTGCCCTCTGACCGGCCAGGAGCCCTCGCCAAACGAGCAGACCGAACAGCGCCACGACGCCGAGCGCGCCGATCATTCCCAGCTCCTCGGCGACGATTGCGAAGATGAAATCCGAGTGCGGATACGGAAGGAAGTAGAGCTTCTGCACGCTCTCGCCGGGACCCAAACCGAAGACTCCCCCGGAGCCGACCGCGATGAGCGATTGCAGCGCCTGAAAGCCGCTGCCCAGCGGATCGCGCTCGGGATCGAGGAAGGCGAAGAGCCGTGCTCGACGATAGGGCGCCGCCAAGATGAGCGCAGCGGCGAGCGGCAGCGCCGCGAGCGAGCCGAGCGCCAGGATCCGCCACGAGATGCCGGCGAGGAAGAGGAGGACGCCGACCGTCGCGACGAGGAGCATCGCGGTGCCGAGGTCGGGCTCGACGACCACTAGGCCGGCCGCGAGCCCGGTGGCGATGCCGACCGGCAGGAGGAGCTCGCGGGAGTTGACGCGCTCGAGCTTGCGGTCGATCTGGAAAGCGAGAAAGAGCACCAGCGCGAGCTTCGCGAGCTCGGAGGGCTGCACCGAAACTCCGCCCAGGAAGAGCCAGCGCCGCGTCGAGTTGAGCTCGGGACCGAAGAGCACCAGGGTGAGTAGCGCCAGCACGCCGACGAGCAGGCTGTAGACGACCGCCGGGTGGCGCAAGCGCCGATAGTCGACGTGCATGACAGCGAACATCGCAGCGAATCCGACCGCCGCCGCCCCTAGCTGCTTGACCAGAAATGGGTTGACTGCTTGGCCGCTCGAGCGCGCCATCGGCGCGCTCGCCGAATAGACCATCACCAGTCCGAGACCGACCAAGAGCACGACGACAGTGAACAGGAGGCGGTCGAAGGCGAGCTTCTTAGCCATTCAGCGCCCCCGTCGCGACCGGCGCCGACAGCTCCCGAACCAGGCGCTGGAAGCTCTTGCCACGGTCGACGTAGTCCCGGAACTGGTCGAAGCTGGCGCAGGCCGGCGAGAGCAGGACCGCCTCGCCGGCGCGCGCCGCCTCGCCGGCCCGGGTGACAGCGAGCTCGAGCGTGCCGCAGGACGAGAGCTCGACGGCGCCCGAGAGCGCGCGCTCGAAATCCACTGCCGACTCGCCGATGAGATAGACGCGGCGCGCCTTCCGCGCCACGATCTCCCGCAAGTAGCCGAGATCGGCTCCTTTGTTGCGGCCGCCCAGGATCAGGTGAACGCTCTGCTCGGCGAAGCCCTCGAGAGTGCGCGCCGTGGCGGCGACGTTGGTCCCCTTCGAGTCGTCGTAGAAGACGACGCCGGCGCGCTCGCCGACCCGCTCGAGCCGGTGCGGCAGGCCGCGAAAGGCGAAGAGCGCCAGCGGCATCGTCGCAGGCTCGACGCCGACAGCGAGCGCCAGGAGCGCCGCCGCCATCGCGTTCTCGAGATTGTGCGGACCGGGCACCGCCACGTCGGCACGCCGGAAGAGCGTCCGGTCGGGCTCGCCAGGCCGGCGCTCCACGACTTCGTCGCCGAGAAGGAAGCAGCCGTCCGCGACCTCCTGTCGCAGAGAGAAGAGACGACGGCGACCCGTCAACGGTGTCGCGGCGATCTCGGGCTCGTCGGCATTGAGCACCGCGACGTCCTCGGCGGACTGATTCACGAAGATCCGCCGCTTCGCGGCCAGGTAGCTGGCGAGATCGCCGTGGCGGTCGAGGTGATCGGGAGAGAGATTGAGGAGCGCCGCGGCGCGCGGGCGAAAGCGCTCGATCGTCTCGAGCTGAAAGCTCGACAACTCGACGACGAAGTGCCTTCCCGCGGCGCCGTCGACCACGCTCGCCAGCGGCACGCCGATGTTGCCGCAGACCTCGACCGCGAAACCGGCGGCGGCGAGAAGCGCGCCGGTCATCGCTGTCGTCGTCGACTTGCCGTTCGAGCCCGTCACCGCGATAACCGGGCCGTCGAGCAGGCGAAACGCCAGCTCGACCTCGGCGACGACCGGCACGCTCGCGCGGCGCGCCGCGGCGAGGAGCGCGTGCTCCGGCGGCACCCCTGGGCTGACGACGAAGAGGTCGAATCGGCCGGGCAGCTCGACCGGCTCGACTCCGAGGTAAAGCTCGACTCCGGGGTCGTCGGCGAGCTCGGCCAGAGTCAGCTCGGCTACCCGACGGCGGTCGCATGCCACGACCTCGACTCCGCGCGCGCGCAGCAGGCGCGCCGCGGCGGTTCCCGAGAGTCCGAGGCCAAGGACGAAAGCGCGGCGCCAAGTGGGCGGCATCGTGGCGGTCGTCATCACCGCAGCTTGAGCGTCGAGAGCGCGACGAGCGCGAAGAGCAGGGCGAGGATCCAGAAGCGCACGATGATCTTCGGCTCCGCCCAGCCGGAGAGCTCGAAGTGGTGGTGCAGCGGCGCCATGCGAAAGACGCGACGGCCGCGCAATTTGAACGAGCCGACCTGGACGATCACCGAGAGCGCCTCGACGACGAACAGCCCGCCAACCACGGCGAGCAGAAGCTCCTGCTTGACCATCACCGCCACGATGCAGATGCCCCCCCCCAGCGCGAGCGAGCCGATGTCGCCCATGAACAGCTCCGCCGGATGGGCGTTGAACCAGAGAAAGCCGAGCGAGGCTCCGACCAGAGCGCCGCAGAAGATCGTCACCTCGCCGACGCCGGGGACTGCGGAGAGCTGGAGATAGCCGGCGACCACCCGGTTGCCCGCCACGTAGGCGAAGAGGGCGTAGGTTGCCGCGGCGATGCCGGCGGCGCCGATCGCGAGCCCGTCCAGGCCGTCGGTCAGGTTGACGGCGTTCGAGGCGCCGACCAGGACGAAGACCACGAACGGCACGTAGAGCGACCCCAAATCGAGGACCAGGTTCTTGAAAAATGGGAAGGCCAAGGTCGGCGAGAACGGTTGCAGCGCCGGTAGGCGGATCAACGCCAGCCCTGCCGCGGCAGCCACCGCGACGAGGAGCAGGAACTTGGTCCGCGCCGACAGGCCGAGGTTGCGCTTGCGCCGCACTTTGAGGAGGTCGTCGGCGAAGCCGACGGCGCCGAACCCCAGTGTCACGAAGATCGCCATCCAGATGTAAGCGTTGCCTAGGTTGGCCCACAAGAGCGTCGCCATGATCCAGGCGAAGAGGATGAGCAGACCGCCCATGGTCGGCGTTCCCGCTTTGACGAGGTGGCTCTGCGGCCCCACGTCGCGGATGTTCTGTCCGACCTGAAGTCGGCGCAGAGTGCGCACGAACCAGGGTCCGAAGAGGAGCGAAAGGAAGAGGGCCGTGGCCACTGCCGCCGCGGTGCGAAAGGTCAGGTAGCGCACCACGTTGAAGAGCGGGAAGTCGTCACGCAGCGGCACCAGCAGGTGATAGAGCACGTCTAGCCTCTCGCTCGCTCGCCGGTGCGCTCGAGGAGCACCCGCTCCAGCTCCTCGCGATCCGAGAACGGCAGCCGCGTGCGGCCCACGATCTGCTCGCGCTCGTGCCCCTTGCCGGCGACCAGCACCGCCCAGCCTTCCGCGGCCGCCACCGCCACCGCGCGACGGATCGCCTCGCGGCGGTCGGGAACGACGCGGTAGTTGATGCTCCCCGCCGCGCGCACGCCCTCTTCGACGGCGGCGATGATCGCCAGCGGATCTTCGCTACGCGGATTGTCGGAGGTGACGATCGGCAGATCGGCGAGCGAGCCCGCCACTCGCCCCATCCGCGGCCGCTTACCCGGATCGCGGTCGCCGCCGCAGCCGAAGACGACCACGACCTTCGTTCCGGCGAGCTCGCGGGTCGAGCGGATCGCCGCCTCGAGCGCCGCCTCGGTGTGCGCGTAATCGACCAGCACCGGGAAGCTCTGGCCGGCGTCGACCGGCTCCATACGGCCGGGCAGCGGGCGGGTGGCGGCGATGCCGGCCGCGATCGCGGAGCGCGGCAGCGCCAACGCCTCCGCTGCCGCTACTGCCGCCAGCAGGTTCTCGAGGTTGTAGCGGCCGAGAAGCGGCGAATCGAAGGCCAGCGGTCCGCGCGGCGTCGCCAGCTCGCCGCGAATGCCGCGCGCGTCGAGCGCCACGGCGAGCGGCGCTACTTCCGCTCCGACGCCGAAACCGAGCGCGTCGTCGAGCGTCGCGGCGAGCCTCTGACCGTACGGATCTCCTCGATGCACGACCGCACGGCCGTTCGGCTTCAGCTGCTCGAAGAGCTTCGCCTTGGACGCGAAGTAGGCCTCGAAGTCGGGGTGAAAATCGAAATGATCGCGCGTCAAGTTGGTGAAGAGGGCGACGTCGAAGGCAGCGCCGCGCACCCGCCCCTGCGCGAGAGCGTGCGACGAGACCTCCATCGCCACTGCGCGCGCGCCGAGCTCCACCATCTCGGAGAGGGTCCGGAAGAGATCGGAGGCCTCGGGCGTGGTGCCGTCGTGGCCGGCGCCCTCGAGGCCTGGAAAGCGCGCTCCCAGGGTTCCGATCCGGCCGCAGGAGAGACCCGCGGCGTCGAGGATCGCCGCCACCAGCTCGACGGTCGTCGACTTGCCGTTCGTACCGGTGACGCCGACCAGGCAGAGAGCGCGATCGGGGTGGCCGTAGAGCGGCGCGGCGAGCTCGCCCAAGAGCGCGCGCGGGTCGGGGGCGACTAGCCAGGGCACTGACGGCGAGTAGCCGGACGGCGCGGCGCGATCGGTCAGGATCGCCGCGGCGCCGCGCTCTGTCGCTTCGACGGCGAAGAGCGCGCCGTCGAACTCGGCGCCGTGCCAGGCCACGAAGAGATCGCCCGCCTTCACCGCACGCGAATCGTGCCGAACGCCGAAGACCTCGGGGTCGGCCCCGAGGTCTCCGGAGATCGGCAGCTCCGTGGTGAGCTCCGAGAGTCTCAACCTCCCCTCCCCGAATCGAGCTCGAACAAGACTCCCGATCCACTCGCTGGCAGAGGGCTGCCGGGCGGTGGCTCTTGGCGCACGACAACGCCCCGTCCGACGAGCCTCGGGACGAGAGCCAGCTCGGTGGCCGCGGCCACCGCCTCGCGCGCCGTTCGACCGCGCAGATCTGGAAAGCCGCCGAGCGCGAGCGTCGTATCGGTAAGAGGCTCCGCAGCGGCACCGGCGTCGGCGGTCACGGCCGCCGCTGCGGGGTCGGCCGACTCGTCGCGCGGCAGCTCGAACGGCCAGCGCTCCGGGCGCTCTCGTGCGGGCGGAACGTCGCTCGCGAGGAGAGCCCGTCGCGCGATGGCGCCGAAGACGGGCGCTGCTACCTCGCCGCCGTGGTACGCCCCGCGCGGCGCGTCGATGACCACCGCGGCGACGAAGCGAGGCCGGTCGACCGGCACCCAACCGACGAAGCTCGCGACGTGCTCATCGGTCAGATAGCCCCGCCCCGGCACCGCCTTCTGCGCGGTGCCCGTCTTGCCCGCCGCAGGGTAGCCCGGCGTCGCTGCCGCCTGGCCGGTACCGCCTTCGATCGTCACTCCCGCCAGGAGCTGACGCAGGATCGCTACCGTGCGCGAAGATATCGGCGTGCCACGCACGACCGCGGCAGGATGATGCGGCGCGCTCGCGTCGGTGCCGTCGCCGATCGCTGCCACCACGTACGGCTCGAGCAGGCGGCCGCCGTTCGCCACCGCTCCAAAGGCAGCGGCGAGCTGGAGCGGAGTCACCGAGATCCCCTGGCCGAAGGAGATGTACGCCTTGGCGAGCGCCGGCCAGCGTTCGACCGGCAGCAGGATGCCGGCGCTCTCGCCGGGCAGGTCGATCCCGGTCGTACGCCCGAAACCGAAGGCGCGGATGGTGTCGTAAAAGTCGCGCGTCGACACCCTGAGCGCGGTCTTGATGGCGCCGACGTTCGACGACTTGGCCACGATCTCGGCGAAGGTGAGGGTGCCGAACGGCTTGTGATCGGCGATCCGCACTCCGGCCAGGGTGATCGACCCCAGCTCGCAGTCGAAGCGATCTTCGGGGGCTACGACGCCCTGCTCGAGCGCCGCCGCGGCGGTCACCATCTTGAACGTCGAGCCAGGCTCGAAGGCGTCCTCGATGGCGCGATTGCGCCAGGCCGTCGCGGCGGCGGCGCGAAAGTCGTTGGCGTCGAAGGCTGGCTGCGAGGCCATGGCCACGATGGCCCCGGTCTGCGGATCGAGCAGAACGACGCTGCCGCTCTGGGCGCCGTGCCGGGCGACCGCGGCGCCGAGCTCCTCTTCGGCGATCTGCTGCAGCACCGAGTCGAGCGTGAGGTGGAGGTCGGCGCCGGCGACCGGCGACGCCGAAGGGAGCCCGGGCGGCACCGCCAGCCCGCGGCGGGCGTCGCGTAGCACCGTCCGGCGACCGGGCTCGCCGGCGATGACCCGATCGTAGTTGGCCTCGAGCCCGGCCAAGCCGCGATTGTCGGTGCCGACGTAACCGAGCACGTGCGCGGCCAGACGCCGCGACGGGTAGTAGCGCTTGGCCTCCTCGAGGAAGTAGATGCCGGGCAGGGCCAGCTCGCGCACCGCCCGCGCCACCGGGGGATCGAGCTTCCTCGCCACCCAAACGAACTCACGGTCGCTGGTCAGCTGCCGTTCGAGCTTGGCGCGATCGACGTCGAGGACGCGCGAGAGGAGCGCCGCCGAGCCGCCGACGTCCGCGACTTCGCGCGGCACCGCGAACGCCGACTCGACCTCGAGCGAGACCGCGAGCTCGCGCCCGCGGGCGTCGTAAATCGTGCCGCGCGGAGGGTCGAGCTCGACTACCCGCTGCTGCTGGCGCTCCGCTCGCTCGGCGAGCTCTTCATGGCGCACGACCTGGAGGCTCCAGAGGCGCGCCGAGATGCCCGCCGTCCAGAACAGGAGCACGGCGACGAAGAGGCGAAAGCGGCTCCTCACCGCAGCTCCGCCTCGAAGATCAGCTGCTCGATCGTCGCTGGCGCCAGCCCGAGCTCGTCGGCCGCCCGCTGGGCGAGCCGACTCGGCTGCGCCAGATAGGCCGCCTCGAGCCGCAACTGGCGCTCGACTTGCGCCAGCTGGTGCTTCTCGCGCTCGAGTCGTTCGATGCGGTAGCCGACGCGCAACATCTCGTGCTGAAGCCAGGTGTAGCTCAAAAGCGCCGCACCGAGCGGAACGACGGCGGCGACGACCCACGCCAACTCGCGCAGCCGACGCCGGTCACGCTGCCGCACCAGGTGCGCGTTGACGACCGGCCGGCCGACAGCGTAGGCGCCGCGCAACGGCTCAAAGCCTTCGCGCCGAGCGCAGGCGGGCCGAGCGCGAACGCGGGTTGCGTTCGATCTCGGCCGCGGAGGGAACGATCGGTTTCTTGGTCAGCAGCTCGAGCAGACGAGTTTCGGCGCGCGTCTGTCCAGTGATCGGATCGACTTCGCCCTTGGCGAGGTCGCGCAGCCGGTTCTTGACGATCCGGTCCTCGAGCGAGTGGTACGAGATGACCACCAGTCGGCCGTCGCGATCGAGCAGCTCCAGCGCGCGGTCGAGCAGCTTCGAAATCGCAACGAGCTCGTCGTTGACCTCGATACGTAGCGCTTGAAAGACGCGCGTCGCAGGATCGATCCGCGCCTCGCGCGAGCCTCTGGGCCGATGCCGCTTGATCCCTCGCACCAGCTCGGCGAGCTCGGTCGTGGTGGTGATCGGCGCCCGCCGACGCGCCGCGACGACGGCCCGTGCCACTCGCCTCGCTTGAGGTTCTTCGCCCTTGCTGCGAAAGATGCTCTCCAATTCCGCCTCCGTCAGTCGTTCGAGAAGCTCGGCCGCCGTGGGCCCCGAGCGATCCATGCGCATGTCGAGCGGAGCGTCGTACCGGAACGAGAAGCCGCGGCTGCCGGTGTCGAGCTGGAGCGACGAAACTCCGAAATCAGCGAGGACTCCGACCACGCGCCGCCCGGCGAGAAAGCGATCCAGCTCGCGAAAGTTGCCGGCGTGGATCTCGACCCGCGCGCCGAACCGCGCCAGCCGGCGCGCCGCCAGCGCGCGCGCGTCGGGATCGCGGTCGATGCCGACCAACGTCGCGGTCGGCGACGCCTCCAGGATCGCCTCGGCGTGACCGCCGAGGCCGAGCGTCGCGTCGACGAAGAGACCGCCGCGCTGTGCGGCCAACCGTTCGATCGCTTCGGCGCAGAGAACCGGTTCGTGGTGGCCATGCGGAGGCCCGGCGAGCTCAGATTCCGCGCTCGGCCAAGGCACGGAAGTTCTCGTCGGTGAACGGCTCGTCGGCCAGTTTGCGCTCGAAGCGCTCGCGATTCCAGAGCTCGAGGTGGTCGATCTCCGCCATCACGATGACCTCGCCGGCGATGGCGGCGCGCTCGCGCAGGATCTGCGGCACCACGAGTCGCCCCTGGGAGTCGAGCCGGACCTGGGCGCCGAAGTAGTTGACGCGCTCGAGGTAGCGCTGGCGGGTGGGGTCGGTGGCCGGCAGGTTGGCGAGCTTGGCCTCGATCTCCTCCCAGACGGGCAGCGGATAGAGCAGCGCTCGGTCGCCGCCGACCGAGGTGACGAAGAAGTCGGAGCCGAAGCGCTCCTCGAGCAGGCGGCGAAAGTCGGTCGGGACTTTCAGCCGCCCCTTCTCGTCGATGGTTGCCACCGTACTACCGCGAAACATGCTCGGCTCCACGAGTTGAGACGATTTCGCGCGCGAGTGTAGAGGGATTCTCCATTTTTGTCCATTTTCTACCACCAGGCGCCGAGCAGTTCTCAAGTGCGCGCGAGCTTCGCGCCAGCCGACGGACACCGAGATGTTTTTGCGCTTTTTTTACGCCGGCTTACCGGTCGAGTTGTCGGACGCTTCGGGGGCCGCTTGGGGGGCCGACTCCCCGTCCGCCGGCTGCGGGCTCACCGCACCCTTCTCCGGACCCCGGATCAGCGCTCGCAACGGATCGCGCTCAAGGGTCCGCGCGCCGCGATAGCCGACCGCTTCCGGCGGCACGTTCTCGACCACGAAGGCCACCCGCGCCAACTCGTCGAGATAGGCGTCGCTCTCGCGCTCGAACTCGGCTTGACGCAAGCGCGCCAGAATCTCTGGCCTCACCTCTTCGAGCGGCCGCGTCGACGCCGGCTCGATCGCCGATAGGTGGAGTACGTGCAGTCCGCCACGGCCGGGAAGGGGGCCGGCCACGCCGCCGGCGCCGAGCTCCCAGACCGAGGTCTCGAGGGCGGCGGCGAGGGTTCCGTGCTCGATCCATTCGTGATCCAAGACCAGAACGTTGTCGCCCGCTCCGACCTCCGTCACCGCGTCGGCAACGCTCTTGCCCGCCACGATCGCGTCTCGAATCGCGACCGCGATGCGGTTCTGCTCTTCGGCGGCAAGCCCGGAGCCTTCGCGCACGATCGCCTCTTCGACCTGCCGCCGTTCGGGAACGGCGAACTCGGCGGGATGCTCGCGCCAGTACCGAGCGGCCGTTTCGTCGTCGACTTTCACCCGCGACTCGATCTCGCGCCCGAGCACCTCGTTGACCAGCAGACTGCGCTCCATGCGCACGCGAAACTGCGCCACCGAAGTCCCCGACTGCTCGAGCGCGCGCGCGAACTCCTCGTCGCTCGTAATGTTGTAGCGGCGCCGCGCCGCGTCGACCGCGCGATCGATCTCGGCCGCGCTCGGCGCCATCTTGAGCTGCTCTGCCCGCGAGACGATGAGGAGCTCCTCGAAGAGCTCGCCGAGCGCGCTCTTGCCGCTGTCGGCGATCAGTTGGCGGCGCTCGGCGGCGTCGAGATCGGGCGCCTGCGCGATCGCCTCCGCGCGCGCATTGCGGCGTTCGGTGTAGTCGGCCAAGGTCACCACCTGGCTGTTGACTCGCAGGACGATGCGGTTGAGCTCCTCGGCCGGCGCCGGAGTAACGACAGCGAGAAGGAGGAGTGCCGAGCTAGCGATTCTCATAGGGCCTCGAGACCGGAAAGTCCCCCTTGTAGGCGAACGGGAGGTTGCGATCGAACACCTGCACAGCATAACGGCTGCGCGCCTCGGCGACGAAGCGCGCGTAGGCACGATCGGCGCGCGTCCCGGCGAGGCGCCGGCGGATCTCGTCGCGTACCTCGTCGAGCGCTCGCGCCCGCTCGGGAATGCGGCGCACGACGCGGAAAAGATGAAAGCCGTCGGCGGTAGGTACGACCTCCGAGAGCGCTCCGACTGGCAGCGCGAACAGCAGCTCGGCCAGGATGGGCAGAAGGCTATCGCGACCGACGCTGCCCTGGTCGCCGCCGCGCTCGGCGGTGGGGTCGACCGACAGGCGCCGCGCCACGGCTCCGAAGTCGGCCCCGGCCGAGATCTCGCGGCGGGCGCGCTCGGCGGCGATGCGGTCTTCGGTCCGGATGGCGCGCAGCTCGATCTGCTCGCCGACCCGAAAGTCGGCCAGATGCTCGGCGTAATAGGCGGAGATCGCGGTTTCGGTCACCGGTGCCTCGGGCTCCGCGGCGAGCAGCGCCTCCACCGCCGTGGTCGCCGACTCGCCGCCGCGCGTCAGGCCGAGCTCGGCGGCCAACCGGGCGAGCAGCCGCTCGGTCAGGAACTGGTCGAGGAGACTCGAAAGCGCTTCGCTCGCCAGCGCTCCTCCAGGTTCACCGAGATTAGCGCGCAGGTAGCCGTCGAGCTCGGCGTACGGCAGGTCGACGCCGGCCATCCGCGCCACGACGTTGGGGCCCGGAAGCGGCTCCTCGGCCCCGCAGGCGGCCAGCCCGAGGACGCACGCCACGCTCCACCTCACCCGGCCAGCTCCGCAAGGACGCTGCGCGCCAATCCGACGATGTCACCGCCGCGCGGCAGATCGATTGCCAGGACTCCCGACGGACTGAAGGTGGCGCCGGGACGCTCCGAGACGAAGCGGATCAGCCGGTCGACGTCGATCTTCGCGTCGCGACGCAAGCGCAGCGTCAGCTTGCCGTCCGCCGCCGCGATCGCCTGCACGCGCAGCCGCTCGGCCTCGCGGCGGAGCGCGGCGAGGTCGAGGAGCGACTCGACCGCCGCCGGTGGGCGCCCGAAGCGATCGGTTAGCTCGGCCAACAGCTCCTCGCGCGGCGCTTCGGCCGCCGCGAGCTTGCGGTAGATCTCCATGCGCAGATTCTCGTCCGCGATGTAGCTCTTCGGAATCGCGACCGGCACCGGCAGGTCGATCGCCGTCGACGGCCCCTCCAAGGCAAGCTCGCCACGCAGCTCGCGCACCGTCTGCTCGAGCAGGCGCAGGTAAGTCTCGATGCCGAGCTCGGCGATATGGCCGCTCTGCTCGGCGCCGAGCAGGTTGCCCGCGCCGCGGATCTCGAGATCGCGCGCCGCGATGCGGAAGCCGGCGCCCAGCTCGGTGAACTCGCGCAGCGCCTCGAGCCGCTTTCTGGCATCGATCCCGAGCACGCGGTCCTCGGGCACCAGGAGATAGCAGTAGCCCAGCTCGCGGCTGCGTCCCACTCGGCCGCGCAGTTGGTAGAGCTGGGCCAGTCCGAAGCGGTCGGCGCGGTGAACGATCATCGTATTCACCGACGGAATGTCGATGCCGTTCTCGATAATGGTCGAGGCGAGTAACAGATCGTACTCGCGCGCCGTGAAGGCGTGCATCCGGCGGTAGAGCTCGCGCTCCTCGAGCTGGCCGTGCCCGACAGTAATCCGCAAGCCCGGCACGAGCTCGCGTAGCTTCGCTGCGCGCTCTTCGATCGTCTCGACCCGATTGTCGACGTAGTAGATCTGGCCGCCACGCCCGAGCTCGAACTCGATCGCCTCGCGCACCAACTCGTCCGAGTAAGGGAGCACTGCGGTCTCGACCGCCATGCGGTCCTTGGGCGGCGTCTCGATGACCGAGATGTCGCGCACGCCGGCCAGCGAGAGCTGGAGCGTCCGCGGCAGCGGCGTCGCCGACATCGCCAGCACGTGAACGTCTCGCTTGAGTTGCTTCAAACGCTCTTTCTGCGCCACCCCGAAGCGCTGCTCCTCGTCGACGATCAAGAGGCCGAGGCGACGAAAACAGATGTCCTGCGACAGCACGCGGTGGGTGCCGATCAGGATGTCGACGCCGCCCTCTGAAATCCGCCGCAAGAGGTCGGCGAGATCTTTGCCGGTACGCAGGCGCGAGATCCGTTCTATGGTGACCGCCGAATCGTCGAAGCGGCGCGAGAAAGTCTCGAGGTGCTGATCGGCCAGGATGGTGGTCGGCGCCAAGACCGCTACCTGGTAGCCCGAATCGACGGCGCGAAAGGCGGCACGCATCGCGACCTCGGTCTTGCCGAAGCCGACGTCGCCGACCAGCAGACGGTCCATCGGCTTGGCTTGCGCGAGGTCGGCATACAGCGTGGCGATCGCCTCGGCCTGATCGGGCGTCTCTTCGAACGGAAAGGCGGCGGCGAAGCGCTGCTCGAGGTCGGTGTCGCCGGCCAGTATCGGGGCGCGCGCCAGCTGACGCTCGGCGTAGAGCCGAACCAGCTCCTCCGCCATCAGCTCGAGGGCGCGCCGCACTCGCGACGTGGTCTTGCTCCACGAGGTGCCGCCGAGTTGGTCGAGGCGGGGCGCGATCCCCTCGATGCCGCCGTAGCGCGACACCAAGTCGAGGCGATCGATCGGTACGAACAGCCGTTTACCGCTTTGGTAGAGCAGCTCGAGCACCTCGCTCTCAGCGGGCACGGCGGCGGCGAGGGCGAGAAGCGAAAGCGGCAGGCTCTCCTGCGGAGGTGCGGCTGCTACCGTTTGCAGGCCGGAAAACTGCGCGATGCCGTGGTCGGCGTGAACAACGTAATCGCCCACGCGCAAGTCGCGCAGACCGGAGAGGAAGGGACCGAAGCGAGCGCCACGACGTCGCGCGACGGCTCCGGCGCGCGCCACCAGTTGGGCCTCGCCGTAAATCGCGACGCCCGCGGCCGGCAACCGAAATCCGCGCTCGATCTCGCCGACGACGAGCTCGACCTCACCCGAGCCGACCTCGACGCCGCGCCCCGCGAGGAGCTCGGCGAGCGCCGCGAAGCGCTCCTCCGGGGCAACGACGAGAAGGCGCTCGCCGCGCGCCCGTGCCGCTTCGACCTCGCGCGGGAAGCGTGCCAGCTGGCCGTGGAAGAGGTCGGTCGGAGCGGCGCCGAAGTCGATCGCGGCGGACGTCGCCGCCAGTGGCTCGACCGTCCAGTAGGCTCCAGCCACGAGCGCGAGCACCGTTTCCAGTGGGTGTTCGAGGAGCTCTGGCGAGATGGCCAAGCGGCCGTGCGCCCGCCGCGCTTCGTACTCCTCGGCCAGCCGCTCGGCGTGGCGCCCGGCCTCCGCTGCGATCGCCGCCGGATCGAAGGCGACCAGAAGCGCGGTCGGAAGCGCCTCCACGAGGGTCAGCGTCCGGTCGGAGAGGAGCGGCAGCAGGTTCTCCCAGCCCGGAGCGCGGCGCCCTTCGGCCAACGCTGTCAGGAGCTCGGCGCTCTCGCGGTCGATGTCGTCGCCGAGGAGGGAGCGCACGACCTCGCCCAGGCGGCGCGCCGCGGCGGGCCCCGCCGAGAAGAGCTCCAGAGGAAGAACCTCGCAGCTCGACAGCTCGCCGCTGGAGCGTTGGCTCCCGGGGTCAAAGCTGCGCAGGCTCTCGATCTGGGTGCCCATGAGGTCGAGCCGCGCCGGCGCCTCGGCGCCCGCCGGCCAGAGATCGAAGACGCCGCCGCGCACTGCGAACTCGCCGACCTCGCCGACCTGGTCGACGCGGAGGTAGCCCAGCGCGACCAGCTCGCGGGCGAGCCCGTCGGAGTCGACATCGGTGCCTCGCCGCAGCTCGCGCCGCGAGATCGTGGACGGATCGGGCAGGCGACGAAAGAGCGCGCGCGGCGTCGCGACGAGCGCCGAGAGCTCCCCGCGGCGCGCGCGATCGAGCACCGCGACCTCCTCGGCGCGAACCGCGAGCGAGGCGTCAGCGCCCTGATACGGCGAGAGGGACGGCGCCGAGAAGTGCCCAGCCGCGTCGCGTCCCGTCAGCAGCCGTACCGACTCGACCCAGGCGCGCGCCTGACTCTCGTGCGGCACCACGACGACGAGGCAGCGCCTGCTCCGTTCGGCGAGAAGATCGCCGATCCAAGCCGCAGCTGCCGGCGGAAGTCGGGTCGCTACGCCACTCCCCGCTTCGACCTTCGCGGCCAGCGCGCGCATCGGAGCGCTCGCCGCCAGTGCAGCTGCCAGCTCGGCGAACGGTGAAGGGCGACCCATCCAGCAGAGTCTACGAAGTCGCGTTGCACAGCGGGCTAGCGGTGCGGCGCGAGATGGCTCATCGCCTCAGGACGGCCAGGAGTCGAAACTCGCGGCGGATTCGGCTGGCGTTCTCGCGCTGTTGCGACCTTCCACAGCTCGAATCCGAGCCAGGTTGTCGACACGAGCCACGAGGCGACGAGAGCAGCGAGGTAGAAGGGCCACTCCTCGGGAACGCCGCCTGAAGGAGCGGGTGCGGCTCGTGGCCCCAGCAGAACGCCCGGAAACCACGTCCGGTAGAAGGCTGCCATTGCAAGCGCCGAGGCCAGCGAATATGCGAGCGACCACCGGAGCGAAACGAGCAACCCGAACGGCAGCACCCACACTAGGTACTGACTGCTGATGCCGCCATAGACAACGAGGAAGATGAGCCAGCCGAGTAGACAACCGGTCGCAAGATCTACTCGTTGACGACGCCGCCAGAGGAGCGCCAGGAACGCCCCATAGGCGGCAAAGAAGAACAACTTGCTCGTCGCGATCGGATGGGCCGTGTTTCCGTGCGCCAGCGCCGTTCCCGTGACGACTCCCCAGGCCCGTCGAATCGCCAGCCAGCCCTGGTCCGTGAAGCCGCTGTACCCGAACAGCTCGCGCAGGTAGGCGTCGGCGTTCGTAGCCAGAGCCGGAATCGAAGCTAGTACTGTCGGCAGGCCGGCGATAGCCACGAAGCGCAGCCTTCGGGCGAGCGTCGCAGGGCCGCCCGGAGCGCGCAACAGAATCGCGAAGACCGGTACCAGCAGAACTGGAAAGCTACGGGCGGCGATCCCCAGTCCCAACAACAACGCCGCTGCCTTGTCCCGCGAAGAACCGTCAGCGCGTTCGAGCAGGACGTACGCCCCGAACGAGGCCAGCACCGCCAGGACGGTGTGATTGCCGTGAAGTGCGCTGGTCAGGATGGCTACTGGATTCGCCGCATACGCGAGCCCCGCTGCCAGGGCTGCTCGCTGGTCCCAGCCGAGACGGCGTGCAGACCCGAAGACGAGGAGGGTCAGCGCCGCATCCGCCGCGATCGGCCAGAGCTTGATCGCGAGGTGGAACGGGAGCCCCGTCTGCTTGGCGAGCAGCAAGCTCGCTGCCGGCAGCGGCAGGGTCAACGGAGTGTAAGGAAAGAATATCCGCTGTTCGTAGACGTTCTCGCCGGCGAGGAATTTCTCGGCCATCCGACGATAGCCCGGAAGATCCGCAACCTCGGCACCCAAACAGATTGCGCCCGTGAAGCGCAGAAGGAGAGCGAGCGCCACAAGTTGCGCCGCAGTTCGCCGATCTGACATCGGCGGGAATGATAGCCGGCGCTAGCGATCGCCCGTGCCGGACCCTGCCGCCGAGGGCCGATCCACCTCGAACCTGCTCGCCCTTTGTCGACCACGCCAGAATTCGGAGAGCACCATGAGCGCGAGAATCCAGACTCCCAGGAACGACCAGAGACTGTCGTTCCCGGCGCCCGAGAGTCCGAGCCGGTGCAGCCAAGGCTGCGCAGCAGTCAGAAAAACCGCCAGGCCACCCGGGACGAGATGCCACCGCGGTCGCGCCGGCTCCATGGCCAGGAGTGCCAGCGGGACGGCGAGCAAGAAGTAGTGCGGGTGCACGATAGGGCCTGAGAGCAGATAGATGGCGGGTCCCAGAGCGATCAAGGAGAAGGAGTCTCTTCCAGGGTCGGGCGTGGGAGACGGTGCGGGCCGTTGTCTGCGCTGCGCAGCGACGATTACCGCGGCGGTCACCGCGAAAAGCACGGCTCCGAATGCCGAGTAGGCGCCGAGCTCCTCGAGACCGAAGAGTCTGCCCAGGAACCCGCCGCCCAGGTAGGGCTCTTTGAAGAGGATCGCCGGAAATCCCACCCGCCACTCCTTCCAGCTGCAGCTCGCGCCAAAGACGAGGCTCGGGATCACTCCGCCGATGGCCAGCATGACCGCGCCGCCAGCCGAGGTTTGCAGCAGCCGAAGGAGGCGTCGCTCACTGATCCAGAGCGTCGCGAGCAGACCGATCGAATAGATCACCGTCGGTTTGAACAGGAAGAGGAATCCGAGGAGCGCGCCACTCCAGAAGTTCCGCGCTGCACTGTCCTTTCGCAGCAGGAAAACGAGCAGGAAGAGCAGGCCGACCTGAAGCTGTCCGACGTTTGCGTACCCGCAGTCGGTGTAGAACGGCCAGTAGAACTGGGTGAAGAGCACCACGATGGGCAGAACGGACCAGAGCGGGTAGCGCAGCAGCAAGACCCATCCGACGACCGCGGCCAGGTACGCGAGCAGGGAGAAGATCTGAAAACGTCGATAGTCGAGGTCGAAATCGCCGCTCGAAGCGAGATAGAACAGCGCATAGAGAAACGGCGTGCCCGCAGGTTCCAGCCGGTTCCAGGTTCGTGCCGCCGCGATCCTGGCGGCGGATCCCGACGCCGCGCTGCGGGCGCGGAGCACTTCGGTGACCGCTTGACGGTCCTTCTCACTGTAGATGTTGGCGACCGGCATGCTGGTAACGGCCTGGCCGATCGACCAGAACTGGTAGAAGTCGGACGGGCCTCTCGAGCGCCATCTCGATCCCACCCAGCTAGCGTAGATACAGAGCGCCACCGCAAGCAGTAGTCGCCATCCGCTCCACTGCTCGCGGCCAGCGGTCAAGGAGACGTCCACGCGGCGCCCAGAGGTCGCGACGGATCGGCCCCGGGGGATGGACGTACCATGGTCGACGAAGTCTAGCCTGCCGCGGCGCTCACACCGGCTGGCTACCGAGCGCTCTTCGGATCGGGTCGGGCGCCCACCGGTCCGCGCGGCGATCGGCCCGGGCAGTTGTCGTTCCGCCCTGCCGCGGCTAGCATCCGCCCGGTCTTTTCCGCTATCACCGCCGAGCTACCCGCTGGAGGAGCGATGCGCGAGCTGGATCTCTGGTCGATGCTGTTTGTCTTCATGCTGGCGACGTTTCTCGGCATTCAGCTCATTCGCAACGTCTCGCGTCTCCTACACACCCCGCTGATGTCGCTGACCAACGCCATTTCGGCGATCGCTGTGGTCGGCTCGATCCTGATCACCGGCGCGCGACACGACAAGCTGACGACCGTGCTTGGCGCGGTCGCCGTCGCCGCCTCGATGACCAACATCGTCTCCGGCTTCCTGATCACCGACCGGATGTTCCGGATGTTCAAACGGCGCCAGGAGAAGGAGCTGTGAGCCGCGAGCTACTCGAACACCTGATTCAGGGCGCCTACCTCCTCGCCACCGCCCTTTTCGTCTTTTCGCTCCGCTGGCTGTCGCACCCGTCGACGGCTCGACGCGGCGTGCTCGCCGGCGTGCTCGGCATGGCGGCGGCAATCGGCGGCACCCTGCTCTACCCCGAGATCGTCGATTACACCTGGATCGGCGTCGCGGTGGTGGTCGGGATCGCGATCGGCGTGCCGCTGTCGATGGTACCGCTCACCGCAGTGCCGCAGCGGACCGCTCTCTCGCACGCGTTCGGCGGCCTGGCGGCGGGGCTGGTGGGAACCGCGAAGTTCTACCACTGGCTCGCCGAGGGGGGCAGCGAGCTGACCCCTTTCCGGATGACGGCGATCGTCGTCGAGATCCTGCTCGGCTACCTCACCTTTACCGGATCGCTGATGGCCGCGGGCAAGCTGCAGGAGCTGCGCTGGATCCCGCAGCGCCCGGTGACCTACCCGCTCCAGAACGTCAGCAACCTGGCGCTGCTCGCCGCCGGCCTGGTGTGCGGCGGGCTGCTGGTCGTCGACCCAGTGCGCTACGCCTACCTCTTCCCGGCGGTGATCGGCATCGCGCTAGCCTTCGGTGTGTTGCTCATCGTCCCGATCGGCGGCGCCGACATGCCGACGGTGATCTCGCTGCTCAACAGCTACGCCGGTCTCTCGGCGGTGGCGATGGGCTTCGTGCTCGACAACATGCTCCTGGTCACCGCTGGCGCTCTCGACGGCTCCTCCGGTTTCATCCTCTCGGTGATCATGTGCAAGGCGATGAACCGCAGCTTCACCAACGTGCTCTTCGGCGCCTTCGGCCGGGTGGCGACCGCGAACGTCGGGGGCGAACAGGGAACTTACAAGGCGGCGACCGCCGAGGACGCCGCTCAGATCCTCGCCAACGCCAGCAAGGTGGTGATCATCCCGGGATACGGCATGGCGGTCTCGCAAGCGCAACACCGGGTGCGCGAGCTCTACGACGTGTTGGTCTCGAAGGGGATCGACGTCTGCTTCGCGGTGCACCCGGTGGCCGGACGGATGCCCGGCCACATGAACGTCCTGCTGGCCGAAGCGAACGTACCGTACGAGAAGTTGGTCGAAATGGAAGCGATCAATCCCGACATGCCGCAGGTCGACGTCGCGCTCGTGATCGGCGCCAACGACACGGTCAACCCGGCCGCGCGCACCGACAAGGGCTCTCCGATCTTCGGCATGCCGATCATCGACGCCGACAGGGCGCGTGCCTGCATCGCGATCAAACGCTCGAAAAACCCCGGCTTCGCCGGCATCGACAACCAGCTCTACTTTCTCGATAACACGCTGATGGTGTTCGGCGACGCCAAGGCGGTGGTGCAGGGGATCTTGCACGAGCTCAAGAGCGGCGGCGCCTAGCTCCGCTGAGGCTCCGCGGCAGCGTGAGGAGCCGGTTCGGCCTCGGGCGCTGGAGCAGCGACTACTCGAGCTCGACCAGCGGGTCTCCGCCCTCGACCGTTTGACCGGCTACGACGAAGATCCGCTGGACCGTGCCGGCGCGGTCGGCCTGGATCTCGTTCTGCATCTTCATCGCTTCGAGCACGACCAGCGGACGACCCGCTTCGACTGCATCGCCCACCGTCACGGCGATCGCCACCACCCGGCCTGGCATGTAAGCGGTGACCACCCGCTTTCCCTTGCGGTCCGAACCGGCGCGACTCGATTCGGCGAGATGGGTCAGCGGATCGATCAGCTCGACTTTCGTGGTGCGCCCGGCCCAGCCGACGATCCAGCCGCCGCCAGGGGCCCGAAATACCGCTGCCTCGTGGCTCTCGCCGTCGACGAGCAGGCTCTTGACGAACGGTCCCAACGAGCGTGCATCGACTACGTAAGAGCGCGACCCGATCGCGATCCGGTAGACGCCTTCGCGGCGCTCGATCACCACCCGCTCGCTCCGCGAACCGACCCGCGCGATCAGCTCCATCTTCCGCTCCGCACCGCACCCCGGCGCGCCGCCTCGCGCCAGCGCGCCCGGTTCGAGCTCCCTGCTGGCTGTGCCGCCGTGCGCTGGGTGCGCTCGAGCTCGGCGATCGCGGCCGCCAGGATCGGCACGTCCGAATCGGCGGCGCGCTCGTCCGGCAAGAGCCCGCCGGCCGCCAGCCGCCGATCTAGCCAGTGGATGTCAAAGCGCGCGGCGCGGAAATCGGCGTCGGCCAAGAGCGCCAGGAAGAGCGGCACGTTGGTGCGGATCCCTTCGATGCGCAACTCGGCGAGGGCACGGCCGAGACGGCGCAGCGCCTCGTCGCGATCCCTCCCCCAGACGACGAGCTTGGCGATCATCGGGTCGTAGAAGATCGATACCTCACTGCCGCCGTAGACCCCGGCGTCGCTGCGGATCCCCGGTCCCTGCGGCAGGCGCAGCCACTCGATCCGGCCCGGCGACGGCGCGAAGCGTTGGTACGGATCCTCGGCGTAGAGCCGCACCTCGATCGCGTGTCCGCGGTGCTCGACGGCGTCGAACTCCGTTCCCAGCGGCTCGCCCTGGGCGATCCGCAGTTGGGCGACGACCAGATCGAGCCCGGTCACCATCTCGGTCACTGGGTGCTCGACCTGCAGCCGGGTATTCATCTCGAGGAAGTAGAAGCTGCCGTCGTCGGCAAGCAGAAACTCACAGGTGCCGGCGTTGGCGTAGCCGACGGCGCTCGCCGCCGCCACCGCGGCCTCGCCCATCTTGCGCCGCAGCTCGGGAGAGACCGCGGTCGACGGCGCCTCCTCGACGACCTTCTGGTGCCGACGCTGGAGCGAGCATTCGCGCTCGCCGAGGGAGACCACCTTGCCGTGCAGGTCTCCGAGAATCTGAATCTCGACGTGGCGCGGTCGCGCCACGAACCGTTCGAGAAAGAGCGCGTCGTCGCCGAACGAGGCGCCCGCCTCGGCGCGCGCCATCCGATAGGCCTCGCCGAGCTCGCTCTCGGCGCGGACGACCCGCATCCCTTTGCCGCCGCCGCCAGCCGAGGCCTTGAGGATCACCGGGTAGCCGATCTCGTCGGCGACCCCTCGCGCCGCGTCGAGATCGGCGAGGGCGCCTTCCGAGCCCGGCACCACCGGCACGCCGGCCGCGAGCATGCGGCGCCGCGCTTCGATCTTCGAGCCCATGGCGCGAATCGCCTCCGGCGACGGGCCGATGAAGACGATGCCGCGCTCGCGACACGCTTGCGAGAAGTCGGCGCGCTCGGAGAGAAAGCCGTAACCGGGGTGGATCGCGTCGGCGCCGATGGCGACCGCGAGCTCGACCAGGGCGTCGAGCCGCAGGTAGCTCTCGCTCGCGGGGCCGGGACCGATCCGGTACGCCTCGTCGGCCTGTAAAACGGCGAGCGAGTCGCGATCGGCGTCGGAGTAAACTACGGCACCGCGGATCTCGAGCTCCCTGAGCGCGCGCAGTACTCGCACGGCGATCTCGCCGCGGTTCGCGATCAGGACCTTCTGGAACCGCCTCCGCGACCTCTCGGGCATCGAAGGCGCGATGCTAGCCCACTAGCCGCCAACTCTCTCGGCCGGCGTAGCGGTCGCGGCCTCCGCCTCGCGCGGCTCGACCGGCGCGATGCGATCGGCGGCGATGATCGCCAGCCAGGCGATCAGCAGGCCGGCGTAGCCGTCGACCGCGTAGTGCCACGTCGTGACCAGTGAGCCGAAGAAGGTGAGGCCGGTGGCGAGGACCAGGGGCAGGAAGAGCCGGCGTGCGTAGCGTTTGGCCCACAGGGCGAACAGCCAGTGGGCGGCAACGTGCAGGCTCGGCATGGCGGCCACCCCGAACGCCGGCGAAAACTGCTCGAGAGTTCTGCCGCGGCTCGCAATCATCCGCTAGTAATGCTCCCAGACGAAGCGCTGCGTTGCCTCTGTCCGCGGCATCTCGTTGCGAACCGGATCGAAGATCTCGGGCGAGGCGTAGCACGGCCCGAGCGACGGCACCGCCATGTAGAACCAGGCCCCGGCTGTCCAGAGAACGACGTTCGCGATCACGAAATTCTTGCGCACCGCGTGGCGCGGGTTAGCTAGGACGTAGGCGAATCCGAGCGGGATCGAGAGGACCCAGAGGCTGTACCAGATGTCGAGCAGCTCGGGCAGCACCGTTCCCGCGGTGAGCTCGACGGCGAGGGTCGTCGGGGCGAGCCCGAAATGCAGGAGACGATCGAGCCGCCAGAGCCCTTGGTCGAAGAGCACGACTCTCACCAGCGGAATCGAGACCTTGAGCCAGGTGTAGCCGTAGACGAGGAGAACGACGACCAGCCAGAGCCGCAACCAGCCGATCCACCACTCCAGGTGTGCGAGCGAACGGAGATAGCCCGCCGCCCCTTCGCGACGCACGAAACGCGCCACGACCTGGAGCCCGAGACCTAGAGCGAGCAACCAGAGCGCGAGTCGATTCAGCGCGCCCGCCGTGTGGGCGAGAGCCTGCCAGCCGAACCGAAGCCCGTGCGCCTCGAGGAAGAGAAACGTTGCCGCGGCGCTAGCGACTCCCGCGAGCTCTGCCGCATACGGACGGACGCGGCGTCGGAGACGCCGCCAGATCGCTGTCTCGGCCATCAGCTGATCCCGCTCTCTAGCCCACATTTCTCGAGCCGCGCGCGTTCTGGCCTCGCGGCAGCAGGCCCACGAGAGCGAGGAGGAGCGCGCCCAGCGCCGATCCCACGAGCGCTCGGTGGAGCGGCGCGCGATCGATCCAGAAGCGCACCTGGTGGCGCCCGCCCGGAATCTCGAGCGCCAATCGGCTGACATTGGCGACGATCGGCGGCGCCGGGCGGCCGTCGAGCTCGGCGCGCCAGATCGGGAGCCAGGCGCGTCGCACCACGAGCGCACCGCCAGACTCCGACTCGACTTCCAATCGCATCTCCTCGGCCGCGCTCTCGAGTCGGAGAACGAAGCCGCGCGGGTTCTCACGAGCGGCCCCCTCGCCCGCGATTACGGTCGCGGATCGGGGATCGAAGTCGGCGTGAAGTACAGTTTGGAGGGCGGCACGAACGTGACCCGCGTACGTGACTCGTCCGATCAGCTGCGCCTCCTCGAGGGAGTCGCGGAGGCGATAGATACTGACCGGAGCCGCCCCGTCAGGCGACTGCTCGAGCATCGCCTCCGCCAACGCGTCAAGCTCCAACGGGCGCGGCAGCAGAAGCCGCTCGACACCTGTAGCAGCCAGTAACCGCAACCTCTCGAGGTCCGAGAACTGCTGCGCGCTCAAACCGACCGAGTGCACCAGAAACGAATCGAGTCCCTCCGGCGAGAAGTTGAACTCGTACCTTCGCCCGGCGAGCAGGCCCGAGTACGAAAACAGCTCGGCGAATGCGCGGCGCTCGATCGCGGTCTGGAAAGTGCCGGGAGGAATACCCAGATGAAGCAGTCCCATTCCGAACATCTCGTTGAACCCGCCATGGACGAGCACAGCGTCGGCTGGAAGGGCTTCGAGCAGCCGAGGAGGATGCTTGTAGCTCGAAGCGTCGTCGGTTGGGAGCATCGGATGAAGGAAAAGCAGCTGGGTGGCG